>DATIUS010000212.1:0-18559 GCA_035466655.1 Candidatus Sulfomarinibacteraceae bacterium
GGTCCGGCCGCGCCCCGCGGCCGCCTCGATTCCGTCGCGGCCGGTGGTCGCCTCGATTCCGTCGCGGCCGGCGGCCGCCTCGGCCCCTCGGTAGCGGGCCACGTCCGGCACCCACCGGGTGACCACGAAGATCCCGACGGCAATGAGCGCCCACAAGACCGACGCCGGCGCGAACCCGGTCCGGTTGTAGAGGAGGCCCGCGAGGACGGAGGCGCCGGCAAACCCGAAGCTGGTCAGCATCCGCGTCCGCGCATACGCCCGTGGCGCTCGCGCGAGCGCGTTCACGGCGAGGGCATCCGAGAGTGGCGCCAGCGCCGATTCGAACCCCGCGTACACGACGATCAGCAGCGCGACGGCAACCGGCGGGACATCGAGCAGGAGGCCAAGGACGGCCACCGACGACCCGACGGCAGCGATGCGAAGCGCCGCAACCCGGCCGAGGACGACGTCGGCGAAGTGCCCGAAGATCGGCACGGAGATCGTGAAGGCGAGGGCCGCAATCGCGGTCGTCAGGCCGATCTCTTCCGGTGAGAACCCGAGCTCCAGGAGGATCGCCGAGACGAACGGGTAGAAGACCCCGAGGATCGCCCCGACGAGCAGGAAGAGGATGCGGATGGCCGGCACGCAGCGAAGCGTAACGGCGCCGGCACGAGGGTGTCGTCTTGGCCCACCGTAGTAGGCCAAGGCCCTATGATCCGCGGATGACCGCCCGCGCCGCCCGCCTCGACTGGATCCTCTTCGCGGCCCTCGGCCTCATCTGGGGGTCGTCCTACCTGTTCATCAAGATCGGCGTCGAGACGCTCCCCACGTTCACCCTCGTCGCGGCGCGGCTCGGGATCGGCCTCGCCCTGCTGGCCATCGTCGTGGCCATCGCCCGTGAGCCGCTGCCGCGGGATCCGAAGATCTACGGCCACCTGGTGGTGATGTCCGTGGTGAACATCGCCGTGCCGTTCGCCCTGATCACGTCGGCGGAGCAGACGGTCGATTCGGCCGTCGCCGCCATCCTCAACGGCGGGGTGCCGCTGTTCACGATCGTGATCGCGGCGCTCGTCCTCCACGACGAGCCGATCACCGTCAACCGGATCGCCGGCCTGGTCATCGGGTATGCCGGCGTCGTCCTGCTCGTCGGTCGGGGCCTCGGCTCGGGCGGCGGAGACGGCGCGATCAGCGGCGAGCTGGCCCTCCTGGCCTCGACCGCCTCGTACGGCTTCGGCAACGTGTATGCCCGCCGCAACGTCCGTGGCCTGCGGCCGATGATCCCGGCGCTCTTCCAGGTCCTGTTCGGGTTCGTGATCACGGGGACCATCGCCATCCTGACCGAGCGGCCGTTCGACGTGGCGTGGACGGACCGGTCCATCGTCGCGATCGTCTGGCTCGGGCTCCTCGGCTCGGGAATCGCCTACCTCGTCTACTTCCGACTCCTCCAGGCGTGGGGCGCGACGCGGACGTCGATGGTCGCGTACACCCTGCCGATCGTCGGGATCGCCGCCGGGGCGCTCGTGCTGGGCGAGGTCGTGGACGGCGGGATGCTCGTCGGCACGGCATTCGTCATCGGCGGCGTCGCGCTCGTGAACAGCCGGTTCGGCCAGCGCCGGATCTTTGGGCGGACCCCACCGGTCGCCGGGGCCTGACCCGGCCCTTGCGACGTCAGCGCGAGATCGCGAGCAGGACCGCCCCGAGCACCACCAGCGCCGCCGCCCCGATCCGGGCGGCCGACTCCCGGCCCCGTGCCGCCTCGCCGAGCCGGACGGCGCCCCACGCGGCCGCGAGGACGATCCCCGATTCGCGGAGCGGCGCGACGGCCGCCAGCGGCGCCAGCGAGTAGGCGAACAGGATCAGCAGGTAGGCCGTGAGCGACATGACGCCCGCGACGCCGTCCCGCCACAGCGAGGTCGGCCGGCTGGCGACGATCGGCGTCCCGAGGAACCCGGAGCGCCGGCCGACCGCCACGGCGACGGCGAGGATCACCGTCGCGAACACGGCGAGGAAGGCCCCGTACAGCCACGGCTCCAGGATTCGAACCCCGACCCGGTCGACCGCGGAGTAGGCGGCGATCGAGACCCCCGTCGCGAGGGCGAAGCCGATCGCCCCGCGATGCCCCCGTCCGGCCGCCCGCAGCGCACGCCACGGCCGCGCGACGAGGAGGATCCCGCCCACGAGGCAGCCCACGCCGACGGCGGCCGGCCCGCCGAGGCGTTCCCCGAGGAGCCCGAGGCCCACGAGGATCGACAGGAGCGGTGCCGTCCCCCTGGCCAGGGGATAGACGAGCGACAGGTCGCCCCGTGCGTAGGCCGCCGAGAGGCACAGGAAGTAGACGGCCTCGAGGACGCCCGAGCCGAGCGCGAGCGCCACGCCCTCGGGCTCGATCGCGGGCCGCCCGTTCGCCAGCCAGGCGAGAAAGCCGACCGGGACGAGGACCGCCGTGCCGATCGCCTGCAGCCGGACCGCCGTCCGGAGCGGGTCGCCGGAGGTCTTGAGGAGGACGTTCCAGCCGGCGTGGAGGACCGCCGCGACGATGACGAGGACGAGCGCGACGGTCGGCACCGCCGGAGTCTACCGGCGGTGCGGCGGCCTCGCGGGCCGCCCGCTACCGGCGCTTCGGCGGCCTCGCGGGCCGCCCCCTACCGGCCGATGTCGCGGCGGGCGATCCCCCACGCGCCGACCAGGATTCCGCCGACCCCGATCACCAGGCTGGCGGCGATCCCGACCGGATCCCAGTCGCCGACCATCGGCTGGCCGAAGTGGGCGGTCAAGGCGAGCTGGTGGACCCAGTCGGGCCATTTGAGCGGTGGCGCGAGCAGGTTGATGAGGTACGTCACGACCACCACCAGCGCGGCGATCTCGGCCGCGAGCGACGTCCGCCACAGGCCGCCGATCGCGAATCCGACACCCACGATGGCGAGGGCGAACAGGCCAAGCGACGCCGAGCCGAGGATCGCGTCACCGGCCGTCCCACCGCCGGCCGCTGCGCCGAGCCCGATTCCGGCCGCGAGCATCGCCGTCATGACGACGACCGCGAGGATCGCCGCAACCCCGCCGGCGACGACCCACCGGGCGCGCGGCATCGGGACGGCCAGGAGCTCCTCGAGGCGCCCGTCGTTCTCGTCCGACGCCCATTTCGACACGAGTGTCGTCGCGGCGAACCCCGAGGCGATGAAGAAGAGCTCCGCGTACAGCTGGAGCCAGCCACCGGCGCTCGAGAAGTCGAGGCCGGGGAAGATCAGCGCGAAGGTCTTCGAGAGGCCGGAGTCGCCGCCGATCTGGTCGGCGAACGGCCCGACGAGCGACGCGAGGAGGGCCCCCATCAGGCCCATGCCGAACCCCCATGCGAGCGAGCGCGGGAGCACGTCGCCGAACGCCCGGCCCACCGGCCCCCGGACCCCGAGGACGCTCGCCGGCAGGCGCGGGAGCGACAGGCCGGCGGTGACGCCGAGGTCGCGGCGCCGGAACAGCTCGATCCCGAGGGCGATGAAGGCGACCGCGGCGAGCCCGACGAGGGCCAGGCCCGGCCAGTTGTAGAAGCCGACGAGCGGGATGTGGTCGACGGTCCAATGGAACGGGCTCACGGCCACGATCGGCCCGCCGATGTTCAGGCCGCTCACGATCCACAGGCCGACCATCACGAGACCGGCAACGCCGGCCGCGCCGGAACGGCCGAGGACCGGCCCCAGCGCGAGCGCGAGGCCACCGAAGAGCGTCCCGATGGAACCGACCCAGAGAGCGAAGCTGATGGCGGCGCCGAGCGGAATGTGGTCACCGAGCGACGCGTCGCCGTAGACGTTCGAGCTGATCGTGGTGAGGACCGCCAGGATCGCCATGGCAAGCCAGAGCATGGTCAGATGGGCGGCGACCTTCTCGAGCGCGATCCGGCGCTTGCCGAACGGTGCCGCGGCGACGATATCCAGGCTCCCCCGGGCCGCCTCGCCGGCAAGGGTCCCCGACAGCGCGAGGATCGACCACAGGCCGGTGCCGAGCGCGAAGATCGCGCCGTACTTCCAGGTCATGTAGCCACCGATCGTCCCGAGCTTCGAGCCCATCAGGGTGGCGTTGCCGAACAGGTTGACCATTGAGCCGGGCATGCTTCCGATGAGCTTGTCGATCTCGAGTCGTGACTGCGCCGTCGGGAAGATGGTGGAGACCGCGGCGCCCATGACGAGCGCGAGTCCCCCGACGAAACCCGCGGCGATGATGAAGGCCAGGCGCGAGTCGCGGATGGTCTTCCCGTAGATGCTGCCGAAGCCGTACAGCCGGCTGCGGAACGGGATCCCGGGAATCGTCGCCGCGGCGCGCGGCGCGCCGAGCTCAGCGGCCATGGCCCTCCGCCTCGACGCTACCGCCGCCGTACTGGGCGAGGAACGTCTCCTCCAGGCCCGGCTCGCGGCTCACGAAGTCGATCAGCTCGTAGCGGGCCGCGGCCTGGACCACGGGCGTGATCGGCCCGGAGACGCGCATGTGGAGCACGTGATCGTCGCCGACGACGTCGCTGACGCCGGGGAGCCCCGCGAATTCCGCAAGCGGCACGGGCCCGGCGAAGCGCAGCTCGACCTGGTGATGGGCGAGATCGCGCAGCGCGGCGACCGTGTCGACCTTCACCAACCGGCCGTCGCGAATGATCGCGACGCGGTGGCAGCTCTTCTCGACCTCCGAGAGGATATGGCTCGACAGGAACACGGTGCTCCCGTCCGCGACGGCCTCGCGGAGCGTGGTGAAGAAGGTCTGCTGCACGAGCGGGTCCAGGCCCGCGGTCGGCTCGTCGAGGATCAGGAGCTCCGGCCGGTGCTGGAGCGCGATGATCACCCCCACCTTCTGCTTGTTGCCCTTGGAGTACTCCCTGAAGCGCCGGCCCGGGTCGAGGTCGAAGCGCTCCACCAGCGACGCCTGGTAGGCCCGGTCGACGCCACCACGCAGGTTCGCGAAGTACTCCAGGGTCTGCCCTCCCGTCAGCCGGTCGTAGAGGTTGAACTCCCCGGGGACGTAGCCGGTCCGCCGGTGGATGGCCACCGGGTCCGCGCTCGATTCGATCCCGAAGACACTGACCCGGCCGCTCGTCGGGCGGATGAGGTCGAGCATCGTCCGGATCGTCGTCGTCTTGCCGGCCCCGTTGGGTCCCAGGAAGCCGAAGATCTCGCCCTGCTCGATGGCGAGGTCGACGTCGATGACCCCGCGCTGGGTGCCGTAGTACTTCGTCAGCTTCTCGGTCTGGATGATCGCCGGCATCTCGTTCCTCTCACGCGACTCCGGACCATCCTGCCCCGGCCCTCCCGACGACGCCGGAGCCGAAGGTCATCGATCGGCAGGGCACTACACCCCGATCGGATGCCAGACGGTCTTCATCTCGAGGTAGGCGGCGATCCATTCGGGACGCTCGGCGGCACGGTCGTCGAGCCAGTCGAAGCGGGCATCGGTGACGCCGGCGGGACGGCGGACGACGCGCTTCACGCTGTCGGCGGCCGCCAGCTCGACGTCCCGCCGGGCCGCGTCGGCCACGCCCCAGACGTCGATCGCGTCGACGTCGACGTGGGCGGCCATGACCGGCACCAGCTCCCGCTTCAGCCCCGTGATGACGTTCACCACGCCGCCCGGGACGTCCGAGGTCGCCAGGACCTCGGTGAGCGTGATCGCCGGCAGGGGTCGCGTCTCGGACGTGATCGCCACCACGGCATTCCCGGCGACGAGCGGGGGCGCCAGGCGCGAGACCAGCCCGAGCAGCGAGGAGCCTTCCGGTGCCACGATCCCGACGACGCCGGTCGGCTCGGGGATGGTGAAGTTGAAGTAGTCCGCGGCGACGGGGTTGGACGAGCCGAGGACCTGGGCGATCTTGTCCGCCCAGCCGGCGTACCAGACCCACCGATCGATCGCCCGGTCCACGACGGCCCGGGCGCGGTCCGGGCGGAGCCCCTCCGCCTGGGTGACCTCCGCGACGAACTGGTCCCGCCGGCCCTCCATCAGCTCGGCAACCCGGTAGAGGATCTGGCCGCGGTTCATCGCGGTCCGGTCGGCCCAGCCGGGGAAGGCCTTCCGGGCGGCCCGGACGGCGTCGCGCAGGTCCTTGCGCGATCCGCGACAGGCGTTTGCCACGGGCGTCCCGTCGGCGGCCAAGACGAGGTACGAGCGCCCGCTCTCCGTCCTCGGGAACGCCCCGCCGATGTACAGCTTGTAGGTCTTGCGGACCTCGAGCCGCGGGGCCGGCTCGGCCGCGACGGCCCGCGCCGCCGTCGCTTTCCGACGCGCCGGCACCGTGGCCACTAGCGGTCCTCCAGGCGGACGTACGCGTGGAGGCCGTGCATGCCCCCCTCGCGCCCGAAGCCGGATTCCTTGTAGCCGCCGAACGGCGACGTCGGATCGAACCGGTTGAAGGTGTTGGCCCAGACGACCCCGGCGCGCATCCGCCGAACCATGGACAGGATGCGGCTCCCCTTCTCCGTCCAGATCCCGGCCGACAGGCCGTACGGCGTGTTGTTCGCCTTCTCGACGGCTTCCTCGGGGGTCCGGAACGTCAGCACGGAGAGCACCGGCCCGAAGATCTCTTCCTGCGCGATCCGGTGGCTCTGGGCGACGTTCGTGAACAGCGTCGGGCGGAAGAAGAATCCCCGGTCGGGGAGCTCGCAGCGCGGCTGGTACAGGTCGGCGCCCTCCGTGACGCCGGCCGCGACGAGCTCGGTGATCTTGTCGAGCTGCTGGCGCGAGTTGATCGCCCCGACGTCCGTGTTCTTGTCGAGCGGGTCGCCCACGCGGATGGTGGACAGGCGGTCCTTGAGCTTCTCGATCAACGGCTCGACGATCGATTCCTGGGCGAGCAGGCGCGAGCCGGCACAGCAGACCTCGCCCTGGTTGAAGTAGATCCCGTTGACGATCCCCTCGACCGCCTGGTCGAGCGCCGCGTCCTCGAACACGATGTTGGCGGCCTTGCCGCCGAGCTCGAGCGTGATCGCCTTGTCCGTGCCCGCGATCGCCTTGTGAATGAGCTTCCCGACCCCGGTCGAACCGGTGAAGGCGACCTTCTGGACGCCCGGATGGCTGACCAGGTGCATCCCGATCTCGGCCGGGCCGGGGACGATGTTCACGACACCCGGCGGGAGGTCCGCCTGGCGGCAGACGTCGGCGAACAGGAGCGCGGAGAGGGGCGTCGTCGACGCGGGCTTCAGGACGACCGTGTTGCCGGCGGCGAGCGCCGGCGCGATCTTCCAGCTGAGCATCAGCAGCGGGAAGTTCCAGGGGATCACCTGGGCGGCCACGCCGAGCGGCCGCGCCACGCGGCCGGGGAACGCGTACTCGAGCTTGTCCGCCCAGCCGGCGTAGTACCAGAAATGCGCCGCGGCGAGCGGGACGTCCACGTCCCGGCTCTCCTTGATCGGCTTGCCGGAATCCATCGTCTCGAGGACGGCAAACTCTCGGCTCCGCTCCTGGAGGACCCGCGCGATCCGGAACAGGTACTTCGCGCGTTCGCGGCCGGGCAGCGAGCCCCACGACCGCTTCTGGGCGCGTCCGGCGGAGCGGACCGCCCGGTCGACGTCGGCCGGCGTGGCGCGGGCGACGTCGGCAAGCCGCTCTTCGGTCGCCGGGTTGATCGTCGTGAAGACCGCGCCGTCCGAGGCCTGCACCTCGCGACCGTTGATGAACAGGCCGTAGCGGTCCTTGACGATGACGACGTCGCGTGACTCGGGCGCCGGGGCGTACTCCCAGGGGATCGCCTGCCCGTCGCCGAGGCCCCAGCTGGCCGGCGCGCGATCGCCCGACCAGGGTCGCAGCTTCGTCGAGTCGCCGGTCACGAGGCGCATGATACCCGGGATGCCGGCCGATTCCGTCATGCGCCACCTCGCTCCATGAGCGGTCCGGTCCAGGCCGTGCTCGTCGCGGCCTCGGTGGCCGCCGTCGTGGACTGGCTCGCGGTCGCCCGGGACGAACCTCGGATCGAGCGGCTGGCGAAGCCCGCCGTGATCGTGGCGCTGATCGGCGCCGTGCTGCTGTCCGACCCGTCGGCGTCGCCGGCCCGTCTGCTCCTGGTCGCGGCCCTGGCCGCCTCGCTGGTCGGTGACTGGCTCCTCCTTCCCCCGGTCCGGTTCGTCGGCGGGCTCGTCGCGTTCCTCGTCGCCCACCTCGCGTACCTCGCGATCTTCCTGCTCGGCGACCTGGACGCGGGCCTCGCGTTCATCGGTGCCGGCGCGTCGGTCGCGCTCCTCGTCACCCTGGGCCGGGCGATCCTCGCCGGGGCGGCCCGCGGCGGGATGGGCGGCCCGGTCGTGGCCTACTTCGGCGCGATCTGCCTGATGGCCATCGCCGCGACGGCGACCGGCTCCCCGGCGGCGACGGCCGGCGCGTGGCTGTTCGTGGCCTCGGACTCAATGCTCGGTTGGGACCGGTTCGCCGCGCCGCCCCCGGTCACGCGGGGTGCCGCGTCCCGCCGGCGTCTCGTCGTGATCGTCACGTACCACGCCGCCCAGATCCTGCTGACCGTCGGGATCCTGGGATCGTTCGTATCCTGACCCGCATGACCGACGACATCCCCCGCTGGCAGCGGCGCTACCGTGCCCCGGTCCTCGGCTTTCCGACCTG
Organism: Candidatus Sulfomarinibacteraceae bacterium; assembly: GCA_035466655.1. GTDB lineage: Bacteria > Chloroflexota > Limnocylindria > Limnocylindrales > CSP1-4 > UBA5189. The sequence goes on from DATIUS010000212.1 coordinate 8,554, forward strand.
GTCGCGCCATGCGCCGGACCGGCTCGTTTACGTCTCGTCCGAGAGCGGCGTCTACCAGCTCCACGGCTGGGATCTCGCCACCGGCGAGCGCCGGCAGATCACGCACGAGCCGGTCGGCGTCGTTTCCGGCCAGGCGAGCGCGGACGGCGATTGGGTCCTCTGGCATCGCGACACGACCGGCGACGAATCCGGGGCCTGGGTCGCGGCGCCGTTCTCCGGCGGCGCGCCCGAGCCGCTGGCCGACGGCCTGCCCCGAGGCTGGGAGGGCGGCCTGGCGCCGGGCCGGCGGCGGACCGCGGCCGCGATCTCCGGGCCGGACGGCTTCGCCCTGTACATGATCGAGTCCGACGGCACGACCAACCTGCTGCGCGACAGCCCCGAATCGATCCTTCTCGGCGGGAGCGCCGCGATGACGCACGGCGGCGCGGAGCTCGCCGGCCTCAGCGCGGACGAGCGCCTCGTCGCGATCGAGCACGGGGAGCACGGCGACCTCATCCACGCGGCCCTCCGCGTGCTCGACGCACGAACCGGTGCGGTCGTCGCCGACCTCGCGGATCCGGGACGGGAGCTCCTTGCGTTCGCCTGGTCGCCGGTAGCGGGCGACGAGCGGCTGGCGATCGGGCACGAGCGACGGGGCGAACGGGCGCCGGCGATCTGGGAGCCGCGGACGGGGCGGGTTACCGACCTCGAGCTTCCATGGGAGCGGTTCACGGAGGTCGCCGACTGGTGGCCGGATGGCTCGGCAGTCCTCCTGGTGGAGCTCCGCGACGGCCGCGACCACCTCCACCGCTACGACCTCGCGACGGGCGCCGTGACGGAGCTCCCGACGCGGCCCGGCTCGATGACGGGCGCCCGGGTCCGCCCGGATGGGGCGGTCTGGTATCGGCTCCAGGCCGGCGAGCACCCGGGCGTTCTCCTCGAGGTCGGCCGCGAGGAGCCCATCCTGACCGCGGGTCCGGCACCCTCCGGCCGGCCGTTCATCCCGTGGTCCTTCCCCAACCCCGGCGGCCAGACCGTCACGGGCTGGCGGATCGAGCCCGAGGGATCGGCTCCCTTCCCGACCCTCGTCCATGTCCACGGCGGCCCCACCTCCATCGACCTGGATCGCTGGGCGCCGGACCTCCAGGCGTACGTGGACGCCGGGTTCCAGGTCGTCCTCGTGAACTACCGGGGCTCGATCGGGTTCGGGGCGGCCTGGCGAGACACCCTCATCGGGAACATCGGCTGGCCCGAGGTCGAGGACATCCTTGCCGGCGTGGACGGCCTCCTCGCGCGGGGCCTCGCGGACCCGGCCCGTCTCGCGATCGCGGGCTGGTCGTGGGGCGGCTACCTGACGCTCCTCATGCACGGCATGCACCCGGACCGGTTCGTCGCCGGCGTCGCCGGCGTCCCGGTAGGCGACTACGCGCTCGGCTACGAGCACCTCTCGCCCCTGCTCCAGGCCTACGACCGGGCACTCCTCGGCGGGACGCCGGCCGAGGTGCCGCAGCTGATGACCGAGCGATCGCCGATCTCGTACGTGGACGACGTAAGGGCGCCGATCCTCTTCCTCGCCGGCGAGGCCGACAGTCGCTGCCCGATCGGCCAGGTGATGGCCTACGTGGACCGGCTCAGGGCGCGGGACCACCCCCACGAGCTCTACCTCTTCCCGACCGGCCACGCGCCGTACCAGATCGACGAGCGGATCCACCAGACCGCGGTGGTGCTCGACTTCCTTGCCCGTCACGTGCCGGGGGTCCGGCTCCCGGGCTGATCCGCGGGGCGGCCCGGCCGCGAACGCGGGACGCTCGGACCTTGTCTTCCAGCGTGGATGGGGCGAGCATTCAGGCGTTCAACCGCGCTCGGGAGGAGACCCATGCGACTGATCTCGATCCTGCTTCGTTCCGTTCTCGTCGCCAGCATCGTGGCCGGGCTGGCGGCAGCCATCGCGGCGCTCATCGCCAAGGGCAGGATGGTTTCATCCGGCGGCCCGGAGGACGATGAGCTCGACCTCGTCGCGATCTACGACGGGATGGAGTTTGCCAGCAGGGCCCCGGCGCTTCGACGAGCGGCCGTCACGGCCTGGTACGGCGGCGGCACGCTCGACCTTCGGGAGGCGACCCTCGATCCGGCGGGTGCCGTGCTCACGGTGCGTGCGATCTTCGGTGGATTCGAGCTCGTGATCCCCGAGACCTGGCGGGTGGAGCTTCGGGCGAGAGGCATCTTCGGCGGAATTGGCGACGCCCGGAAGCTGGATCGCATCGAGCCGACCGGCCCGCTCCTCACGATCGAGGGCTTCGCCGTCTTCGGCGGCGTCGGGATCGTGTCCCGGGCGCCGGTCCCCGAGGAAACGGCGGCCACGGCGACCGTGACCCTGCCGGCCGACGCGGTCCCGGTCATGGCCTGAGCTTCGGCTTCGGCTCGGGCTCCGGCTACGGCCGGAGGGTCGAGCCCATCGCGATCCCGTCGACGAGGTAGATCCCGGAAGGCCCGCTGACGAGGATGTCGAACGTGCTCCCGCCGCGGTAGCCGACGAGATCTGCGGAGACCACGACCGAGCCGTCGACGGCGTCGCCGACCTCGATGTCTCCCAGCCGACGCCCATCGCCGAGCGGATGGCCGGGCGAGGCGGTGACCGTTCGCCCATCCGCGAGGACGAGCCGGACGACCCGGTGATTCGCCGGCGCGTCCGTGGAACCGACGGCGATGACGGCCCCCGGGATGCGATTGCCGTCATCGTCGAGCGTCCAGGCCACGTCCCCGATCCGGAGCTGATCGACCGGCACCGCCCCGTCCGGGGTGTCGATCAACGTCCCGCGAACCAGGCAGATCGGGCACATCGGCTCGTCCGCGGCGGTCTGCTGCTCGACGGTGATCACACCGGTCGCCGTGATGGTGCCGCCGGTGCGCGTCCCCTCGGCCGCCCCGGCGGCGGGCTGGGCGAGGTAGTCGAAGCGGTACGCCTCGTTGCCGATCGGGTCGAGCGCGATCGCGTTCAGGACCTTCCAGACCTGGTAGACGCCGAGCTTCTGGTCGTCGGCGAAGGCACCGGCCGGATCGAGACCCTTCGCCACGGCGATCGCCTCGAAGGCCTCTCCATCCGCCATCACCTCGGGCCAGCGCTCGCGGGCGCTCACGAGCTCGTCCTGTCGCTGGATCGGGTAGTAGTCGGGGTCGCAGTACCAGAGCGGGCCGAGCGCATCGATGAGCGTGAGCTTCAGGTGTGGCAGCGCGAGCGCCGGCCCGGGTGTGGGGGCGGCGGTCGGCACCGGCGGGGATGCGGCGCCGACACAGGCGGCCGCCACGATGGTGACGAGGACGACGAGTCCGGCGAGGCGGAGCGGACGGCCCGGCGATCGGTCGGTCATGGCCGCGTGACGCCCATCCCCTGGAGCATGTTCCGGCGACGCTTTTGGCCGGGGCCCTCGTCAGTCGAGCGTGAAATGGTCCGGTCCCTGGTAGACGCCGGTCCGCTCCTTCTCGATCTGCATGAGGACGTCGTTGAGGAGGCTGGACGCCCCGAACCGGAAACGATCCGGCGTCATCCAGCGGGGACCCAGTGTCTCGTACAGGACGACGAGGTACTGGATCGCTTCCTTGGCCGTCCTGATCCCGCCGGCGGGCTTCATCCCCACGGCCCGGCCGGTCGCCTTCTCGAAGTCGCGGATCGCCTCGAACATGACGAGCGTGACGGGGAGCGTCGCAGCGGGGGCCACCTTGCCGGTCGAGGTCTTGATGAAGTCCGCGCCGGCCGCCATCGCGAGGATGCTCGCCCGCCGGACGTTGTCGTAGGTCTCGAGCTCGCCGGTCTCGAGGATGACCTTCAGGTGGGCGTCGCCGCACGCGTCCTTGACCTCGACGATCTCGTCGAACACGGTCCCGTACTCGCCGGACAGGAACGCCCCGCGGTCGATCACCATGTCGATCTCGTCGGCGCCGGCCGCCGCCGCCGCCCGAACCTCGGCGAGTTTGATGTCGCGGAAGGTCTGGCCGGACGGGAACCCGGTCGCGACGCTCGCGACCTTGACGGTCGAGCCCCGAAGAGCCTCTTTCGCGTCGGCGATGAGCGCCGGGTAGACGCATACGGCCGCGACGGACGGAATCGTGGGATCGCCGGGCTGGGGACGGATCGCCTTCTGGCACATCGCGCGGACCTTGCCCGGCGTGTCCCTCCCCTCGAGGGTCGTGAGATCGATCATCCGGATCGCGAGGTCCAGCGCCCAGAGCTTCGACGCCTTCTTGATCGATCGCTTCTTCAGGCCGTCGACCCGGAGCTCCACGCCAACCTGGTCGACTGCGGTCAGGCGCCCGAGCACGGAGCCGAGCGGACCCGGGCGGCCGCCGGCCCATGCCCGCACGAGCTCGCTGGCACGCTCCCGCGAGAGGGTGTCCGGGCGGTTGGTCGTGGTCATCGAGGCGAGGATAGCGCCGTCGCGCGCCCGGCGACATCGGCCTGGCGAAGTTGGCCCGACGACATTGGCCCGGCAGGTGTTTCGGGGCGCCACATCGGACGGCCAGTCCCGATTTCGTGTCGCAGGTGACACGAACTGGACGGAGAGTCCGCGATCAGGCCCGGACCCACCTCTTCGGGAGGGCGATCCAGTCGGAGCCAGGACCAGCCGTCCTGATTCGAGCGTCACCGTCGGAGAATCGGGACTGGGCGTCCAGTCGAACCACGAAGCCACGTCGGAACAGCGCGCCGGACCGGGCAGACGGGGCACCGGCCTTCTTTGCCGGGTCGACGCGACCGGCTACCATCGCCGGGCGATGCCCGACCAGCTCTCGCTGCGGCTCGATCCGACCCTGCCGAACCTGCCGACGACGCTGCGTCCGATGCTGGCCCGCGTCCTCGCCGAGCCGTTCGACTCCAGCGATTACCTGTTCGAGCCCTCGTGGGGCGGGCGGCGGGTGCTCGCGTTCGTCGGGCCGGCGGACCGTCCGGGTGGGGGCGAGGTGGCCTTCCTCGGTGACGATGGCGAGCCGCTTGCAGTCGTGCCACCCGAACTGACGGGCCTTGGCGTCCGGGTCGCGGCGCGCTCGGCGGTCCTCGATGGCGAACTCGTCGTGGTCGACGCGAGCGGGCGGGCAGATCCCGCCGAGCTCGCACGGCGCCTGGCCGGTGAGCCGGGACGGCCCGTTGCGTACCTCGCCTTCGACCTCCTCGACCTCGACGGGCGGTCGCTGCTCTCCCTGCCCCTCGAGCGACGGCGAGATCAGCTCCGCCGCGTCCTCCGCCCCGGCGACGAGGTCCTCACAGTCCCTGCGATCCCCGGCGAGGGCCGAGCACTCCACGCCGCGGTCGCGGCCCAGGGTCTCGCCGGGATCCTCGCGCGCCAGCGAGCCAGCCCGTACCTGCCCGGGATCCGGAGCCGGCTCTGGCGATTCATCGCGGTCGCCCGGACGGGGCTGTCGGACGGTCCACTCCCCGGGGAGGGTGCGACCGGCGAGCTGCGCGAGGGTGCCGCGCCGGTCCTGGCCCTGATCCGCCGCCTTCCGCTGGGCTTTGATGACCCCGTCGAGATGGCCGAACGGCAGACCCCGACCACGGACGTTCGGTAGGCGGCGAGGGTCAGTCGCCCGGGGCGACGATGGCGCGAAGGAGCCTCCCGGGGCCCGGACGCTGGCCGTACAGGATCACCCCGGCCGCGTAGACCCGGATCGCCAGCGCGGCGACGAGCGCGATCGCGGCGACGAGCAGGCCGTACGCGAGCGCCAGCTCCCAGGGCTCGACGCGCCCGACCGTGAGCCGGGTGAACATCACGAACGGGCTCCAGAACGGCACGTAGGACGAGATCCGGATGAACCCGCCGATCCCTCCCGACAGGGCCACGATCGCCTGGAGGTAGCCGGCGATCCCGATGAGGCTCATCGGCAGGGCGATGACCTGGAGATCCTCGACCCGGCTGACCAGGGATCCCGCCGCCGCGTAGACGAGCGCGTAGAGCGTGAACCCGAGGACGAAGAACAGCCCGTACGCGACGATCAGGGTCGTCTCGACACCCGCGAGGGGCGTGCCGCCCCCACCGGGGATCCCGAGCGCCGCGGCCACCGGTTCCTGGAGTGCCAGTGCCAGGAGGGCCGGCAGGAGGATCGCGAGGTACTGGAGCAGGCCGGCGAGGCCGATCCCCACGACCTTGCCGAGCACGAGCTGGCGGGCTGACGCGGCGCTGATCAGCAGCTCCATCACCCGCGTCTCCTTCTCCGCCGCGACGCCGGCGGCGACCCACATGCCGTAGATCACGATCGTCAGGAAGAGGATCACCACGAGGACGGTCCCGAACAGCTGGCGGCTGGCGATCTCCGAGGTGCCCAGCGGCACCCCGCCCGCGTTCGGGCCGGCGGCGGCCCGAACGTCGAGGGTCGGCACCTGGAACGCGGACCTGGCCGGGTCCCGATTCGTCTCCGTCCACTCGAGGATCGCCACGGCGAACGTGCCGACCGCCACGAACTGGGTCCGATCCGCCCCGATCCCCTGCCCGGTCAGGAACGTGAAGTCGAGCCGGCCGGAGGCATCGCGGACGGCCACGATCGCGCCGTCGTAGCGGCCCGCCTCGACATCGCTCGCGACGCTGGACGGATCGTCGGCTCGCACGAATTCGTACGCCTTCGACCCGCCGGACGTCGAGTTGAGGACGCCCCGCATCACGTCGATCGATCGGTCGGCGAGTGCCGGTTCGTCCGCCGCGATCGCGATCGTCGTGGTGGTCCCGCGATCGATCATCCGCACGAACAGCGGCATGAACGAGACGAACACCGCGAGGGCCGCGAGGAGGACGGTCGAGGCGAAGTACGGTCGGCTCCGAATTCGCTCCCCGAACTCGCGCCCGGCGACGATCCTGGTGTTGGGCAGGAAGGGGTCCGGCCGGCCGGTCACGCCACTCGCTCCCGGATCGGCTCGCCTGGGGAGCCCGGTTCGCCCGGGGAGCCCGGCTCGCCCGACGCTGGCGACTGCAGCGCCAGCGCCTCGTCCTCGTCGGCGGGGTGACCGACGAGCTCGATGAAGACCTGCTCGAGGCTCGGGTCGGCGACCTCGAAGTGGCGGACCTTGCCGCCCCGCGCGAGGGCGGCGGCCAGGATCTCGTCCGGTTCGACCCCGGTCTCGAGCTCCAGCTCCACGCGCTCGATGCCCGGGCGGAGGATCCGGATCCCGGGCAGCTCGTGGAGCCAGTCCATCCGCACGTCGCCTTCCACGGCCAGCACGACGCTCCGCCGTCCGGTCGATCGCTTGACCTCGCGAAGCGGGCCGGAGGTCACGAGCCGTCCCCGGTCGATGATCGCCACCGACTCGCACATCGCCTCGACCGTCTCCATCTGGTGGGTCGAGAGAATGATCGTCTTGCCCCGGTCCCGAAGCTCGAGGATCGCCTGGCGGAGGAGGACCACGTTGACCGGGTCGAGCCCGGTGAACGGCTCGTCCATGAGCAGGACTTCGGGGTCGTGGAGGACGGCCGCGAGGAACTGGACCTTCTGCTGGTTCCCCTTCGACAACTCGCCGACGCGACGATCGGCGAAATCCGGGACGCGCAGGCGGGTCAGCCAGTCGAGGGCATCGCGGCGGGCGGTCACGGCCGGAACGCCCTGGAGCCGGGCGAAGAAGACGAGCTCCTCGAGGACCGTCATCTTCGGGTAGAGGCCGCGCTCCTCGGGCAGGTAGCCCCACGTCGGGCGAGGCAGCGACCGGTGATCCACGCCGTCCCAGGCGATCGTCCCGGCATCGGCGCGGAGCACCCCGAGGGCGATCCGCATCGTCGTCGTCTTGCCGGCGCCGTTCGAACCGAGGAACCCGTAGACGTGGCCGCGCGGAATCTCGAGGCTGAGCCCGTCGAGCGCCTGGACCTGCCCGAAGCGCTTGCTCAGGCCGTCGATCACGAGTGACATCGCCGGCGAGGATACCCCGGACCGTCCAGGCGGCCCGTGACCCGATGGTCCCGGTCAGGCAACCCACGCGGTGCGGCCGCGGGACCGGATCAGCTCAGCGACGACCGCCGGGGCGAGCGCGATCGCGGCCACGAGCAGCCACTCGACCGCGTCGAGTGCCGACGCGCGAAACGCGCCGGCAACGGCCGGGATGAATGGGATTGCGACCTGGATCGTGATCACGGCGAGCCCACCGGCGAGGAACGGGCCGTTCCCCGCGACCCGGCGGACGGGGATCCGCAGGCTCCGGTTCGCGTACCCCCGGACGACCTGCCCGCACACGAGCGCCGTGTAGGCGAGCCAGCGCGTGTGCTCGGGGTCGTCACCGCCCGAGAGCATCAGCCACAGCGCGGCGACGGCAGTGAAGCCTCCGGCCACGGCGATCCGGAGCAGGATCCCGGTACCCAGGAGGGGCTCCCCCAGCTTCCGGGGCGGCCGGGACATCACGTTCGGCTCGCCGGGCTCCCGCTCGAAGGCGATCGAGGTGGACGTGTCGATGAACAGCTCCATCCACAGGATCTGGATCGGCAGCAGCGGCTGCCCGAACCCGGCGATCGTCGCGATGAGGATGAAGCCGAGGAACGCCACGTGGGTCGAGACGAGGAAGACGAGGCCCTTCTGGACGTTGTCGACGATCCGCCGGCCCTCGCGCAGGCCGTACAGGAGCGTGGCGAACGAGTCGTCGCCGAGGACGAGGTCCGCCGCCTCGCGGGCGACGGCCGTGCCGCTGCCCATCGCGACGGCGACATCCGCGTTGTGGAGCGCCGGCGCATCGTTCACGCCGTCGCCGGTCACGGCGACCAGGCGCCCGCTCGCCCGCGCGACCCGGACGATCCGCTCCTTCTGCTCCGGGGTGGAGCGGGCGACGATGTGCAGGCCCGGCAGCTCCCGGGCCAGCCGTTCGTCGTCCCAGGCCGCGAGGTCGCTGCCCGTCTCGATCCGCTCCCAGCCAAGCCCGGCCGAGCGGGCGATCGCGGCGGCCGTCGCCGGATGATCGCCCGTCACGACGATCGTCTGGATGCCCGCCTCCTGCGCCTCTCGGAGCGCGGCGTCCATCCCCGGCCGCAGCGGATCCGCGAATCCGACCAGGGCAACCATCCGCCACCCCGTGCCGTCGTGCCCATCCGCCCTCGCGATCCCGATCAGCCGCTCGCCCGCGACCGCCCCGGCGTCGAGCTCGGCCTGCCAGCGGGCGCCGTCCGGATCGGCGGTGACGGATCCGAGGGCAAGGACGGCCTCGGGCGCCCCCGAGGCGAGGCGCTCCACGCGCCCGTCCCGTCGCGCCGTGGTGATCGAGATCGGCCGGTCTGCCGTCGGTGGCTCGGCATCGATGAGCTCGTCGGCGGGGAGAACATGCGAGACCCCCTCGGCGTCGAGCGCTCGCTCGAGCGCCTGCGTGAACGAGCCGGGCGACGTGCCGTCCGCGCGCGCCCACGCGTCCGCCTCGGCCCGAAGCGCCGTGAAGAGCACGGCGAGCCTGACATCCTGGCGCTCGATCCGGCCGGTCGTGTCGCGGATCGACGCGACGTCGAGACGGTTGAGCGTCAGTGTCCCGGTCTTGTCCGTGACGATGAGGTCGATCGCCCCGAGGACCTCTTCCGCGTTGAGGCGCCGAACGAGGACCCCGCGCTTGAGCAATCGGTAGGCGCCGAGGCCCAGGATCACCGCGAGGAGCACCGGCGGCTCCTCCGGAATGGCCGCGATCGCCGCGGAGATCCCGGCAAGGACGTTCTCCCCGAGGGTCTGGCCCCGGACGAAACCGAGCCCGGACACGATCGCGATCAGGGCGATTGCGACGACCAGGAGGATCCGGACGAGCCGGTCCAGCTCGCGCTGGAGGGGCGAGCGCCGCTCCAGCCTGCCGGCGAGGCGTCCGGCGATCCGACCCACTTCCGTCCCCGTCCCGATCGCGACGACGATCCCCTCGCCGCGGCCGCCGACGACGCTCGTGCCCGCGAACGCCATCGCCCGACGGTCGGCGAGCGCTGCGTCGGCCAGGTCCGGATCCGTCCTCGCCGTCTCGGGGACGGACTCGCCGGTCAGGATGCTCCGGTCAACGAGCAGCCGGTCGGCACGGCTCACGCGGAGGTCGGCCGGGACCACGTCGCCG
>DATIUS010000213.1:0-6852 GCA_035466655.1 Candidatus Sulfomarinibacteraceae bacterium
AGCCCGACGCTGACCCTGAGCATGCCCGGCCCGATGCCGCTGGCCCGGAGCTGCTCGTCGTTCAGCTGGCGCTGCGACGTCGAGGCCGGGTGGACGACCATCGTGTGGACGCCCCCGAGTGATGCCGTCCGTTCGCTGAGCTGGAGCGTGTCGATGACCGCCTGGCCGGCGGCCCGTCCGCCGGCGACCTCGAAGGCGAGCATCCCGCCGGCATTCCCGGGGCGCCACAGGCGCTCGACGACGGCGTGCTGCGGATGCGACGGAAGGCCCGGATAGAGCACGCGGGTGACGCCCTCCTGGCGCTCCAGCCAGCCGGCGAGGGCCAGCGCGTTCTGCCCGTGGCGGTCCATCCGAACCGGGAAGGTGAGGATCCCCCGGATGGTCAGGAACGCCTCCAGCGGCGCGAGGGTCGCCCCGGTGTCCACCTGGACGCGGCCGATCGGATCGACCAGCTCCCGCCGGCCGGCGACGACGCCGGCCGTGATGTCGTTGTGGCCGCCGAGGTATTTCGTCGCCGATTCGAGGACGAGGTCCGCCCCGTATGCCAGCGGCTGACAGACGTACGGCGAGGCGAACGTGTTGTCGGCGAAGTAGAGCGCCCCGTGCCGGTGGGCCAGCTCCGCGAGCGCCGCGTGGTCCGCGACGAACGTCGTCGGGTTGGCCGAGGACTCGGCGTAGAGCAGGCGCGTCGGCGCGGCGGCGAGAGCCGAGGCGACCTCGTCCAGGTCGGTCATGTCCACGAGCTGGACGTCGACCCCGAACCGGCCGAAGTAGCCGGCCAGCTGGACCCGCGTGGAACCGTACGCGGCGATCGGGGCGACCACGCGATCACCGGCCCGCAGGACCGAGGCGCACGCGGCGTGGATCGCCGCCATCCCCGACGCGAGCGCGAGGCCGGCCTCCGCGTCCACAAGCTCCGCGTAGAGCGCCCCGAGCGCGGTCGTCGTCGGGTTGGAGAGCCGGCTGTAGGAGTACCCGGCCCGTGGATCCGCCGCGACCGCCGCGAGCGATTCGGCGTCCGGCGTCGTGAACGTCGCGGTCTGGAAGATCGGAACGGCCGTCGGCCGCTGGAGGACCTCGGGCGTCCGGGAGGCCGCGCGAATCGTTCGCGTCGCGTCGCCCCAGCGCGGCGTGGGCACGGCGCGCTGCGCCCGGTCCGGGTCCGTCGGCGTGGCCATCGCCGGGATGCTACACCGGCGGCTCGACCACCTCCGTCCGCCTCGGTCGCTCTGCGGCAGGCAATACGGGCACGGGATCCGTGGCCTCCGTCTCAGGGCCGGCGACACGATTCCGTCCGGCCCGTTTCGACGCGTACATCGCCCGGTCGGCACTGATCATCAGGGCATCAGCCGACGCGCCGTCGCGCGGGTACGACACCACGCCCACGGAGACCGTGGACTGGTCGGCGAGCCCGTCGATCTCGCGCGCGGCAACGCCGAGCCGGATCTTCTCGGCGAGCACCCAGCCGCCGGTCGGGTCCGTCTCGGGCAGGAGCGCCACGAACTCGTCGCCGCCGTAGCGCGCCGCCGTGTCGATCCGCCGGATGCCGCCCCGGATCGTGTCGGCCACGACCCGCAGGACCGCGTCCCCGGCGTGGTGCCCGGCCCGGTCGTTGATCGCCTTCAGCTCGTCGAGGTCGAGCATCAGGAGGCAGAAGCCGCGCCCGGACCGGGCGCTCCGGGCCATCTCGCGCTCGAGCGCGGCGAAGAAGAAGGCCCGGTTGAAGAGGCCCGTGAGCGGATCGACCGCCGACAGCCGGAGGGCCGCGTCACGCGACCGGCGCATGTCCCGGCCGATGACCGACCCGACGTAGGCGAGGAGGAAGAGGGCCATGAGGTCGATCCCGAACGTCGCCAGCTGAGACGGCGTCGGCGCCCCGCTCCCGACGGTCGTCGCGACGAGGTACCCGAGCGCCGCCGCGGCGGCCATCGCGAACGTTGCGCCTGGCCGGACGACGAGCGCGGCCGCGCCGACGATGAGCGGGAAGGTGAAGAAGAAGGGGCTGTCGTGACCGCCGGTCAGGAGCACCAGGAAGGTCGCGAACGTGAGCGCCACCGTCGCCTCGAGGACGTACTTCGCGGGTCCGAGCGCGGTCGGCGGGAGCAGGTCGTGGATGGCGAGGATGAACGCGCCGGCGAGACCGAGGAGGACGAAGATCGCCGGCGTCGTCTCCGGCCACAGGTCGCTCGCGCCGACGATGACGGCCGTGGCGAGCACGAAGACCCAGCTGACGATCCGGACGATTCGATCGAACGCGGCCCGGTCCTCGCCGGACCGGCCGACGAGCCCGCCGATCAGGGCCGCGTGCTGGACGGTGCCGAGATCGGCGAGGTCGGTCTCGGGTTCGCCGACGGAGGCGAGCGGGCCACGGCGGCCGACGAGCGGCGGAACCACGATCGCCGCCATGACCGCGACGTTGATGACGATCGCCGCGGCGATGACGAGCAGGATCGCGTCCGAAGGCATGGCTCAGCGGGTCCCGAACTGGTAGGTCTGCTTGACCAGCCGGAGGTAGGTGAATGTCTCGGTGTCCCGAACGCCCTCGATCGCCTGGAGCCGATCGGTCAGGAAGCGGAGCAGGCCCTCGTTGTCCTCGGAGACGGTCTCGATGAGGATGTCGAAGCGGCCGGTCGTGACGACGACGTAGTCCACCTCGGGCAGCTCGGCGAGCGCCTCGGCCACCGCGACGAGCCGTCCCGGCAGGCAGCGGATCCCGATGAGCGCCTGCTGGAAGCCGAGCTTGCCGGGATCGGCGACCCCCACGACCTGGAGGATCCCGCGCTCGGTCAGGCGGTTCGTCCGGGCGCGAACGGCGGCCTCGGAAACACCGAGCTCCTGCGCGATCTGGGTGAACGGACGCCGGCCATCGGCCTGGAGGTGCTCGATGATCCGCTTGTCCAGCGGGGAGAGCTCGTCCGAGCGCCGGGCTCCGTTGCGACCGTTGGGCATCGTGGTCCTTTCGTTCCGGTCCCCGGTACCGGCTGCTGGTGCTATTCCACCATGAAGAGCGGTGCGTTGGGGCACCAGAGCGCGAGATCAGGCCGCTTCGTCCAGGAGCTCGAGGACGCGCGCGAATTCGTCGAGCGACGCGAGGGTGATCGGGTCGAGCACGACCTGGACCTCGGCGATTCCCCCGCGCGCATACGCGCGCAACCCGTCGGCGATGGTTTCTGGCGTGCCGGCGAGGGGCTCGACGTCCGATTTCCCGTAGTCGCCCCCGACACGGCCCCGGCCGCCGGTCAGGCGGACCTGGACGGCGACCGTCCGCTCGACCGACGCTGGGTCCCGGCCGACCTCCCGGCAGATGCCGTCGACGAGATCGCGGAGCGGCGGCACACCCGCCGGCGAGTTCCGGGTGTCCGTGAACCAGACGTTCCAGGCGTCCACGTGCGGCAGTGCGATCCTGAGCATGCGCTCGCCGCGGCTGCCGATGAGCAGCGGCGGACCGCCTGGACGAGCCGGGCGCGGGAGCAGCTCGCAATCCCGGGCCTGGAAGTAGCGCCCGTCGAAGTCGACGGCCCCGTCCCGGAGCAGCGTCCGGATGATCGTGAACGCCTCCTCGAACCGGTCGACGCGGTGGTCGAACGGGAAGCCGAACGCGCGGAACTCGGTCTCGTTCCAGCCGGCCCCGAGGCCCAGGACCAGGCGCCCGCCGCTGACCTCGTCCACGGTCGCCGCCATCTTCGCCAGCATCGCCGGGGCGTGGAACGCGGTGGCCGCGACGAGCGGGCCCAGGCGGATCCGCGACGTGGATGCGGCGAGGGCGGAGAGCATCGTCCAGGCTTCCCACGGACCTCGGGCCGACCCGTCCGGGTAGCGGTACAGGAGGTGGTCTCCCAGCCAGAGCGTGTCGAACCCGAGCTCCTCCGCGCGGCGCGCCATCGCGAGGTACTCGGGCCAGCGCACCTCGCGCTCGACCTCGGGGAGCTGGATGCCGACGCGAAGCGGGCGGCCGATGGTCGCTGCCATGGTCCCGAGGGTAGCAGCCGGGCTCGCCGGCGGGCGGGCGCGGTCAGATGGTGGTCGGGGCGGTGGGACTCGAACCCACGATCTCGTGCTCCCAAAGCACGTGCGTTACCAACTACGCCACACCCCGGCGGATTCGTGCCCAGAGATCCCGATTGACTCCCGGAGCATCGCCTCGAAGCCTACCCTACACCGCTCCGACTTCGCGACGAGGGTGCTGGCAATGGCGGTCGGAACGTCGAGCCGGACAAGCCAAGGCAGCCCGTTCGTCACGGGACCCTGATCGAAGTCCGCTGCACCGGACCGCACCGAGGCGCACTTCACCGCACGGCACGACAGGCGAGGCTGGTAGACTGCCCGCCGGACGGTAGTGCCCGACCGGCCGTGTGGACGAATCGCCCAGGGGAGCTCGAACGCACGTGCACGCACGTCGGGTGCGGCCGACGGGTCACGAGACCCGCGCCGTCCGCCACCCAACACGACCCGGGAACGCCGCCGTGCGCCGCAGAGCCACGGCCCGCGCGGTGGAACGGGCGAGCATCTGGGCGCCGGACGACCTCCGGCGGATCATCGCCGCCGCCGCGTCGGCGATCGTGCCGGGGTTCGGACAGCTGCTCAACGGCCGGCGCCGGCTGGCCCGCTGGTTCGCGCTGCCGGCGCTCCTGTTCGTCGCCGTCCTCGTCCTCCTCGTCGCCACGCGATCCCCGGCGCGCCTGATCGCCACGATCGTCTCGCCGGACGTCATGGGGCTCCTCCTCGCCCTCAACGCCGTGGTCCTGGCGTGGCGCGTCGGATCGGTCATCCACGCCTTCTTCGACGGGCGCTACCCGGTCTGGTCGGGTCGCGCCGGCGCTGCCGGCCTCGCGTTCGTGCTTGTCGCGGTGGTCCTTCCGCACGGGGTCGCGAACGCCTGGGGCAGCACCGCCCGGGCCACGTTCGCCCAGATCTTCGCGGGAGATCAACCGAGCGGGCCGGGCAACCTCGTGGCCGCGAGCGAGCCGGGGCCCGGTCCGGACGACCGCGTCAACATCCTCGTCGTCGGGGTCGACAAGACGCCGGAGCGGACGGCCACGCTCACCGACACGCTGATGGTCGTCTCGATCGACCCGGTCGGCGAGACCGTCTCGATCGCGTCGCTGCCGCGCGACCTCGTCCGGGTGCCGCTCCCGGGCGGGAACGTCTTCGGGCCGAAGCTGAACTCGCTGATGGCCTATGCGGACCGCCATCCCGAGCAGTTCCCGCGGGGCGGGATGCGGACGCTCCAGGACGCGATCGGGGCGCTCCTCGGGATCGAGATCCACTACTACGCCCAGGTCGACTTCTTCGGTTTCGTGAAGCTGGTCGATGCCGTCGGGGGCGTCGACCTCGATGTCAAGAAGGGCTTCTACGACGAGACGTACGACGGGCTCGGGGTCAACAGGAAGGGGGTCCGGGGCTGGGGCGTCGAGGCCGGGGCGCAGCACTTCGACGGCTGGGAGGCGCTGGCCTACGCGCGGGTGCGCAAGGCGAACGGCGAATCCGACTTCTCGCGGTCCGGCCGGCAGCAGGAGGTCATGCTGGCGATCCGGGACCGGGTCATGGCGGACGGCAGCCTGCTCATGAACCTGCCGGCGCTTCTCGCCGCCCTCGGCGACCTCGTGACGACCGACATTCCGACGAGCCGGCTCCCCGATCTCGCGGCGGTCGCCGACGAGATGGACCCGAACGCCGTCGTCCGGGCGATCCTCAAGAAGCCGCTGATCCAGTCGGGCGGGATCGACCCGCTGTACGGCTCGATCCAGGTTCCGGACATCGAGGCGATCCTCGAGGTCTCGCGGACGCTCTTCCCGCCGCCGGGCCAGGTGCCGCTGCCGTGGCCCACGCCGGAGCCGACGGCCGCCCCGACGACAACTGCCGCGCCGACGGCCGAACCGTCAGTTGAGGCGTCGAGCAACCCATAGCCGAGTAGCCGGCCCCGCCGGCGACCAGCTAGAAACCGAGCTCCCGGAGGATCGGCACCATCCGGCGCGCGGCGCGGGCACGGTGCGAGATCGCGTGCTTCTCGGCCGGCGAGTAGAGCCCGAGCGTCCGACCACCGGGCGGCTCGCCGGCCGGCTCGAAGATCGGGTCGTAGCCGAAGCCGCCGTCGCCTCGCGGGGCGATCGCGATCCGGCCCCGGCAGGTCCCCCGGCGCAGCGTCATCTCCAGGCCGCCGCGCAGCCCGCGCCTGTCCGGCAGCGCCAGCGCCAGTACGCACACGTAGCGCGCGCCGCGCCGCGCCGGCGGCAGCCCGGCAAGCGCGGCCAGGAGCTTCTCGTTGTTCTCGGCATCGGTCGCGGCGGGTCCGGCGTAGCGCCGGGTCAGGACTCCCGGGCCGCCGCCGAGGGCATCCACCTCGATCCCCGAATCGTCCGCGAGCGAGGGCAGCCCCGTTGCCTCCGCCGCGAACCGGGCCTTGATCCGGGCATTCGCCTCGAACGTCGCACCGTCCTCGACCGGCTCGCCGGCGACCCCGAGGTCATCGAGCGAGACGAGCACGCCGGGTTCCAGGTGGAGGAGCTCGCCGAGCTCACGCAGCTTGTGGGCTGATCGGGTGGCGACGACGAGCCGGGAAGCGGGCACGGACGGACGCGGCGCGGGCACGGACGGTCGCGGCGCGTCGCCGCTCAGCGACGGACCTTGGAGAGCGCCGCTCCCTGCGCCTCGAACAGCCGGGCCAGGCCCACGTTCGCGAGGTCGAGGATCGCGTCGACGCGGGTGCGGTCAAACGGCCGGCCCTCGGCCGTGCCCTGGAGCTCGACGTACGTGCCGGCATCCGTGCCGACGACGTTGAAGTCCACCTCGGCCCGCGAGTCCTCGCCGTAGTCGAGATCGAGCAGGTCGATCCCATTGACGACGCCCACGGAG
>DATIUS010000214.1:0-1958 GCA_035466655.1 Candidatus Sulfomarinibacteraceae bacterium
GATCAAGCGCGCCCACGTCTCCGGTCACGCCAGCCAGGAGGAGCTGAAGCTGATGCTGGGCCTGACCAAGCCCCGCTACTTCATCCCGATGCACGGCGAGTTCCGGATGCAGGTCCAGCACGGGCGCCTCGCGATCGAGACGGGTGTCGCCCCCGAGAACGTCTTCATCATCGAGAACGGGCAGCCGATCGAGTTCCTGGCGGACGGCTCGGCACGCCGGGGTGCCACCGTGACCGCGGGGTACGTCTTCGTCGACGGCCTGTCCGTCGGCGAGGTCGGGGAGGTCGTCCTGCGCGACCGCCGGGCGCTGGCCAACGACGGGATGTTCATGATCGTGGTCACGGTGGACAAGCAGACCGGCAACGTCGTCGGACGGCCCGAGATCATCACCCGCGGCTTCATCCACGGGACGGAGCACGACCGGGTCGTGGAGGCGGCCGTGGAGCGCGTGATCGCATCGGTCGAGAATCCCGGCGAGCACATCAGCGAGATCGCCCTGCTCAAGGTCCAGATCAAGGATGGCGTCTCGCGCTTCCTGTACGAGCAGACCCGGCGGCGGCCGATGGTCTTCCCGGTCGTCGTCGAGGTCTGAGCATGGCCAGCCGACGCCGTGCCGCGCCGCGCCGCGCCCGCCGCCGGGGCGGCCTGTCGCTGCCGCGTCTCGCCCTGCCGAACGTCGGCCCGGAAGTCGCCCGCTCGATCATCGGGATCATCCTGCTCGTCCTCGGCGCGGTCACCCTGATCGCCCTCATCCTGCCCGGGCAGGGCCGGCTGACCGACTGGTGGATCGGCTCGGTCGGGCCGTGGTTCGGCAGCCTCCGCTGGCTGCTCCCGTTCCTGCTCCTCGGCGGCGGTTGGTACCTCGAGTGGGGACCGGGCCGGCGAGCGGCGTCGGGGTGGGGCGTGACGATCGTCGGGATCGTCGTCGCCTATCTCGGGATCCTCGGGGCAGTCCAGATCACGGGACTCTGGAGCGGCGGCCGCCTGGGGCGATTCTGGGAGAACCTCCTCGTGGCACCGCTGACGGCGCCCGGCGCGTTCGTCCTCCTCGTGGCGCTCGCCGCGGTCGGGCTCATGCTCGCCTTCAACCTGCCTCTGCGCGAGCTCGTACGGCCCGGGACGGCACTCGCGCGCTGGCTGGGCAGCACCGCCGCAGCGTCGGTGCGCCGGGTGCCGCGGGCCCCGGAGGGCGGGACCGCGACGCGGGACGCGGAAGCCGTGGCGGCCGGGGAGCGCCCCTCCGGAGGGCGCCTCCCGAGGGGCTCGAAAGTGGGCGTCGCGGCAAGCCCATCCGCCGGCCAGACCGGGATCTGGGGCGAGGAGGACGGCACCCGAATCCCGTCGGCGGTGCCGTCCACCGTCCCCACGTCCGCGACGTTCGCGCCGGCCCGGAACGGCGTGGGCCCTGCGCCGGCCGCGGTCATGGAGCCGATCCGGCCGCTCCGGGACCCGGACGACATCACGTCGGCATCGGACTCACCCCCGACCCGGGAGCGTCGCGAGTACGTCCTGCCGCCGCTCGATCTCCTGGACGAGGCGCTCGAACCCATCGGGCTCGGCGGGGAGGAGGCCCTCCATCGCCGGAACGAGGAGATCATCGTCCGGAAGCTCGCCAGCTTCGACATTCCGGCCCAGATCGTCGGTCGGAACGCCGGCCCCGTGGTCACCCAGTACGAGGTCCAGCCGGCGCCCCACGTGAAGGTCAGCCGGATCGAGGCCCTCGCCGACGACCTCGCGATGGCACTCGCGGCCCGGTCGCTCCGGATCGAGGCGCCGATCCCCGGCAAGAGCGCGGTCGGCATCGAGCTCCCGAACAAGGACTTCAACATCGTCGCCCTGCGGGGCATCCTGGAGTCGGTGGACTTCGCGGGCAGCAGCACGTCCCGGCTCACGTTCGCCCTTGGGCGGGACGTCGCCGGCAAGGCCCAGGCGGTCGACCTCGCGAAGATGCCGCACCT
>DATIUS010000215.1:0-4395 GCA_035466655.1 Candidatus Sulfomarinibacteraceae bacterium
ACCCGATCGTGGCTGGGGCCAGCCGGATCGGCGCTCAGGCGCCTTCGGCCGGCTCGTCGCGCCGGGTCTCTTCGAATCGCGGGCCGTCGTGGATCGCGACCTGGCGGAGTGCGCCCTCGCCCGTGCTCAGGAACGAGTGCCAGCTGCCCGACGGGATGATGACGACGTCGCCGGCCTCGGCATCGATGACCTCGTCGTCGACGAGGAACCGACCCCGGCCGGCCTCGAGGACGAACACCTCCACATATGGATGCGAATGGGCCGGTGGCCCGCTCCCGGGCACGATCTCCGACTCGAAGATCGACAGCTCGAGGCCGTGCCGGGCGCCCTCGAGGTAGCGGACCGAGCCGCCGTCTCGCGTGACCTTGATGTCAAGCAGCTCGAGGTCCGCATGAGCGACCTTCTTGGTCCTGGCGCCACCAGCGGCGGACCGATCACCTGATGCCATGTCGTCCTTTCACCTTTGGAGGCGAACCCCTTCAGGCGGGCGAGTATCGCATCATGCCTCGGTCACCGGGGCGAGCTCCGTCGACAGCCGCGCCACGACCGCCTGGGTGAGGCCCCAGCCCTTCTTCGGGTCCTTCGGGAGGCGGATGCGGACCTGGTTGGAGGCAAAGGCGACCTCGGAGGGTCGGAGGCCCGGGAGGGCACCCGGTCCAAGCAGTCGCATCGCGGTCGCGCGCGAGAGCCCGGCGCCGAACCGGACGACGAGGTTCCCCTCCTCGCGGGAGATCGACGAGACACCGGCGGCCTCGGCGGCCAGGCGAAGCTCGGCGACCTCGACGAGCCGCAGCACGGGCGGGGGCATCGGGCCGAACCGGTCGGTGACCTCCTGGCGGAAGGCGGCGAGGTGGCCGGGCGTTCGGGCGCCCGCAAGGCGGCGGTAAAGCTCGAGCTTCTGGGCCTCGTCGGGGACGTAGTCGTCCGGCAGGTGCGCCTCGATCGGGAGGTCCACGACCGCCGACGGCGCCTCGATCATCGGCGTCCGGCCCTCGCGCGTCGCCTTCCCCTCCTCGACCGCCTCGGCGAGCATCCGCGAGTAGAGGTCGAAGCCAACCGCCGCCATGTGGCCGGACTGTTCCCCGCCCAGGATGTTGCCGGCGCCCCGGATCTCGAGGTCTGACAGGGCGATCTGAAAGCCCGCCCCGAGCTCCGAGGCATTGAAGATCGCCTGGAGTCGCTTGCGCGCGTCCTCGCTCATCCGCTCGCGCCGGCGGTAGAGCAGGTACGCATAGGCGCGCCGCGAGCTCCGCCCGACCCGCCCCCGGAGCTGGTAGAGCTGGGCGAGCCCGAGCGTGTCAGCCCGGTCCATGATGATCGTGTTGGCGTTCGGGATGTCCAGGCCGGACTCGATGATCGTCGTGCACACGAGGATGTCGGCCGCGCCCGATGCGAACGTGAGCATCACGCGCTCGAGCTGGCCCTCGGGCATCTGCCCGTGGCCGACGACGATCCGAACGTCAGGCAGCATCCGGCGCAGTTGGTCCGCCTGGGCCTCGATCGTCTCGACCCGGTTGTGGACGTAGAAGACCTGCCCGCCGCGATCGAGCTCGCGCAGGATCGCGTCGCGGACGAGGCCGGCCGACGCCTCCGCCACGCGCGTCTGGATCGGCAGACGGTCCTCCGGCGGCGTCTCGATCACGCTCATGTCGCGGATGCCGGCCAGCGCCAGGTTGAGGGTCCGCGGGATGGGCGTCGCCGACAGGGTCAGGACGTCCACCTCGCGCCGGAGCTGCTTGAGGCGCTCCTTGGCAGCGACCCCGAACCGCTGCTCCTCGTCCACGACGAGCAGGCCCATGTCGCGGAACCGGACGTCGCGCGACAGCAGCCGGTGGGTGCCGATGACGATGTCGACGGACCCGTCCTCGAGCCCCGCCAGCGTCCGCTCCTGCTCCTTCGGCGGAACGAAGCGCGACAGGATCCCGACCTTCACGGGGAACGCCGCGAAGCGGGCCCGGAAGGTCTCGTGGTGTTGGGCCGCGAGGACGGTGGTCGGGACGAGGACCGCGACCTGCTTCCCGTCCTGGGTCGCCTTGAACGCGCCGCGCAGCGCGACCTCGGTCTTGCCGTACCCGACGTCGCCGACGACGAGCCGGTCCATCGGCCGGCCGGACTCCATGTCGTGCTTCATCTCGAGGACCGCGCGCAGCTGGTCGACGGTCTCCTCGTACGGGAAGCTCGCCTCCATCTCGGCCTGCCAGGGCGAGTCCTCCGCGTAGGCGAACCCGGCGGCACTGGCGCGTGCCGCGTACAGCGCCAGGAGCTCCTCGGCGAGGTCGGCGACGGCCTTCCGGACGCGCTGTTTGGTCCTGAGCCACTCGGTCCCGCCCAGCTTGGAGAGCTGCGGGCGCTCGCCGCCCGAGTAGCGGGTGACGCGGGCGATCTGCTCGACCGGGACGAAGATGCGGTCGCCGGCCGCGAACGCGATCTCGAGGAAGTCACGCTCGTCGCCCTCGCCGGCGGACCGCCGGAGCATGCGCTCGTAGCGGGCGACACCGTGGTCGATGTGGACGACGAGATCGCCCGGGGTGAGGCGTTCGAGGATGTCGCGCGGCACGACCCGGCGCATCGCCTTGGGCCGGCGGACCCGGACGTTCCCGAACAGCTCGCGGTCGGTGACGAAGACGAGGCCGTCCGGGCCCCCCGCGAAACCGCCGTTCAGGCTCCGCTCGACGAGGACGACAGCCCCCGCCGGCGGCGCTTCGGTCACGTGGCCGGTGAGCCCGACGGGATGGCCGGCCTCGGCCAGGAGCTCGGCGAGCCGGGGCGCCTGGTCCGAGGCGACGACGATCCGGGGGGCGGTCGCTCCGGGATCCGCGACCACGCCGGCGACCGAGCCCGAGCCACCGGCTCGCCAGCGCTCCACCGCCTCGCCGAGCTGCGCCGCGCGCCCGGGCGGCAGCGAGGGCTCGCGCCAGCCGAACGCGTCCCCGGACGAGAGCCCGCCACCCGCGATCGCGGCGTCGGCGGCCGCCTCCGACTCCCAGGTGAGCTCGAGCGTCCGCGCGGCGAGGAGGCGGGACTTCCAGGCCCGCCGCCCGAGCAGGGTCTCCGGCCAGGCCTTGGGGATGTCGCCGGCGACGACGAGCTCGTCGCGTCGCTCGTCGGCCTGGCGCCACAGGAACTCGGCGGCCTCGGCGAGATCGCCGGGCTCGTCGAGGATGAGCAGGGCGCCCGGGTCAACGTGCTCGAGGGCGGTGCTCGGGGCAAGGATCGGGGCCCAGATCTCGGCGGCGTCTCCGACGGCCGCGGCACGGGTCTCGTGCCCCCCTGCGGCCCCGAGAGCCGCCCCGGCCCGGGCCTCCCGGTGCTCCGCCCCGGTGTCGGTGAGCCGCTCGAAGTCGGCCGCCAGTCGCTCCGGGAGCTTCGAGGGTGCGATCCCGAGCCGGTCCGCGAGTCCCGTGGCGCCTTCATGGGGCAGGAGGAACTCGGACGCCGGGAGGAGCGCGATCTCGGCGACCGGCCCCACGCTTCGCTGGTCCGTCGGGTCGAAGGCGCGGAGCGATTCGACCTCGTCGCCGAAGAACTCGATCCGGACCGGGAGGCTCCCCGACGGCGGGAAGACGTCGACGATCCCGCCCCGCCGGGCGAACTCGCCCTTGCCGGCGACCTCGAGGACCGGCGAGTACCCGAGCGCAAGCAGGTCGCGCAGGAGCGCCGACTGCGTCGCGCGCGACCCCGGCACGAGGCGCCGCGGCTCGTCCGGGAGGTCGGCCGGCGCGATCGTGTGCTGGAGGAGCGCCTGGACGCTCGCCACGAGGATCCGGGCGCGGCCGCTCCGCCAGGCGGACAGCGCCGCGACCCGCGCCGCGGTCTCGTCGGCGACAAGCTCGCTCCGTTCGTAGGCCAGCGCCGTGCGCGGCTCCAGCACCGCCACGGCGCCCTGGTCCCCCACCCACGCCGCGAGCTCTTCCGCGACGCGATCGCCGATCTCCGCGTCCCGGGCCACCCACACGACACGCTCACCGGCGGCGAGCGCGAGGGCGGCCGCGAGGTAGCTCTTCGCGCCGTGGGGGACGGACGTGAGACCGGCGTGACGGCCGCGACCTGGCAAGGCCGGTGGAGCACCGGCTGGACCCAGCCGCGTACGAAGGTCCTCGAAGGCGCCCGAGCCGGCGAGGAGCGGTGGCAGCCCCGACAGGTTGGGCAGGCGGCGGCCGGGGCCATGGCGGTCGAGGGTGGCGCCGGTCGCGGCGCCGGTTGAGGGGGCGCCGGTTGAGACGGCGCCCGAAGCGGCGTCCGGCGCGGGGGCTTCCGCAGCCGCCCGAGCCGAGCCTTCGGCCGCCCGATCAGCCACCTCGCGCGCGACCCGCTCGTCCACCCGCCGTTCCCAGCCCCGCCGTCCGCGGAGCGGCGGCATCGTCACTCGGGCGCCTCGGTTCGCACCTTCCGCCA
>DATIUS010000216.1:0-2225 GCA_035466655.1 Candidatus Sulfomarinibacteraceae bacterium
GCCATCGGATGCGCTTGACGTGGCGATCCGGTATTCACGTGCGGACAGCATGCGGCCGCCACGGTGCCGGCGTCCAGCGGCCGGGGTGGTACGGGAGTCCCGACCCGGCCTGGTACTTCCGTACCAGCCGGCGACTACCCCTGGATCGTCGCTCCGGGCCCCGGATCTTCCGCCCGCGGATCCTCCGCCAGCCGATCCTCAGCCCCCGAATCCACCTCGCCCTTCGCGACGTACAGCTCGGCGTCGGCCGCGCCGACGAGATCGGTCGGCGTTCGAATCTCCGGTCCGATGCTCGCCGCACCGATCGAGACGCCGATCGGGACCGGCCCGCGCCCATCGGCGATGAGCGGGCTTCGAGCAAGCTCCTCGGTGATCCGGGCGGCGATCGCCGCGGCCGCCGCCGCATCCGCTTCGGGCAGGATCACCGCGAACTCGTCGCCCCCGTAGCGGGCCGGCACGTCAGACAGTCGCAACACCGACCTGACGACGTCCGCCAGGTGCACGAGGCAGCGGTCACCGAACTGGTGACCGAACGTGTCGTTGACGAGCTTGAAGTCGTCGATGTCGAGCATGAGCAGGCTGAGCGGCCGGCGGGCCCGGCGGGCCCGGACGAACTCCTCGCCCAGCCGTTCGTACAACGCCCGGTGGTTGAAGAACCCGGTCAGCGGGTCGCGGTCGGCGAGCGAACGCGCCGCTTCGTAGAGCTGGGCGTTCTCGAGCGCCATCGCCGCTTCGTTGGCCATCGTCCGGGCGAGCGCGAGGCGACCTTCGTCGAGCGGCATCGAGTCCCCCGACATGAGCTCCACGAGCCCCACCGACTGGCCCTTGGCGATGAGCGGGACCATCCACAGCAGGCGATGCCCTCGCTGGCGGAGGATCGCGACCTCCGCCGGGTCGGCGGTGGGATCGGTCGTATCGATCGTCACGGTCCTCTTCGTCTCGAGGACCCGACGCGTCTCTGGGTACTCCGACAGGAGGTAGGCGGGCTGGTACGCGAGGAGACCGCGATCGGGGTACCCGCCGAGCGAGACGAGCCGGTCTCCGGCGACGTCCCACGAGCTGATCGCGCAGGCGTCCACGCCGAGGGCCACGGTGAGGTGCCGGGCGATGAGCGCGCCGACCTGCCTCGGGTCGAGCGTCTGCGACAGCTCCGAGCTCATCTCGAGGAGGCGCCGAAGCTCGACGGCCATGGATTCGGTCCGCGAGAGCAGGCGCGCCGATTCAAGGGCCGTCGCCGCCTGATCGGCGAGGATGGTGAGGACCTGGAGGTCGTCCTCGTCGAACTGGTTCAGGCCGAGCTTCGACAGGGTGATCACCCCGATGACCGATTCGTCGTGGTGCATCGGGACGACGAGCAGCGATTCCTGGATCGGGTGGGTCCCGGGGATCTGCACGCCGCGCGGGTCGGAGTTCGCGTCGGAGATGCGGACGGCAGTCCCATGTTCGGCGACCCAGCCGGTGAACCCCTCGCCGATCTTCACCCGCAGGACGTTCCAGTCCACGATCCTGTACTCACCGACCGTGCCTTCCACGGCGATCGGGGCGAGGGCGTCGTTCCCCTCGACCAGGTAGACCCGGGCGTTGTGGTAGTCGACGATCTTGCCGACCTCCTCCACGATCACGCGACCCACCGAATCGACGGTCTTGGCGCGGTTCATCCTCGCGGAGGCTGCCTGGACCACGGCCATCTGCGCCGCCCGCGCCTCGAGCCGCTCGAACAGCTCCGCGTTGCGAAGCGCGAGCGCCGAGTGGGCGCCCAGGGCGGTCATGATCTCGAGGTCCTCGTCCGTCCAAGGTCGTGGCTCGAGGGTGGCGACGGACAGCGAACCGATGACGCGACCGCCGTGAATGAGGGGCAAGAAGAGAACACCGCGGACGGTCGGGTGCGCGGCGAAGCGGTCCAGCGCCGAGCCTGGAGGGAGCTGCCTGACGTCGTCGCACGACCAGGCCCGGCCGGCCGCGAGGATCTCCGCCCGCCAGGCCTCGGCAAGGGGGAATGCCGGGATCTGCTTCGCCGTCGCCGCGTCGATCCCGGCCCACGCGATTGGTTCGAGCAGGTCGCCTCGAGCCATACGGAGGAGCACAGCGTCAGCGCCCGAGAGGGCCTCGGCCGCCTCCACCACGGTTTGCTGGAGTGCCGCCCGATCGAACGACGTGGACAGGCGTTCGGTGACCTGGAGAAGGGATCGGTAGCGAGCGGTCCCAGCGACGCTGCCGAGCTGCGC
>DATIUS010000217.1:0-1729 GCA_035466655.1 Candidatus Sulfomarinibacteraceae bacterium
GTGTCGACGACCGCCGGCTGGTTGATGAAGTCGACCGCGTCCGGCGTGAGCGGCGGCGAGGGCAGCAGCGTCATTGGGAGCGCAGCGAGCTTGAGGAGCGGGGCCGGACCCGGGAGGACCGGGCGGCGTATCCCGGCGACCCGGAGGGACCGGGCGATGATCTGCCGCATCGACAGCGTCTCCGGCCCGCCGATCTCGAACAGCCGATCGCGGGCAGCGTCGCTCGCGAGCGCGTCGGCGGCGATCCCGGCGACGTCGTCGATGAAGATGGGGGCGAGCTGCTGGCGGCCGAGGTTCGTCATCGGCACGAAGGGGAGGATCCGGGCGAACTCGAGGAAACGGTTGAGCGAGACGTCGCGCGGACCGTAGATCCAGGTCGGCCGGAGGATCGTCCAGGCGAGGCCGGACCCGCGGACGGCCTCCTCGGCGCGCCACTTGGCACGGAACCAGTGGCGCCGGGCGTCGGGACCGGCGCCGGCGCCGGAGATGTACAGGAGGCGTCCGACGCCGGCCGCGCGGGCGGCAGCGACGAGCCGCTCGGTGCCCGCGGCATCGACCTCCATGAACGTGTCGCCGCGGCGGGGCCGCTCCATCGGTGAGCCCCGGAACGCGAGGCTAACGACGAGCTGACCGACGCCGGCGAGACCCTCGGCGAGACGGTCGCCGGTCCGGACGTCGGCCGTCCGGATCTCGATGTCGTCGGGCAGCTGACCGCGGCCGGCCTCGCCCCGCGACGAGAGGACGATGACGCGGGCCCCACGGCGGCGGAGCTCCGCCGCAATCGCCCCGCCGACGAACCCGGTGCCCCCGGCGACCGCCACCACCGGCTGGGTCGCGCGCTCCGCGGCATCGAGAGCCGGCGCCGGCTCGAAGATGGACCGAATGGCACCCGCTCGGAACCGGAAGATCGCCCCGAGCTGTGCCCGGACGACGGCCGCGTCGACGAGGCGGCCGAGCCGACCGAACGGCAGCTCGTAGTCGATCCTGTCATCGATCCGGGTCCCGCCCTCGACCGGCGTGAACGTATGGCGATGGACCCAGTGTCGATACGGGCCCATGAGCTGGACGTCGGTGAAGGTCCTCGGGGCGTCGACGGCCTCGATGCGCGTTCGCCAGCGCATCGGGACGCCGGCCAGCGGCCGGACCGTGTAGTCGATGAGATTCCCGTCGCTGGGTGGCTCCGGCCTGGTATGCATCTCGAAGCGGAGCCCGGCAGGCGTGATCCGGGCGAGGTTGGCGGGGTCGGCGAAGAACCCCCAGGTCCGGTCGATGTCGGCCGGGACGAACTGCGTCGCGGTGAGGCTTGGCACGGTCATGACCTCGGATGCGGTCGAACGCTCGTCGCGACCACGGTCCGTCGGCCGACCGGTCGAAGGCCCGTGCCCGCCGTCACCGGCGAGTACGGGCACCGAACCGAGGCCCACGGGATCAGGACGAACTCGACCCGAATCTAGCAACGTCCCTGCCGTGTTGTCAAGTGTTTGTCTAATGTACCACCTTAGACACGCGGGGCCGACACTCTCACCGATATCGACAAAGCATGTACACCGTCGGGAGCGGAGACGATTCCCCGTCGGCGCACACCTCAGCGCCGCCGCGCGCCCCTGCTCGCTACGATGGAGCGCGCTCCCCGACTCGGCCCGGCCGGGCCCCCGACGCGGCCATGGATCACCAGGAGACGGACGACATGCGACTCAAGGACAAGGTCTCGATCATCACCGGCGGCGGC
>DATIUS010000218.1:0-6948 GCA_035466655.1 Candidatus Sulfomarinibacteraceae bacterium
GCCGTTCACGATCCACTTCAAGAACGACGATGACGCGGTCCCCCACAACGTCGAGATCAAGGACGCGTCGGGCGCCTCGCTCTTCAAGGGCGAGATCATCAACGGGATCGCGGAGACGAACTATCCCGTCCCCGCCCTCGCGAAGGGCGTCTACACCTTCGCCTGCACGGTCCATCCGAACATGACCGGCACGCTCACGGTCCAGTAAGGGAGCAGGACGGATGGCCACCACGACCCTCAACCCCGCCGCCCCGGCCGTGCGCGGCGGCCTCTATGAATGGCTCACGACCACCGATCACAAGAAGATCGGGATCCTGTACCTGGTCAACTCGATCCTGTTCTTCGTCATGGGCGGGATCCTGGCCCTCGTCGTCCGCGTGGAGCTGGCCCAGCCCCAGCTGCAGCTCATCGACGAGGCGTTCTACAACCAGGCCTTCACGATGCACGCCAGCTTCATGCTGTTCCTGTTCGTGATCCCCATCCTGGCGGGCTTCGGCAACTACGTCGTGCCGCTCCAGCTGGGTGCGCCGGACATGGCCTTCCCGCGCATCAACGCGCTCTCCTTCTGGCTGCTGCCCCTGGGCGGCGCGCTGATGGCGTCGGGGTTCCTGGTGTCGGGCGGCGCCGCGGCGTCGGGCTGGACGGAGTACCCGCCGCTGTCGGGCTCGGAGTACAGCGGCACCGGAACGGACCTGTGGATCATGGGCCTGACGCTGATCGGGACCAGCTCCATCCTGGGCGCGATCAACTTCCTGGTCACGATCTTCAAGATGCGGGCGCCGGGCATGACGCTGTTCCGGATGCCGATCCTGGTGTGGACCGTCCTCGTGACCAGCGTGCTCGTGCTGATGGCGACCCCGGTCCTGACCAGCGCCCTGATCATGCTGTTCATCGACCGCAACTACGGCGGCAACTTCTTCGACCCGGCGAACGGCGGCATGGCCGTCCTGTACCAGAACGTGTTCTGGTTCTACTCCCACCCGGCGGTCTACATCATGATCCTGCCGGCGATGGGGATCGTGTCCGAGATCCTGCCGGTCTTCTCGCGCAAGCCGCTGTTCGGCTACAAGGCGTTCGTGTTCGCGACGGTGGGCATCGGGGCGCTCGGGTTCTCGGTGTGGGCCCACCACATGTTCACGACCGGCGCGGTCTTCCTGCCGTTCTTCAGCCTGCTGACGTTCATGATCGCGGTCCCGACCGGCGTGAAGATGTTCAACTGGGTGTTCACGATGTTCCGGGGCCAGCTCACGTTCTCGACGCCGCTGATCTACGCCATCGGCTTCCTCACGATGTTCCTGATCGGCGGGATCAACGGCGCCTTCAGCGCGTCCGTCCCGGTGGACTTCGCGATCCACGACACCTACTGGGTCGTGGCCCACCTCCACTACGTGCTGTTCGGCGGATCCGTGTTCGGCGTCTTCGCCGGCGTCTACTACTGGTTCCCGAAGATGACCGGGCGATTGCTGGACGAGGGCCTCGGCAAGCTCCAGTTCGTCCTCATGTTCATCGGCTTCAACCTGACCTTCTTCCCGATGCATATGCTCGGGATCCAGGGGATGCCGCGCCGCATCGCCGACTACGCCGGGGACGCCGGCTGGAACGACTGGAACATGGCCGCGACGATCGGCGGGTTCATGATCGCGGCCTCCTTCCTCCCGTTCCTTTGGAACGTCTTCGTCTCGCTGCGAAGCGGCAGGGCCGCCGGCGACGATCCGTGGGAGGCGAACACGCTCGAGTGGGCGACCTCGTCGCCGCCGCCGCCGTACAACTTCGACCACCTGCCGGAGATCCGCTCCGAGCGCCCATTGTTCGACGCCCGCCACGGGCAAGCCGGGCACTGAGAGGGACGACGACCGTGACCGCCGACAGCCACGCCCTCGCGCCCGTGGAGCACGCCCCAAGCGTGGCAGTGGCCCACGATGCCCGCGCGGGCATCAGCAACCCGATCCTCGGGATGCTCCTGTTCATCACCTCCGAGGTGATGTTCTTCGCCGGGCTCTTCGCGGCCTACTTCAGCACTCGCGCGGCGAACAAGCCGTGGCCGCCGGCGGAGTTCGACCACATCCTCAACCCGTTCTCGATCATCCTCGTCGCGACGGTGATCCTCGTCGCGAGCTCGTTCACCTGCCAGTTCGCGATCTGGGCGATCCGGAGGAACGACCGGCGCGGGTTCATCCGGAACATCGCCGTCACGTTCATCCTCGGCATCGTCTTCCTCCTCCTCCAGGCATACGATTACAGCCTCCTGTTCGAGGAGGGGATGACGATGGGCTCCGGGCCGTTCGGAACCACGTACTTCACGCTCACAGGCTTCCACGGCGCCCACGTCTTCGGCGGCGTGATCATGCTCGGCGTCGTGCTCTATCGTGGGCTGGCGGGGCAGTTCTCGGCACGCCACCACGACGCGGTCGAGGCCGCATCGCTGTACTGGCACTTCGTCGACGTGGTCTGGATCCTTCTCTTCTCGATCCTCTACTTCCTGTAGCGGGGAGCGACGCTGATGCACCCCATGCGCCACCCGCGAAACGTCGTCGTCATCGGCTTCGGCTTCATCGCCGCCGCTGCGTTCTACGCGCTTGGTGCGGTGCCACTCGGCTACGACATCGAATGGGCCGGAGTGACGATGCTCGGCGCGCTGGGCGTCGCGATGTCGCTGATGGCGTACGTCCTGATCGCCGGATCCTCGAAGGACTGAGGCCGGCCCGGATCGCATGGACGCGCTCTGGCAGTCGATCCTCGACCTGCTGTCGAAGGTCGTCATCCCGGACTGGGGCGAGCTGATCAAGCTGCTCCCGCTCGGGCTGGCGGGAATCACCGTCCTCTGGTTCGCCTGGACGATCCGGCGGTTCGCGACGGCCGGCCCGACTCGGCGGGCGCCCGCCCGGCTCACCCCGATCGCCCCGCCGGATCTGCACATGCCCGGCCCCTCGTATGCCCCGATCGCCGCCGCGGTGGGCGCGGCCGCGCTCTTCTGGGGGCTCGTCGTCGGGGGGATCGCGATCCTCATCGGGGCGGCCGTCCTCGTCGCGACGCTCCTCTACTGGGGTGCCGAGGCGATCCGCGACTTCGAGCACACGACCCGGACGACCCGGCCCGAGACGCTCCCGGCGGTCGTCCACCCCGGCCCGCCGCCGGGCGTCCACCTGCCCGGTCCGTCGTTCCGGCCGCTCCTCGGGGCCATCGGGGCGACCGCGCTCATGGCCGGCCTCGTCGTCGGCGGGTGGGTCCTCGCTGCGGGGGCGGTCATCCTGGTCGGGACGCTCGTCGGCTGGCTCGTGGACGCTCGGGCCGAGTTCGCCAAGACCGTCGAGGCGGACCGGACCGGCCATCTCGAGAACATCCCGGCGCCCGGCTGGCCGCGGCGATTCCTCCAGGCCGCCGCCGTGATCTTCGTGCTCGCGGCCCTCGTCCAGGCCGGCGTCATCCCGCCGTCCGGCACGGACGACGGATCATCGGGCGGGGGCGCTCCGGGCGGCTCCCCGGCGCCGACGGGGACCACGGTCGTGCCGGCGACGAGCTGGATGATCGTGGCCAAGGGCATCGCGTTCGACCTCCGCGAGATCGCGGTCCCGGCCGACACGCCGTTCACGATCACCCTGGACAACCAGGACCCGGCGGGCGTGGTCCACGACGTCGACGTTCGGCAGCCGGACAAGAAGACGGTCGTCACGGACCAGGAGGTCGTCAACGGCGGCCAGTCCGTGATCTACGAGTACGACGGCCTCGCCGCCGGCGACTACGTCTTCATCTGCTCGATCCATCCCATCCCGCAGATGACCGGGACGCTCATCGTCAGGTAGGGGGCCGGTCACGGCTGCTCGAATCGATCCACGGCGGCGGCCCATCCTCATCGGCCTCGGGCTGGCCGTCCTTGCCAGCATCGCCGTCATCGCCGTCGTCCTGCTCCGCCCCGCGTCCGGGCCGGCCGAAGCGGGCGTCACTCGAGGTGAGCCGGCACCGGCGTTCGAGGGCACGACGCTCGACGGTGCGCCACTGGCGCTCGCGGACTACCTCGGGCGGCCGGTCATCGTCAACTTCTGGGGCCCATCCTGCGTTCCGTGCCGGAACGAGTTCCCGCTGTTCCTCGAGAAGCTGGCCGAGCACGCCGCCGAGGGCTTCGCGATCGTCGGGGTGCTGATGTTCGATCCCCCGGCCCCGGCGCGCGACTTCGCCGCCGACTTCGGTGCGACATGGCCGACGATCGACGATCCCGACGGATCGATCCGGACGGGGTACCGGGCCATCGCCCGGCCGCAGACCTATTTCATCGACCGTGCCGGGATCCTCCGCGCGATCCAGGTCGGCGAGCTGACGGACGCCGAGTTCGAGCGGCACTACGCCACGATCTCCGGGCCCGGCGCGCCGACCCCGTGACGGGGCCGTCGCTCGAGCTCGACGGCGTCGCCAAGGCCTACGGGTCGAGAAGCGTCCTGCGGGCCGTCTCGATCGCGGTTCACCCGGGCGAGCTCGTGGCCCTCCTCGGCCCGAACGGCGCGGGCAAGACGACCGCGGTCGAGATCCTCGAGGGCTACCGAAGGGCGGACGGTGGGACGGCCCGCGTGCTCGGGGAGGACCCGCGGCGCGGCGGGCCGCGGCTGCGGGCGCGCATGGGGCTGATGCTCCAGGGCGGTGGCCTCGACCCGCGGTCCACCCCGCGCGACACGCTCCGACTGTACGCGCGGTTCCACGACGGCGGACGCGACCCGGAGCGGCTCCTGGCGGAGGTGGGGCTGGCGCGCGTGGCGAGGACGAGCGTCCGGCGCCTGTCCGGGGGCGAGCGCCAGCGCCTGGCGCTCGCGGTTGCGCTCGTCGGCGAGCCGGAGGTCCTGGTCCTCGACGAGCCGACCGCGGGCATGGACCCGGAGGCGAGGCGGACGACGCGGGCGCTCATCGCCGGGCTCAGGGCGGAGGGCCGGGCGATCCTGCTCACGACCCACGACCTCGGTGACGTGGAGCGCCTCGCCGATCGGGTCGCGATCCTGCACGACGGCCGGATCGTGGCGGCGGGGACGCCGGCCGAGCTGGCGGGAGGCTCCGAGCCCCGGCTCCGGTTCCGGCTCGCCCGCGGCCTGGACGCCACCGAGGGAGCGGGCCTTGACGCCGCGCTCGCGGCTGCCGCGGGCGGGGCGGCGGCCGTGGCCCAACCAGGCGCGGTCGGCACCTACCGCGTCGACGGCGCCGTGCCGGATCCCGATCTCGTGGCCGCGCTCGCGACCTGGTGCGCGGGTGCGAACGTCGCGATCGTTGAGCTCCGCTCGGCTGCGGCCACGCTCGAAGAACGCTACCTGGAGCTGACCGGCGACCGGGACGTGGAGGCGGTCCCGTGAGGACGTGCCGATGAGCCGGCCCGCGTCGGGCATCCGTGCGTCCGCTGCCCTCGCCGTCCAGGAGCTGCGCCTGGCCGCGCGCCGTGGCGAGAGCGTCCTCGTCACGATCGTCATTCCGCCGGCGATCCTGCTCTTCTTCGCGACGGTCGGGATCGTCCCGGGCATCGCGGGACGATCCGTCGACTTCCTGCTGCCCGGATCGCTGGCCCTCGCCGTCATCGCCAGCGGCCTCGTGAGCCTTGGGATTGCGACAGCCTACGAACGCCACTACGGGGTCCTGAAGCGCCTGGGTGGCTCACCCCTCCCCCGCTGGGGGCTGGTGGCCGCCAAGCTCGCGGCCGTCCTCGCCGTGGAGCTCCTCCAGGCCGTGCTCCTCGTCGCGGTCGCGGCGGCGTTCCTCGGTTGGCGCCTGCCCGCGAACGCCTCGGTACTCACCTGCGCGGTGGCGCTCCTCCTCGGCACGCTCACGTTCGCCGGCCTGGGGCTCCTGCTCGCCGGCACGCTCCGTGCCGAGGCGACCCTCGCGATCGCCAACGGGCTCTTCCTCGGGTTCCTGATGGTCGGCGGGATCGTCCTCCCGGTGGACCACCTGCCGGCACCGCTCGACATCGTCGCCGGCGTGCTCCCGGCCGCCGCGCTGTCGGACGCCTTCCGTGCGGCGCTCGGAGGCGGCGTGGAGCCAATCGGCCCGCTCCTCGTCCTGGCCGCCTGGGGCGTCGCCGCGGCAGGGCTGACCATCCGAACGTTCCGCTGGGAGTAGCGCATCGATGGGCTGGCCGGGCAGGGCACGTACCTGGCCATGATCGAGCTCGTTCATCGGATTCTCGGCAGCCGCGCTCGGCGGGCCTCACGATTCGCCGGGAGCGAAGGCCGGCCACGCTCACACGGGGCCGATCTGATGGTCCAGATCGATCGCGGGTCGTGGGGCGACGAGACCTCGGGGGGCCGGACAGGGAAGAACCCCGGCTGGTCGGGGCCGGGGTTCTGAGGTAGAGGCGCTGGTTGCGGGGAGGGGATTCGAACCCCTGACCTTCGGGTTATGAGCCCGACGAGCTGCCGCTGCTCCACCCCGCGACCCTGAATACTAGCCGCGCGACCCGATTCTGACAAACCGCCGCCCGCCGCGTGGCTGGAACCGCTGCCTGTCTGTGGAGCACCCGATGGCCTCACCAGCAGCCACGTCGGGACCAGGCTGGACTCCCAGTCCACAATCCGCGACCCGAATGACGGGAAACGGCCTGGCAGGCCAGGATCCGACACCATTTGGCGTTCACGACGTCGCGATCCTGTCGCAACCGGGACTGCCTGTCCCGATCCTTGCATCGCTGTCAAGGAATCAGGACTGACGGGCCGGGCGGGCGAGCGGGGGCCGGTCGGGCGAGGGCGGGGGCCGGTCGGGCCAGCTTCGACCACGCTCGCGTCACCCGCTCGCCCCGGTGCCTCCGCCCGTGGCCCCCGGTGCCCGGAAGGCCGCGCCGCCGACGGCGAGCGTGAGGCCGAGCAGCAGGACGATGACGACCGAGCCGACGAAGAACGGGAGCGCAAGGTTCGCGGCCGCCATCACGCCGGTGCCGAGCGCCGCCGCGATCGTGCCCAGGGTGCCGGCCGCACCGAGCACGCC
>DATIUS010000219.1:0-1821 GCA_035466655.1 Candidatus Sulfomarinibacteraceae bacterium
CGGGCGCTCCGCCGCGGCCGGGACTAGAAAGATCCTCGGGCGCGAGGGAACGTCGGGTGACGCCCGGGCCGGTGATACCCTCTCAGGGCAGAGGGAGCAGCCCAACTCCGGAGGGTTCCGTCGCCCGATGACGACGCGTACGTTGCCGCGTCCCCCGATCACGCCCGAGCGTTCCGTGGCCGAGGCGCTCCTCGTCGCCCCGGCCGGCACGACGCGCGGGCGTGCCCGCGGTTACCCGCCTCGCCGCGAGGGTCCGGCGAAGCTCACCGGGGCCGCGAAATACGCCGACGACCTCGTCTTCCCGGGCGCCTGGCACGGCGCCACCATCCGCTCGACGGAGCCCCGGGCGCGCCTCGTCGCGATCGAGCTGGATCCCGAGGCGGACTGGTCGAACGTCGTCGTCGTCACCGCCGCCGACATCCCCGGCGAGAACCTCGTCAGCGCGATCAAGGAGGACCAGCCCGTCCTCGTTCCCGTCGGCGGGGAGATCCGCCACCACGCCGAGCCGGTCGCCCTGCTTGCCGCCGCTGATCGCGAAACGCTCCGCGCCCTCCGCTCACGGGTCCGCCTCGTCACCGAGCCGCTGCCGCCGGTCTTCGATCCCGAGCAGTCCGATCACATCTTCGCGCAGTACGAGATCGTGGCCGGTGACCTCGATGCCGGGTTCGCCGCCGCCGACGTCGTCGTCGAGGGCGAGTACCGGGTGGGTCACCAGGAGCAGCTCTACATCGAGAACAACGCGATGATCGCGGTCCCCGCCGAGGGCGGCGGGATCACGGTCCACGGCTCGCTCCAGTGCCCGTACTACGTCCACAAGGCGCTCCGAAAGGCGCTCGGGCTCAGCGCGGAGCAGGCGCGCGTCGTCCAGGCAGAGACCGGCGGGGGTTTCGGGGGCAAGGAGGAGTACCCCTCGATCGTCGCCGTCCACGCGGCGCTCCTCGCGCTGAAGTGTGGGCGCCCGGTCCGGATGATCTATGACCGGCACGAGGATCTCGCGGCGACGACGAAGCGCCACCCGGCCATCGTCCGTCATCGGACGGGCGTGAAGGCGGATGGCACGCTCGTGGCCCAGGACATCGAGATCGTCATCGACGGCGGCGCGTACTGCACGCTGACGCCGGTCGTCCTGTCGCGTGGCGCGCTCCACTCGGGCGGCCCGTACCGCTGCCCGAACGTCCGGATCCGGGCCCGGGCGGCCCGCACGAACACGCCACCGAACGGCGCCATGCGCGGGTTCGGGGCGCCCCAAGTGGAGTTCGCGGTCGAGACGCACATGGGCCGGATCGCCGAGCGCCTGGCGATGAGCCCGGCCGAGCTCCGCCGCCGGAACGCCTACGAGCCGGGCGACACGACGCCGACCGGCCAGGTGCTCCGCGACAGCGTGGCGGTCCAGGAGGTCCTCCGGCTGGCCGTGGAGGCGGGGGACTTCGAGCGCCACCGGGCTGCGACCGCCCGGGCGGCCGCCGGCCGTCGCGGTTCCGGGGAGGTGCCGGCCGGCCGCCTTCGCTCCGGTGCGGCCCGGACGGCCTCCGGGGTCGGCATCGCGCTCGGCTGGCACGGGGCCGGTTTCACCGGTTCCGGTGAGGTCCACATCGGGTCCGTGGCGTCGGTGGAGCTCACGGCCGAGGGCCGGATCCGGGTCCTGATCGCTGCGACGGAGATGGGCCAGGGGACCACGACGATCTTCCCGATGCTGGTCGGCGCCGAGCTCGGCCTCTCGCCCGACCTCATCGACATGGCGCCGGTGGACACGGCCGAGGTCCCCGACAGCGGGCCGACGGTCGCCAGCCGGACCGCGATGGTCGTCGGCGGGCTGTGCAT
>DATIUS010000220.1:0-20005 GCA_035466655.1 Candidatus Sulfomarinibacteraceae bacterium
CGAGCTCACGGGCGATCGTCACGAAGTCGGCCCACCAGACGGCCTCGCCGTCGTGCACGGCCCACCCCGGGCGCGGGAGCGAGAGCTGGTGCGGTCGCTGGGCCGTCGCAATGATCGTGCCGTCCGGCCTGACCAGCACGCCCTTGGAGCTCGACGTCCCGATGTCCACGCCGAGCAGCAGGTCACCCACCGTCATCCCTCGGCTTCCGTGCGTTCGCCCGCCCGCTCGAGCGGGCGGGCCGCTCCCATGATCTGGCCTCGCGCTCTCGGCGCGCCTGACTTGCCCTAGGATAGGGTCCGCCGGCCGCGACCACCGGCCGACGGGGCCCGACCGCGGCAAGGGACGGGCCTCCGATCGAACGTCGCACGGCGCCGACCGCGGCCCCGGGCGTCACGGGTGCGGCCGACATCGTTCCGCCGGGTCACACGGAGACCGCAGCCCATGAGTGCCCGCCTGCTCCCTCGCTCGCGACCCGCCCCGGTCGACCTGCGTGCGGAGATGGTCGAGCTCGCTCGCCGGTTCGGCGCGGATCCGGAGTTCGTCCGCGCCGGCGGCGGCAACTCCTCCGCAAAGCTTGGCGGCGTGCTGTCCATCAAGGCCAGCGGCGTGTCACTCGCCACGCTCACGGTGGAATCCCTCATCGCCCTCGCCATCGATCCGTTGATCGAGCTGCTCCAGGGCGGAGGGGGGCCGGGTGCCGCACCGGGCTCCGACGAGGTGCTGCGCGTCGCAGAGACCGCTCGCCTGTCGCCGGCCGATGGGCGCCGGCCCTCGGTCGAGCTGCTGTTCCACGCCCTGCTTCCCGACCGGATCGTCCTCCACACGCACCCCACGACGGTCAACATGCTGACCTGCGCGAGCCGGGGTCGGGATCTGGCAGATCGGATCCTGGGCGATCTCGTCCTGTGGATCCCGTACACGGATCCTGGCCTGCCCCTCGCGCGGGTGATCAGGGACGAGCGGGGCGCGTACGCCCGACGCACGGGGCGCCCCGCGCCACGCGCGCTCCTGCTCCAGAACCATGGGCTCATCGTCGGTGCGGACAGGGCCGCCGAGATCGACGAGCTGTCACACGAGATCGTGGACCGGATCGCCGCCCACGCCGATGGCGAGCCGCCCTTTTCGTGGGGGGACGTCCCGCGGATCGAGGCGGCGCGCTCGGCGGGCATGGTGGAGGCGCTCCGGTCGGCACTCGGCACGCTGCTCGCGACGCACGGCCGGCCCAGGGCGGTGGTGTTCGACGACTCGCCACCGGCGGTCGGCGCGGCCGGGTCCCAGCTGGGGCATCGCTTCGCTCGCGGCGGCCCGCTCACACCGGACCAGATCGTCTACGCGGGCTCCTGGCCGCTCGTTCTCGAGACGGTTCCAGACTGCAGCGATGACTCCGTCACGGCGCTCCGGGCGGCCCTCTCCGAGCGCGCGATGCGGGACGGCGATCAGCCGATCATCGTCCTCGTCGCCGGTCTCGGCCTGTTCGCCGTTGGAGACACGGACCGACAGGCCGACACGGCGCGCACGCTCTACCTCGATGCGACGCGGGTGGCGGCCGGTGCTCATCGACTCGGCGGGGTCCGTCCGCTGGCGCCCCGCGAACGGCTCTTCATCGAGCGCTGGGAGGCCGAGGCCTACCGGCTCCAGGTCGCCTCGCGGATATCGTGAAGCGTGCGGGCGCACGCGAGCGGCCACGAACGGCCGGCCGCATTGGAATGTCCCGCCGCTGATCGTCCGTCACGCTCCCGGTCGTCGCGCAAGGCCGCGCATGCGCGCGAGCGCGACATCCCATGCGCCGCCCGGCCGCGGCTCGTACGTCTCCCGCGCCACCGACGCGGCGATCGCGGCCCGGCCGGTGGCAACATCGGAGAGCTCGCCGGCCGCGATCGCCTGGACCATCACGTTCCCGAGCGTCGCCGCCTCCGTGGGGCCCGCGATCACGGGGCGCGCACAGGCATCGGCCGTCAATTGGCAGAGCAGCCGGCTCTGGCTTCCCCCGCCGACGACGTGGATCGTGTCGATCCGGTGGCCCACGAGCGCCTCGAGCTCCTCCAGGGTGACCCGATAACGGACCGCCAGGCTCTCGAGGCAGCAGCGGACGACGGCGCCGACGGTCTCCGGCTGCTGCTGTCCGGATTCGCGGCAGGCCGCGCGAATCGCGGCGGGCATGTCGTCCGGGCTCAGGAACTCCGCCGCGTCGGGATCAACGAGGGGCCCGAAGGGCGGCGCCTGCTCGGCGAGCGCAAGGACCTCGTCCCACCCATGGTCCAGGCCCTGGCGCTGCCACTGGCGTCGGCATTCCTGGACCAGCCAGAGTCCGGTGATGACCTTGAGCAGGCGAATCGAGCCGGCCACGCCGCCCTCGTTGCTGAACGCTCCTTCCCGGGATAGCTCGGAGATGATGGGCTCTGTCGTCTCCACGCCCATCAGGCTCCAGGTGCCGCTGCTGATGTAGGCGCTGCGCGGTCCCAGGCCGGGGATCGCTGCGACCGCGCTCGCGGTGTCGTGGCAGCCCACGGCGAAGACGCCGGGGCGGCCGGCCAGCCCGACCTCGTCCATGACGTCCCGCCGCATCTGGCCGAGGGGGGTTCCGGGCTCGACGACGGGCGGGAAGATGCCGCCGGGGATGCCGAGCCGGTCCAGGATCCCGAGGGCCCAGCCCCGGCCACTGGTCCCGAGGCACTGCGTCGTCGTGGCATGGGTGTACTCGGCCACCTGCTCGCCGCCGAGCCAGTGCAGGAAGAGATTGGGGATGGGCAGGAGGACGGACGCCGCCGCGAGCTGGGGGTCAGCCGCGCGGACCATGCTGTAGAGCTGGAACAGGGTGTTGATCTGCATCGGCTGGACACCGGTCGCCGCGTAGATCTCCACACGGGGGACGCGCTCGTAGGCGAGCTCCGGGATTCCATCGGTCCGCCGGTCGCGGTAGTGATACGGGTTTGCCAGCAGGCGGCCAGCGCGGTCGAGCAGGGCATAGTCGACGCCCCAGGTGTCGACGCTGGCGCCGAGCAGGCGGCC
Source organism: Candidatus Sulfomarinibacteraceae bacterium (assembly GCA_035466655.1). Taxonomy (GTDB): domain Bacteria; phylum Chloroflexota; class Limnocylindria; order Limnocylindrales; family CSP1-4; genus UBA5189. The sequence goes on from DATIUS010000220.1 coordinate 3,011, forward strand.
GCCCGCCGGGCCCGCACACCGACCGAGGCCGGTCTTGATCTCCTCCCAGAGGCGCAGCACATCCCAGTGCCGGTGGCCGCCGACGGCCACCGGCCCGTTTGGGAAGCGATGGCGCTCGTCGAGCTCGAATCGGGTGCCGTCCCAGCCGCCAAGCGTCACCCGGCCGCTGGAGGCCCCGAGGTCGATCGCCGCGAAGTGGGCCGCACGGTTCATCGTCGAGACTCCTCTCGAGCTCTCAAGCCCGCTCGGGACGGGTCGCCCGGGCGCCCTTCGGCAGGTCGGCTCAGCGTCGCCCGTACAACGGACCGAACGTGCTGCAGGCCCGGAAGTCGGCGCTCTCCAGGTCGGCCGTGCCCAGATTCGCCCAGGCGCTCGGTCGGAAGAGGTCCTCCTCCGGCACGTTGTGCATGTGGACGGGGATGCGAAGAATCGAGGCGAGGGTGACCAGGTCCGCGCCGATGTGGCCGTAGCTGATGGCGCCGTGGTTGGCCGCCCAGTTGGCCATCACCGCATAGACGTCGCGGAAGGGACCGCTGCCGGTCACGCGCGGCACGAACCAGTGCGTCGGCCAGGTCGGGTCGGTCCGCTGGTCCAGGATGTCGTGGACCTCCCGGGGCAGGTCCACCGTCCAGCCCTCGGCCAGCTGGAGCACCGGCCCGACGCCCGAGACCAGGTTCAGACGGGCCATCGTGACCGGCATGCCGCCCCTGCTGACGAACTGCGACGAGAAGCCGCCGCCCCGGAAGTAGCCCCGGTTGGCCGGGTACCAGGTCGTCGCGGCGAGGGCCGCGGCCACGTCCGCCGCGGTGATCTCCCAGTACGGCTTCATCGCCGGCCGACCGTCGGCCTCCATGGCCCCGGTAGCGTCCAGCGTGGCCGCGCCGGAGTTGATGAGATGGATGAAGCCGTTGGCGGCCGGACCCTCCAGGTCGTGGCCGGTGACCCGCTTCACCGCCTCCGGGCTCCAGTACGTTCGGACGTCCGCGAAGATCTGTGCCCGGTTCGTCAGCAGGTAGCTGAGGAGCATCGTCGCGCCGTTGAGGCTGTCGTTCTCGGTCGCGAAGATGTGGGGCGCCCGGATGCCGTTCCAGTCGAAGGACGAGTTGAGGACGGCCTCCATGAAGTCGCCGTTGGGGGCGTGGTCGGTCCACTGGCGCTGGCCCTGGAAGCCGCCGAGGATCGCGTTCCGGCCCATCGCCTCCTCGCCGAAGCCAAGTTCCGCGAGGCGCGGGTTTCCAACGAGGAGGTCGCGGGTGATCAGGGTCATCCTGACCACCGTCTCCCAGTCACGATCCTTCTCTTCGCGACTCTTGGCCTTGTCGGCCGGATTCCGGTCCGCGCCTTCGCGACAGTTCGCCTTCGTCCACGCAAGCGCCTTCGCGAACTCGACCGGATCGTAGATGCCCTCGTCCAGACGGCGGGTCAGCTCGGACATGTCCACGCACTCGACGCGCATGCCCAGGTACTTCTCGAAGAACGGCTGATCCACGATGGAGCCGGCGATGCCCATCGAGACGCCGCCGAGCGAGAGGTAGGACTTGCCGCGCAGGATCGCGGCGGCCAGGCCTGACTTCGCGAAGCGAAGGATCTTCGCCTGAACGTCCGCCGGGATGGTCCCGTCGCCGGCGTCCTGAACGTCGCGGCCGTAGATGCCGAACGCCGGCAGGCCCTTCTGCGTGTGGGCAGCGAGGACCGCGGCCAGGTAGACCGCCCCGGGCCGCTCGGTGCCGTTGAAGCCCCAGACCGCCTTCGGGGTCAGGGGATCCATGTCCATCGTTTCCGACCCGTAGCACCAGCAAGGAGTGATGGTGATCGAGACGCCCACCCCCTCCCGGCGGAAGAGCTCGGCCACCTTCGCCGCCTCGTAGACGCCGCCGATGTTGTGGTCGGGAACCACGACCTCCACGGGGGTGCCGTCGGGGTAGCGCAGGTGCTCCCGGAGGAGCTCAGCCGTTCGGCGGGCCATGCGCTGGGTCTGCTCCTCCAGCGACTCCCGCACGCCATGCATGCGGCCGTCGACCGCCGGGCGGATCCCGATCTTGGGCCAGTCGCCGACGAAGCGGCCCGCGGACCCGGTGGAACTGGTCATTCGTATCCTCCTCGTGAGGGCCCGTCAACGACGGAGCGAATCACTCGTCGGCGACAGGTCAGCAGGTGCCGCGGAGATCAGGTCGGCGGGACGACGCCGATGGTGAGCAGGAGGTTCGCGTAGATCCGCTGTTCGCCGGTGGAGATCGCGAGTGCGACGTCGGGACCGCGTGCTGCGTCGTAGAACGCGTACCGCCCCAGCGGCTGCAGCTCGATGCCGGGCAGTCCGGCACGGAACTCGGCGAAGATGGCGGGCTCCTCGCCGCTTTCCGGCAGCATGACGTGGGCTTCCTCCACCACGATCGCCTCGGTGAGCACGCCCAGCACGTCCGTGACCGTCAACATGCCCGGGGCGAGGTTCAGGTAGACCCTTCGGGCGGCCGGGCTTGAGCGGGTCAGCAGGGGGTAGTTGCCGTCCGCGATGAGGACCTGGGCCCCGTGTCCGGCCTCGGCGAGGGCCCGCAGGATCTCGGGGTGGAGCAGTCTCGTGGTCAGCATGGCTTGGCTCCTCTGATCGCCGGTCGCGCGGGCCGTCTCGTGCCGGCCGGTGTCCGGGGGATGACGGGACGGGATGTCGCCGCCGGGCGCCCCCTCCCGGGGCCGTGAACGAGGGCCTCACTCGGCGGAGCGGCGCTGGAGCGCCGGATGACCAGCTGGAACGGGAGCACCAGGGCTCGGCCCCGCGCGGCCGGATCGCCCGCGATGCGATCGAGCAGAAGTTCCGCGGCGTGCCGTCCGATGTCGTACGCGGGCTGCGCCGCGACGGTCAGGAAGGGGTCCATCGCCCAGTCCGCCGGCAGATCGTCGAAGGCCACGACCGACATGTCCTCGGGAACCCGGAGGCCGGCCTCGCGGAGCGCGCGGATCGCGCCGAAGGCGATGAAGTTGTTCGCCGCGAAGATCGCCGTCGGCCGAGGCGCGACCGAGGCCAGCACGGCCTGGGCCATCTGGCGTCCATCCGCCTGGTTGAACGAGCCGAAGTTGTACCCGCCGTACCGAACGAGGTCGTCGTCGAGCTCCAGCCCGTTCTCCTCCAGGGCGCGACGACAGCCGGCCACGCGGTCGACTGAGGTGGAGATCGTGCGCCGACCCGTGAGGACCGCGATCCGGCGGTGCCCGAGCGAGAGCAGGTGGCGCGTCAACGCATAGGCGCCGGCTTCGGAGTCACAGCGCACGCTGTCGACGTTGCGGACCGTCACGCGGCGGTCGAGCACGACCACCGGCATCCGGTGGGCGCGAAGCGTCCGGAAGGACGCGCCGCTGCTCCTCGTGGGGACGAGGAGCACCCCGTCCACCTGGCGCTCGATGAGCATGTGGAGGTACTGCGTCTCCTCCTCGGTCGACTCGTCGGTGTTGCAGTACATGACCGAGAAGCCGCGCGGCGCTGCCGCGTCCTCGACGCCGCGGGCGATCGTCGTGAAGAACGGATTCGTGATGTCCGAGACAACGAGCGCGACGGTCTTCGTGCGCTTGGACCGCAGCTGGCGGGCCAGCGCGTTGGGCACGTAGCCGAATTCCGCGATCGCGCGCTCCACTCGCTGGCGCGTCGTCGCGCTGACGTACCCGGAGTGGTTGACCACCCGGGATACGGTCATCGCGGAAACGCCGGCCCGCTGGGCGACGTCGCTGATCGTGCTCATCGCGGCGGCGCCTGGGTTGACAAGCGAGCACCCCTGGTTTGCGACCGGAGGCTGCCCGCCGAGCGGACAGCCTCCGGGGACACTCCGGGTCGATGAACGGACGACCTACTGGTAGAGGACCGCCTGGACTTCGGCGTTGTCGATGTTGGTCTTGTCGTACCAGTAGTACCCCGTGTCGATGTTCTTCGGAAGGGTCTTGCCCGCGATGGCATCGAGGGCTGCGTCGACGCACTTCGCGCCGATGCCGACCGGGTTCTGGGTGATGGCGCCGGCCATGACGCCGCTCCTGATCGCCTCGATCTGCTGCTGGCCGGAGTCGTAGCCGACGGCCACGATCTTGCCTTCCTTGCCGGCTTCCTTGAGCGCGTTGAGGACGCCCTTGGCGGAGCCCTCGTTGGCGCCGAAGAAGCCCTTCAGGTCGGGGTTCTTGGTCATGATGGCCTTCGCGAGGTCGGCCGACTTGACCGGGTCACCGGCGCCGTACTCGATGGCGACGACCTCGATGTTCGGATACTTCTCCTTCATCCGGTTGACGAAGCCGTCACGCCGGGTCGTGCCGGTCTGGCTGGTCTGGTCATGGACGATGACCGCGACCTTGCCCTCGTTGCCGATCAGCTTGGCCATCTGGTCGGCGGCCTCGCCGGCGGCAGCGATATTGTCCGTGGACACCGTCGTGACGGGAATGTCGCTGTCCACGCCACTGTCGAAGCCGATGACCGGGATGCCGGCGTCCTTGGCCTTCTGGAGCAGCGGGCCGGCAGCCTTGCTGTCGAGGGCCGCGAAGCAGACCGCGGCCGGCTTCTTGTCGAGCGCGGTCTGCAGCATCGTGAGCTGCTTGTCCACCTCGGACTCGGACGCGGGACCTTCGTAGGTGATCGTGGCGCCCTTGGCCGCCGCCTCGTCGGTGGCACCCTTCTGGACCGCCTGCCAGAACTGGTGCTGGGAGCCCTTCGAGACGATGGCGATGTACGGCTTCGCGGCGGTCGTCGGGGCCTGGCTGGCACCGCCTCCGCAGGCGGCGGCCACCAGGGCCAGGGTCATGGCGCCGGCCACCGGGCCGTAGAACCGCGGGAACCTCATGTTCTCCTCCTTGACTCGTGTCCGACCGATGTGCTGGCTCCGACGACACGGGCCAGCTTGGGGTCGCGATGGATCGGGGCGCCGCTCTTCGTCAGGCGAGATTGCGGCGCCGGAGAATGTCGAGCCAGACGGCCCCGATGACCACCAGGCCCGTGACCACCAGCTTCCACTGGTCCGGGACGCCGACGATGGAGAGGCCGATCGTCAGCGTGCTGATGACGAAGGCCCCGATGATCGTGCCGACGATGCTGCCCTCGCCGCCACGCAGGGACGTGCCACCGATGACGGCAGCCGCGATGGCGTCGAGCTCGTACCCCATGCCGACCGCCGGCTGGGCGGAGGTCATGCGGGCCGCGATGAGAATGCCACCGAGGCCGGCGAAGAGCCCGGACACGGCGTAGACGGCGATCTTCCAGGCGTCAACGTTGACGCCGGAGAGGCGCGTGGCCTCCTCGCTGGAACCGAGGGCGAACGTGTACCGGCCCAGCACGGTCCTGGTCAGGACGAACGAGGCAACGATGGCCGCCCCGAACATGATGAGGACCACGTCCGGGACGCCGAAGAGGGGCTTGCCCATGAAGATGTCGTAGAACTCGGGGTTGCCCTCGAAGTAGATCGGCTTGACGTCAGACAGGATCTGTGCGAGCCCGCGCGTCACGTTGAGCATGCCCAGCGTGGCGATGAACGGCGGGATCCTGGCCTTCGTGATGAGGACGCCGTTGACCGCGCCCGCGAGCGCGCCGGCCGCGAGCGCAGCGGGGATGCCCAGCCACAGCGGCATGCCGGCGTTCGTGACCACCAGGCCCAGGATGACGGAGCAGAAGGTCATCATGGTGCCGACGGACAGGTCGATCCCGCCAGAGATGATGACGAACGTCACGCCCATTGCCAGAACACCGTTCACCGCGGTGGCGACGAGGATCGAGATGTAGTTGTCCGTCGTGCGGAACGGCTCCGAGATCGCCGAGAAGAAGATGAGGAGGGCGACGAGGGCGCCGAGCGCGAGAATGCGCTGCAGTGACTCACCCTTGAGCATTGACTGCATTCGCGACTGGCTCATCCTCGTGGTCGTCTGCATCGATGCGCTGCCTCGTGTGGGGGATTCTGCCGGCGGCGGGCTGGACTCGCTGGACTACGCGGCCGCGATGGCTTCGCGCTGGGTCGCGAAGGTCATGATCCTCTCCTGGGTTGCCTCCGCCGCGCTGAGCTCTCCCGTGATCCGTCCTTCGCACATCACGAGAATGCGGTGGCTCATGCGCAGGATCTCGGGCAGCTCGGACGAGATCATGATGATCGCCCTGCCCTGCTGCGCAAGGTCGTTGAGGAGCCGGTAGATCTCACTCTTGGCGCCGACGTCGATCCCGCGGGTCGGCTCGTCGAAGATCAGGATCTCGGTGTCGGCAGTGAGCCACTTGCCGATGACGACCTTCTGCTGATTGCCGCCCGAGAGGTTCTGGACCCGCTGGAGAATGCTTGGGGTCTTGATCGTGAGGCCGCTGACGCGCTCCAGGGCGGCCGCCCTCGTGCGGGCGAAGTTGATGCGACCGATCCGGTCGGCGAAGCGGCGCATCGAGGCGAGCACGATGTTCGCCTCGACGTCCATGCCGAGAGCCAGCCCGCATCGCTTCCGATCCTCGGACAGATAGCCGATCCCGTGGGCGACCGCGTCCGAAGGAGTCCGGATGGTGACCGGCTTCCCTCGGACGAGGATCTCTCCCGAATCGTGCGGATCGGCGCCGAAGATGGCTCGAACCACCTCCGTCCGGCCCGCGCCGACAAGACCCGACATGCCCAGGATCTCGCCGCGGTGGAGCTGGAAGCTCACGCCCCGGATGGCGCGGCCGCGATGGAGGTCGCGGACCTCCAGGATGACCTCCGGATCGGGCTGTTCGGGGAGCTCCGGCGTCGCCTCGAAGATGGTTCGGCCGACCATCATGCTGATGACCGACTGGATGCTCACGTCGGCCGTCTGGACGGTGTCGATGTACCGGCCGTCGCGCATCACCGTCACACGGTCAGAGATCTGCTTGAGCTCCTCGAGGCGATGCGAGATATGCACGATCCCCACCCCGCGCTCGCGCAGGTGGCGGATGATCCGGAAGAGCTCGTCGATCTCGGTGGCGGTCAGCGCGGCCGTCGGCTCGTCCATGATGAGGACTTCCGAGCTGAAGGAGAGCGCCTTCGCGATCTCGACCATCTGCTGCTGAGCCACCGCGAGGCCGGAGACGCGGGCCCGCGGATCCAGCTTGAGGTGGAGCGTCTCGAAGAGCTCGGCGGTCCTCGCGTTGAGGGTCCGCTCGTCGAGGACAAAGGGCAACCTGCCGCGCGGCTCGCGCCCGATGAAGATGTTCTGGGCCACCGTGAGGTCGCCCATCAGGTTGAGCTCCTGGTGGATGATGCTGATCCCGAGGTCCTGCGCGGCTCGGGGCGACGGGATCTCGACTTCCTGGCCTCGGATCCGGATCGTGCCCGCATCGCGGCGGTAGATGCCGGCCAGGATCTTCATCAGGGTGGACTTACCCGCCCCGTTCTCGCCGACCAGGGCGTGCACCTCGCCGGGGCGGAGCTCGAAGTGACAGCCGTCGAGCGCGTGGACTCCCGGGAACGTCTTGCTGATGTCGATCATCTCGACGAGTAGGTCACCCATGACGGATGTCCCCTGGTGCCGTAGGCACTGTTCGACGGGTCCGGGATCGGGGCGCCGGGTCAGCGACCTGCAACGCCGGCGACGGGGGCGTGTCGGCGTCCGTTATCGATAACACAACGACAACGGCAGGATAGCGCACCCGTCAATACCTCCGGCGTGCCGGATCCCGCCGTGTCCCGCGCGTGACATTGCTCATCGCGTCGGGCCAGCGTCGTCCGGCACCGCTCTCGTCGACGAGCACGATGTCGAGGATCCTCGGACCATGCACCCCCTCGACCCGCTGCAGCTCGATGTCGCTGGTGGCGGACGGTCCGCTGATCCACGTGAGGGGGCGCCGCGGGTCGAGCACGCCCATGGCCTCGGGCACGTCGCCCACGAGTTGGCCCGTGCGCACGATGCAGAGGTGGTAGTCGGGGAGAAGCGACAGCGCCCGGCGCCCCTGTCCGGATCCAGCGTCGAGCACGATGGTGCCGGTCTCGGCGATCGCGACAGCGCATCCGGTGATCACCCCATCCGCGTGGTCCAGCGCCGCCTTCGACAATGGCGGGGAGTCGGGCAGCTGGTCGACGACGGCCTCCGAGAGCCACGCCGTCGGAAGGCCGGGCGGGATGACGAGGGTGCGCACACCCCGCTGGCGGAGAGCGGCCGCGACGGCGCTGGGCAGGCCGGCCGAGGTCGCGCGAATGACGGTCGCGTGGTAGTCCGCGACACGCGCCGCGAACAGCTCGATGGCGTCGACCTCCGGGGAGATCGTCCGCAGGTAGTCGCGCGGGACGGTGTGGTCGGGCACCGGCACGCGCAGGGCTTCCCGGATGCGGGCGAGGATCTCCCGGCGCGCATTGCCTGATGCGGTCACGGCCCACCATCCCGATCCGCCCCTCGGCGCCACCATGCCCGGAATGTCACCGCGGCCGGGAGGGGCAGATCCCGGGCCCGGAACCACGCGCCGAAGAGCCCGGGTGCCGCCACGCGCCGGAGCCGTCCACGACGCCCGAGCACGCGCCCCACGAGCGCCGCCACTCGTTCGGCCGCTGCCAGGCGCCGCGGGCCGGCGAGGGCCGCCGCCAGGGCGTTCATCATCAGCGCCTCCTGCGTGACCGTCCGGGCGCGCCAGCCGTGCTGGGCGACGACTCGGGCTCGCAGGTGGACCAGGATCTCGGGGATGTCGATCCGGACCGGGCATACATCGAGGCAGGCTCCGCAGAGCGAGGAGGCGAACGGCAGGGACGCCGTCTGCTCGTCGACCGGATGCCGGGCGATGCCGCGGAGCTGCGGCGTCAGGATCGCTCCGATCGGCCCGGGGTACGGTGAGCCATACGCCCGCCCGCCGGTCCGCACATAGACCGGGCAGACGTTCAGGCACGCGGAGCAGCGGATGCACCGGAGCGCCTGTCGCCCGACCGGATCGCGCAGGACGTCGGTCCGGCCATTGTCGAGCAGGATCAGATGGAACTCCTGCGGCCCGTCACCGGGTGTCACGCCCGTCCACATGGACGTGTAGGGGTTCATGCGCTCGGCCGTCGATGACCGCGCCAGGAGCTGGAGGAAGACCTCCAGGTCGCGCCAGGTGGGGATGAGCTTCTCGATCCCCATCACGGTGACCAGGGTTTCCGGGAGGGTCAGGCACATCCGGCCGTTGCCCTCCGACTCGACCACGACCACCGTGCCCGTCTCGGCCACCGCGAAGTTCGCGCCGGAGATCGCTACCCGGGCGCGCAGGAACTTTTCGCGCAGGTGCAACCGGGCCGCCTCGGCGAGGGCACGCGGATCGTCTGTCAGGTCATCCGACGCCGGCAGCCCTGAGGCCGCCATCTCGCGCCGGAAGATCTCCCGGATCTCGGCCCGGTTGCGGTGGATCGCCGGGACCAGGATGTGGGATGGCAGGTCATGTCCCAGCTGGACGATCAGCTCCGCCAGGTCCGTTTCCCAGGCGGCGATGCCCTCGCGCGCAAGCATCTCGTTGAGCTCGATCTCCTGGGTGACCATGGACTTGACCTTGACCACCTCGGTCGCGCCGGCGGCCTTCACGATCGAGGTCACGATCGCTCCGGCCTCGCGGGCGTCGCGGGCCCAGTGGACCGTGCCGCCGGCACTGGAGACCTGGACCTCAAGCTGCTCCAGGAGCCGCGGCAGGTCCCGCAGGACCTCGTCCTTGATCGCTGCCCCGGACAGCCGGAGCGCCTCCCAGTCGCTCCGCTCCGCGACCGCGAAGGCGCGCCTGGTGCGGATCGTCGTCGATGCCCGGCGCAGGTTCGTGCGGAGCTGGGTGTCAGCGAGCGCGGCGCGCGCCGCCTCCGGGAACGGCGGCGTCCCCGCGAAGGTCGGCAGTGGCTGACGAGCGGCCGGCCGGCGGGAAGTCGAGCTGTGGGGTTCGCTCATGCCTCGGTCCCGCCGGCCAGGATCTCGGCAAGGTGCCGGACCCGGATCTGCGAGCCCTGCCGCGACAGCAGGCCTCCGAGGTGCATCAGGCAGGACGTGTCGGCGGCCGTCAGGACCTCGGCACCGGTCGAGATGATGTCGGCGACCTTGTCCCGACCCATGGCGACGGACGTGTCGGCGTTCTTGACGGCGAAGGTGCCGCCGAACCCGCAGCATTCGTCGGCGTTCGGCAGGTCGACGAGGGACAGGTCGCGGACGCCGGCCAGAAGCCGACGGGGACGGTCACCGACGCCGTACTGGCGCACGGAGTGACAGGTGGGGTGGAAGACCACGCGGTGCGGAAAGCTCGCCCCGACATCGGTCACCCGAAGGACGTCCACGAGGAGCTCGGTCAGGTCGTAGACCCGGGGAGCGAGCTCGGCGACCGCGGCCGGCAGCGACCGGTCGGAACCGCCTGCGGCCGAATGCTCGGCGACGGTCGCATGGTGGCGCCGGACCATCGCCGCGCACGACGGGGAGGCGGTGACGACGACGTCGAACCCGGCGAACGTGTCGGCGAAGTGTCGGACGAGCGGAACGCTGGCGTCGCGATAGCCCGTGTTGAAGTGCAGCTGGCCACAACAGGTCTGCTCCTCCGGGTAGACGACTTCATGGCCGAGCCGGCGCAGGATCCGCACGACGGCCCGGCCCACCTCGGGGTGTAGCAGGTCGTCGAAGCACGGGACGAACAGCCCGATACGCATCGGCGGTAGACCGCCGGCTCCGTCGCCGGCTCCGTCGCCGGCTCCGTCGCCGGCCCGCCTGGACGCCCCGGGCGACAGCGGGACGGAACCGTGGATCACCGCACGATCACCGGAGGAACGCCGCCGCGACGCCCGAGTCGACCGGGACGAGGAGTCCGGTGGTCTGGGCGAGCTCGCCGCCCGTGAGCACGAACACCGCGGCCGCCACGTGCTCTGGCAGGACCTCGCGCTTCAACAGCGTCCGCTGGGCGTAGAACTCGCCCAGCTTGCTCTCCGGGATCCCGTACGTGCGGGCGCGATCGGCGCCCCAGCCCTTGGCGAAGATCCCGGAGCCTCGGACCACGCCGTCGGGGTTCACGCCGTTGACCCGGATTCCGTACTGCCCGAGCTCGGCCGCGAGGAGCCGGACCTGGTGTGCCTGGTCCGCCTTGGAGGCGCTGTAGGCGACGTTGTTGGGACCCGCAAAGAGGGCGTTCTTGCTGGCGACGTAGACGATGTCGCCGCCCATCGCCTGCTCGATCATCACCCGGGTCGCCTCGCGCGACACGAGGAAGGAGCCACGGGCCATGACGTCGTGCTGCAGGTCCCAGTCCGCCACCGTCGTCTCGAGCAGCGACTTCGAGATCGATAGCCCGGCGTTGTTCACGATCAGGTCCACGCCCCCGAACGCGAGAACCGTCGCGCGGAGCGCCGCAATGACCTGGTCCTCGTCCGTCACGTCGACGGTGACGCTGGTCGCGACGTCCGGCCCTCCCAGCTGACGAGCCGCGGTCTCGGCGCTCTCTCCGTCGACATCTGCAACGACGACACAGGCGCCCTCGTCCGCGAGCCGCTGGGCGATCGCCTTGCCGATGCCGGACCCGGCGCCGGTGACGAACGCGACCCGGGTCGCGAGAGGCTTCGGCCGGGGCATCCGGGCAAGCTTGGCCTCCTCGAGGGCCCAGTACTCGATGCGGAACTTCTCAGCCTCGGAGATCGGGGCGTACGTGGAGACCGCTTCCGCGCCACGCATGACGTTGATCGCATTGACGTAGAACTCGCCCGCGACGCGCGCCGTCTGCTTGTTGGCGCCGAAGCTGAACATCCCGACGCCCGGCACGAGCACGATCGCCGGGTCCGCTCCGCGCATCGACGGGCTTTCCGGCGCTGCGTGTCGCTCGTAGTAGGCGCGGTAGTCCTCGCGGTAGGCCGCGTGCAGCTCGCGTAGCCGGACATACACGTCGGCGTGCTCGGCGGTCGGCGGAAGATCGAGGACCAGCGGCCGAACCTTGGTCCGCAGGAAGTGGTCGGGACACGAGGTACCGAGCGCGGCCAGTCGCGGGTGCTCCGTCCGGGCCACGAAGTCGAGGACCACCTCGCTGTCCGTGTAGTGGCCAACCTGCGGGCGATCCGTGGATGCCAGGCCTCGCACGAGCGGCAGCAACGCGGCGGCGCGAGCATGCCGCTCCGACATGGGGAGCGGTTCGTAGCCGGGGATGACCGGCCCGAACGCCTCCGCCCTCCCGTTCTCCGCGATGAACCGCTCGGCGGTCCGGATGATCTCGAGCGACCGGGCCTCGCACTCCTCGGAGGTGTCTCCCCAGGCGGTGATCCCGTGACCCCCGAGAATCGCGCCGATCGCCTCGGGTTGGTCGCGACGGATCGCGGCCATGTCGAGGCCCAGCTGAAAGCCCGGACGACGCCACTCGACCCAGGCCACACGGTCTCCGAAGCAGCGGCGGGTCAGGGCCTCACCGTCCGCCGCGGTTGCCAGGGCGATCCCGGAATCCGGGTGAAGGTGGTCGACGTGGTCGGCCTCGATGAGCCCGTGCATCGCTGTGTCGATCGATGGTGCCGCGCCGCCGCGACCGTGGAGGCAGAAGTCGAAGGCCGCCACCATGTCATCCTCGCGCTCGACGCCCGGGTAGACATCGACGAGGGCGCGCAGGCGATCGAGCCGCAGGACGGCGAGCCCGGGCTCGGTGAGGGTGCCCAGGTCACCGCCGGAGCCCTTGACCCAGAGGAGCTCCACCGGCGCGCCCGTCACGGGGTCGATCCCTGTCCCCTTCGCGGACGTGTTCCCACCTGCGAAGTTGGTGTTCCGGGGGTCCGAGCCGAGCCGGTTGGAGCGATCCAGGAGGTCCGCCACGGCGTCTCTTGCGCTGCTGCTGCTGCCCATCTGGCCGCCTCACGATCCCATCGCCAAGTGGGGACGCGGTTCGCCTCGATCAGGGACGGAGTCTGGCACAGGTCTCGAGCCGACGCTGGAGAAGTGCACCACGTGGCCCGCCTGAACAGGTCGCCGGTGTCGGAGTTACGGTTGCCTCATGTCGCCTTCGAATACTCCACCTGGGTATTGACAAGGGGTTGTCAAGAGGACCCCCAGGGGGTAGAATAGGGCTCGATCGGCCTGTCAAGACTTGACAGGCCAACGCCATGTCCGGCAGGTCGCGACGACGGTGCGACACCAGGAGCGCCACCGCGTCGTCGAAGCAGCAAGCAAAGCGGCACGAGGGGGCATCGAGCGCAGGTTGTCGGGTGGGATCGCGGCCGAGGTCAAGAGCCGGCTGAACATCGTCGACGTGATCGGCGAGAGCGTCCAGCTGAAGAAGGCCGGCACGACGTACAAGGGCCTGTGCCCGTTTCACGGCGAGAAGACCCCGTCGTTCACGGTCACCCCGGCCCGTGATTCCTGGAAGTGCTTCGGCTGCGGGCTGGGCGGCGACGTCTTCAGCTTCGTGATGCAGCGCGATTCCGTGCCGTTCCCCGAGGCGCTCAGGACCCTTGCGAACAAGGCCGGCGTGGAGATCGACGAGCGGACGAAGCGCGAGGACGCGCACCGCGCTCGCCTGCGCGACATCCTCGAGACCGGGATCGCGTTCTACCACCAGGTCCTGACCGCGACGAAGCTCGGGGCGCCGGCGCTGGACTACCTTCGGGGTCGCGGCTTCACCGATGCCACGATCGAGACCGCTCAGCTGGGCTGGGCGCCTGACGGCTGGGAGACGATGAGCCGCCGCCTCGTCGAGAAGCGGGGGATCCGCGCCGACGAGCTCGTGGAGGTCGGCCTCGCGTCGCCCGGGCGGTCCGCCACCCGGGGAGTCGGCGTCATCGATCGGTTCCGCGGCCGGGTCCTGTTTCCCATCCGGGACCAGAACGGTGCCGCGGTCGGGATCGGCGGACGGATCCTCGGGGCTGAGGGCGTCGACGCCCAGGGTCGCCCGCGCGACACGGGTCCGAAGTACCTGAACAGCCCCGCGACCCCGCTCTTCGACAAGAGCCGGACGCTCTACCTCATTGACAAGGCGAAGGGGTCGATGCGCAAGTCCAGCCAAGCGGTGATCGTGGAGGGCTACACGGACGCGCTGATGGCGCATCAGGCGGGCTTCGACAACGTCGTCGCGTCGCTCGGGACCGCGCTCACGCCGGGCCAGGTCGCACTGCTCACCCGCTATGCGAAGAAGATCGCCCTTGCCTACGACGTCGACGCCGCCGGCCAGAAGGCCGGCACGTTCGGGGTGCAGGCGCTCGAGGGGCTCATCGGCCAGCTGGCGGCCACGGAATCCGGCGTGGAGCTGGACGAGGTCCGGGTGGTCCGCCTGCCCGACGGCAAGGACCCGGACGAGGTCCTCCGCGAATCACCCGATCTCTGGCGCGAGGAAGTCCGCACCGCCCAGCCGATCGTGGACTACCTCATCGATACCTATGCGAAGGCGTACGACCTCAAGACGCCCGGCGGCAAGGCGCGCTTCGTGGACGCCCTGATGCCGACGATCCGGGCCGTCCCGAACCCGGTCATGCGTGACGGCTGGCTCCAGCGCGTTCGGCAGGTGTCGGGGGTGGAGGAGCGGATCCTCCTGGAGGTCCTGCGCGGCGGGCGTTCGGCGACCGGGCTCGGGCCGAGGCCCGGCCGGGGGCTCACTTCCGTTCTTGATGCAGATGGCCGCATCGGTGGCGGGCCTGATGCGGACAAGCGCATCGCCGGTGACGGCGGGTCTCGCGGCGGCGGCGGCGAGGGCAGGATCTCGGCGGGCGCCGTCCTGGCCCAGGAGGACGCCCTCCGCGTGGGCGACATCCTGCGGGGCGTCCTGCCCCAGGAGCAGGAGATGCTCCGCCTGATGCTCCTCGTGCCGGAGATCCAGGCGAAGATCACCGACGCGATCGGGCCGGACCGGCTCCCGAACACGGTGGCCCGCGAGCTGTTCCGGGCACTCGTCGTCGCTCGGCAGCCGGACGACCAGGGCATCCACCCGCCGTTCAGCCTGACCGCGCTCGTCCAGGCACTGGACCCGGAGACGGCGGCCCTGGCGCAGGCACTCGTCGCCCGCCGCGACCCGAACCCGCGGGCCCTCTCGGCACCGGAGCTCGCCTATGAGGTCGAGCGGCTCGTGATCGACCTCGAGGAACGCGGCCTGGACGAGCGCTCGGAGTTCACCCAGAACGCGCTCGCGGAGGCCGAGCAGGCGGGTGACCTCGAAGCCGTCGGCCGGCTGATCCACGAATCCCAGGCCATCAACGACCAGCGGCGATCGCTCCATCGACGCCGCGACCAGACCCGACTGCTCAGCAACCCCAACAGGAGGTAGGTCCCGCCATGCCCATCGATCCGCTCGACCAGCAGCTCGTGGAGGCCGTCCTCACCCGTCCGCGCCGGGCGAGGGCGGAGCTCGAGGAGGCCAAGCTCGCGGGAATCCGGACCAAGGTCGTCGACGACGACGACGATTCGGACGACGACGACGATCTCGGCCCGGTGATCGCCGTCGGGGATGACGACGACGGCGAGGTGACCCTCGAAGTCGTCGCCGAGGAGCCGGACGCCCTCGATGCGAAGCTGCCGGTGGAAGGCCCCACCAAGATCGACGCCAAGGAGCTCGAGGAGCCCACCGCCGAGGAGCTCGAGGCGCTCTCGGCGGACATGATCGGGATCGACGACCCGGTCCGGATGTATCTCAAGGAGATCGGCAAGGTCGCCTTGCTGACCGCCGAGGAGGAGGTCGTCCTGGCCAAGGCGATCGAGCTCGGGGAGCAGCTCGCCGAGGAGCCCTGGAAGGGGATCGTCTCGCTCCACGAGTGGACGACGCACAACACGGAATCGAAGACCCGGACGCTCAAGCCGCAGCACCGCCTTCCGATGGGCGAGGAGGCCCACCGGCTGGTTCGCGACGCGATCACCCACGAAGATGCGGCGGATCTGCTCGTGCCAACGCCGGACTTCCACCTGGTCAAGGCCGGCCGGGACGTCCAGTCCGAGGGCACCACGCAGCTCCTCAAGGAGGCCCGCAAGCTACTGGGCCAGTACGAGGCGGCGCTCGAGGGCAAGGGCGACGATACGCCGGCCGAGATCTTCCTCCGTCTCCTCGACTGGGCGTACTTCGCGGTCCACAACGGGGACCTCGACTCCCGGGACAACGTCGGCCTGCGGGCGATCTACGACTGGACCCGCGAGGCGGTGGCCTTCCCGGCGCTGGAGCGCTGGGTCAACTCCGAGCGCGACGCGGACCTGCTGAAGCGGATGGGCTACGACCCGGAGGTGCCCAAGACGACGAAGCTCGCCCACCGCAAGGGGGAGCTGGTGCGGATCGGGCGGGACGCGCGCGAGCAGCTGACGTCGGCCAACCTCCGGCTCGTCGTGTCGATCGCGAAGAAGTACATCGGGCGCGGGATGTCGTTTCTCGACCTGATCCAGGAGGGGAACATCGGGCTCATCCGGGCGGTCGAGAAGTTCGACTTCGAGAAGGGCTTCAAGTTCTCGACGTACGCCACGTGGTGGATCCGGCAGGCGATCACCCGCGCGATCGCGGACCAGGCCCGGACGATCCGGATCCCCGTCCACATGGTCGAGACGATCAACCGGCTGATCCGGGTGTCGCGCCAGCTGCTCCAGGAGCTCGGGCGCGAGCCGACGGTCGAGGAGATCGCCGAGGCGATGTCGAAGGGCCAGGAGGTCCAGGTCACCCCGGAGAAGGTCCGCGAGATCATCAAGGTCAGCCAGGAGCCGGTCTCGCTCGAGACGCCGATCGGCGAGGAGGAGGACTCCCACCTCGGCGACTTCATCGAGGACCGGGGCGCGCTTGCCCCGGCCGAGGCCGCCTCGCACCAGCTGCTCAAGGAGCAGGTGGAGGCGGTGCTCGATTCCTTGACGGGACGCGAGCGGCGGGTGCTTCAGCTCCGGTTCGGGCTCGAGGACGGCCGCGCCCGGACGCTCGAGGAGGTCGGCAAGGAGTTCAACGTGACCCGCGAGCGGATCCGCCAGATCGAGGCGAAGGCGCTCCGCAAGCTCCGCCACCCGTCCCGCTCGCGCAAGCTGAAGGACTACCTGGAGTAGCCGGCGCGGGTGCCCGGCCGCGCATTACCGGGCGGCGAGGCGATCGAGGGCGGCGGCGAGACCGGCGGCGTCTGCCGCGACCTCGTCCGGGCGATCCGAAGCCGGCAGCTCGTC
>DATIUS010000221.1:0-11514 GCA_035466655.1 Candidatus Sulfomarinibacteraceae bacterium
GACGTCATCTGCGTAGAACAGGTAGGTAGAGGGAGTACCGGGTGTTCCCCTCGTCTGGATGACCGTGTAGTTCTTCGTGTCCGACTCGGTCGCGTCGGGATTGTCGACCGGCGTGTCCCTCACGTTCACAACGGCCGGGACGGTCAGGTTCGGGATCGGGACGAAGCCGGGTCCATCCGCCTCAGGAACGGGGTTGAGGATTCGGTAGTTGCCGTTTCCGTGCGGGTTGTGGCAGGACGAGCAGCGCAGCGTAACGGTCGGGCCTGCGCCCTTGTCCCCGAGGCCGGGGTCGTCATTGCCCCACGCGATCGTCGGCGCGCTGAGGCCGTTGGCGACCAGGTTGAGGTGTGAGGACGTCACGGCCGCAGGTGACACTGCTCCCGTACCGTCGGTCCTCACCCCCACCTTCGCCCAGTGATCATCCGAATCCGACAATCCACCGCCCATGAGCCGTCGCGCGGGGTCGCCTGAGTCAATCGCCGCCCTGACGAATCCGCCGTTGCGAAGCGCACCCAGGACGGCACCGAGGTTCGACCCGGTTGCGGTCGGGTACGGGAACGAGTAGCTGACCGCGGTCGGCGTCTGCCCCACCAGGGTGAACGTCGTGGCCGACGGCGCGGTGGCGATCGCGTAGCTGCCGTCCGCGACGCCGATGAGGTCGGCGATCGTGACGGACTGGCCGACGACGAATCCATGGCCGGCGCTCGTGGTGACCAACCCGGCGGTGACGTCGGTGATGTCGCGCGTCACGGTCGGGCGGCGGTTCGAAACGGTCGGAACGTACTGGATCCCCCACTCGACGTCCGTCGTGGCGCCGGTTCCTCCGTTCCCGTGGCACGAGAGGCACAGGGCCTCCTCGTTCTGTGCCGCGAGGAGGAACTCACCCTGGGCGGTGTGGGCCCGATGACACCCGGCACAGCTGTCGGCGGTCAGGGTCGACGTGCCGCTGTTGACCGACATCACGTGGGGACCGCCGTCGGCGAACACGGGGAGCGCGGCGAGCAGGACCAGGACGCCCCCGAGCACCGCCGCGGAGAGGATCGAGAGAGAGTGCGACGTACCGGCCCTCCACGGGCCGGTGGCGCGTGAGGCCTGCGAGCTGATCGCCAGATTCGAGCTGATCGTCGGATTCATATGGCGCTCGCTCTTGGAGAACGGTCGTGGTTGCCGGTGGGGCCGCCGCCGGTGGGGGCGCCCCCACCGGGGGTTACGCCTAGATCACGGAACCGTGGTGGCGCCACCGGGGTTCGGAAGCAGCGTTCCTTCCACGATGGTGCCTGTCGGGTCGTGGCACATCTGGCACGTGCCACGGTTGTCGACCTTCAGGAGCCGGCTGCTCGTCGACGTGGTCGTCCCATCCGGGTACGGCACGTTGAGCGCGAAGGAGGTTCCATTGGCCGTGTTCATCTCGGCGTTGGAGCCGTGGGCCACGTGGCACACGGTGCACCCACGGTTGCTGGCCGTGCTGTGCTGGTACTTGTAGGTGGCGTCCTCCCGCGGGTAGCCCCAGCTCGAGTTCGAGGACTGGTAGACCCGGGTGAACGTGCCGAGGTTCGTCGTGTACGGCGCGCTGCCGGAGTCGCCGAAGCCCGTCGTATACGCGTCGCCGGCCATCGTGGCCGACACCTTGAACCAAGTCCCGGTCGAGCTGGTGCCACCCGTCTCGATGACGTACCACTCGCCGGAGTTAAGGCCAGCCGCGGGCATACCGGCAAACGTGACCCTATCGCCGTAGCTGGGTCCGCCGAACTGGGTTCGCACCGCAGGGGGCCCAGCGCTGTTCTCGTAGTAGACGGGGTAGATCTGTCCCGTTGTCGTCGTCCGACCGATGCCCCGATCAGCGATGCTCGAGATCGGGTCGTGGAGGCCGATGTTCTCGTTGGACGCCGAGTAATACCGGCTGTGGCACTGGCTGCACCACGTGGACATCTGGTCGAGGAAGGCCTGCTGGCCGAGGAGTGAGCTCGGGCCAGAGGTGATCGCGTTGGGCCGCCCGTTCGGCGCGTCGTTCGCCGTGCCGCAGTAGGCCGAGTTATTGCTGCTGAACGTTGTGTTGCTGCAGCTCGGGTTGATGAGCGCCGGGTTCCATGGAACGAGCCGGCGGAAATAGTCGCCGCCGGTGGCCGAGTAGTCCCCGCCGATCCCGAGTCGGACGACCGAGCCCGTGGTCGAGCTGGTGGTCAGGCTCGTACCCACGACCGAGAACCGGTCGTAGACAGAGCCCGCGGACGCGACGCTCGAAACCGTGTACGAGCCCGGATGAGCGGTGCCCGTGACGGTAACCAGGTCGCCGACCGCGAGTCCGTGCGCACCAGTGGTCGAGAAGTAGCCGCCGGTGCTGCTCGTGGTGCTCCCCGAGATGACAACGGACGGCTGGTTCTCATCGACGCCGAGGCCGTTTGCGGGTGTACGGGCGTTGATGACATCGCGTGCGTAGAGCAGGTACGTCGAGTCGACGCCCTGGCTGCCCTTGGTCTGGATGACGGTGTAGTTCTTGGTCGGATTTTCGATCCCGTCGGACGGGTCGCCGTCCGGATCGACCGAAACGTCGGCGATCGGGACCTCCGGCCGAATGACCGTGCCGGTAAGCGTCGTGTTGGTCACGCCGAGCACGGTGCCGATCGTGGCGAGACTCGCGGCCACCTTGAAGGTGAAGCCGTTCGTCACCGTCGCGACGACGTAGGTTCCGGTCAGGCCGCCGACGGAAGTCAGCGTGACCTCGTCCCCGACGGTGAGCCCATGCTGCCCGTCGGTGACGATCGTGCTGAAGTTGGCGTACGTCGCCTTGACGTCGACCGGGAGCGGCGCGCCAAGCGGGTCGGCCTCGATGCCCGGGACCGGCCGCAGGATGCGGTAGTTCCCGTTCCCGTGCGGGTTGTGGCATTCGACGCAGGTCAGGGTGACCAGCGGTGTGCCGAGGCTCAAATCGCCCGCGGCACCCTTGCCCCACACGGTCCCGGTGTCCGCGATGCCGTCGCCGGCTGACGGGGTGAGATCGATGTGGGCGGACTTGACGTCCTCGGACGCTCCCACGCCAACCCTCGGACGCTCCGAGATGGCGTACTGGGTGTTGTACGGACTATCCGCGTACCCGCGGGGATACGCGATCCGGCTCGGATTCGAGGCCCCGATTCTGGCCTTGAGGAACCCTCCGTCGCGCAGGGCGCCGAGGATCTGGCTCGGATCGGCTCCCGATACGGTCGGGGTGCCGGTGATGCCTGTCGGCGTCTGCCCAACCAGGGTGAACGTCGTATCGGCCGGAACGGTGGCAACTACGTAGCTTCCGGCCGCCACACCGGTGACGCCGGCTGAGACAGTGACCGACTGGCCGACCACGAAGCCGTGGCTGGCGCTGGTCGTGATCACGCCGGCTGCGGCACCGCTGATATTGAACGGGACCAGCGGACGGGTACCCGTGACGGTCGGCACGTACTGGATGCCCCACTCGACGTTCGTCGTGGCCCCCGTGCCGGCGCTGCCGTGGCACGAGAGACACAACGCCTCCTCGCTCTGTGCCGCGAGAAGGAACTCACCCTGGGCGGTGTGGGCCCGATGACACCCGGCACAGCTGTCGGCCGTCAGGGTCGACGTGCCGCTGTTGACCGCAGATACGTGTGGTCCACCATCCGCCAGGGCAGGAACCGCGGCGAGGAACAGCCAGAGCAGTCCTCCTGCGAACAGAAGTGACCATCTCCTCAACGTCCCCACCTCCTTTCTCTGACTCTGCCGATGTTGATTCGAAGGGCCGCCCCTGTCGGCGGCGGATGCTTTGGCGTGATCCACCTCCCTGCTGTCCATCAGTAGCTCCAAAGCTGCACCCGGTCGTTGAACGTGTCGGCCACGTAGACCCGGCCATGCGCGTCGATCGCGATGCCCGTCGGGAAGCTGAACTGGCCGTCGGCGATGCCCTGGGTGCCGAAGAGCCCGAGATACTCGACCTGCTCGTCCGCGTTGAGCGCTCGATAGACGAGGACGCCCTGGCCGGTCGTGTCCACCGCGAAGACCCGGTCCGAGCCGTCGATCGCGAGACCGCGCGGCAGGCCGAGGTTGCCCTGGCCGGCCCCGCGGCCGATCCGGACGACACCCCTGCCATCGCTGCCGAACGAGACGAGCCGGCCGTTGTTGCTGTCCGTGACGTAGACGGTGCCCGCCTTGTCCACGGCGATCCCATTCGGGAAGTTCAGGTTGGCGGTATCGCCGAGCGTCCTGACGACATTGAGATCCCGATCGATGACCAGGACCTTCTGGAACGGGCCGGAGAAATCGGTCACGTACAGCGTGCCGGCGGCGTCGAAGGTCAGGGCCATCGGCTGCCAGCCGGGCTGGGGCTCGGACAGCACGAGCTCGCGCTCGAAGGTGCCCTCCTTGTCGTAGATGTAGACCGTCCCGGCCAGCCGGTCCGTCACGTAGACCTCGGTCGAGATGGGGTCGACCGCCGCGTACGCCGGCTGGTGGTCCGTCCCGGTGCTCGTCGGTGGAGTCATCGTCGCGAGCGTCTTGCCGGCGTCGTCGAGGACGACGCTCACGCCGGTGGCGCTGCCCTGCGTGACGTAGATCCGGTCCCCTGACGGGCTGACGGCGACACCGATCGGGCGGGTGACCCCGTAGAGACTCGTTGAGTAGGCCGGGATCTGGGTGGCCGGGATTGGCGGGATCGGGTTGATCGGCTGGCGGAAGAGCAGGTACCAGATGGCCAGGCCGAGCAGCAGCGCCAGGCCGAGGAACAGCAGGAGGAGGAACAGGGCCTTCCGGCGGCGCCGGGGTTTGCCCGGGTCGTCCTCGATCGCCTCGGGGACACGGGCCGGCATCGTGGTGACGTCGGCGGTCATGGCTGGGTCACCTCGCCGGCGCTTGGTGCGGGCTGGGCGGGATCCGCAACCGGCACCGGGCCGACCCGACCAAGGCCCAGGAGCGCGGCATCGTTGGTCGCGTCCCTTGCGAGCGCCGCCTCGTACCACTCGGCGGCCGCGACCAGCTCGCCCCTGCTCTCGTACAGGAGCCCGAGACCGATCGCCGCGTCCAGACCGGCTTCCGTGTCGACGATGGCCTTGAGGCGCGACTCGGCCGTGTCCACCTTCCCGACGGCAACGTCCGCCATGACGCTCGCCCATTCGGCCATCGCCGTCCGGCCGGCGTTCGTGAAGGCCTCGGCCAGGGCCGCGTACGGCTCGCTCCAGCCGATCGGCACGAATGCCACCGCGCGGCGGAGGGCGATCTCGGCCTTGTCCGTTGCGCCGGTCTGCGCGTACGCCTGCCCGATCAGGTACAGGGCGTCGGCGTCCGAGCGCTTGATGCGGAGCGCGTTCTCGAGGAACGGGATGGCATCCGCCGGCCTGGCCTGCTTCATCGCGATCGAGCCGAGGCCGTAGTAGGCCGCCTCGAGCATCGGGTCCACGTTCGCCATCTCGCCGCCCTTGGCGATCTCGACGACGGCCTGGTAATCGGCGGCGGCAAGGTCGTACTGCTCGAGGCCCATGTACGCGCCGGCACGGCCGAACTTCGCGAGCTCCTCGGCCTTCCCGGTTTCGAGGACCGCGTTGTACTGGGTGATCGCCTCGTCGTAGCGGCCCTTGGCCACATACACGTCGGCGAGCCGCCCGCGCGCCGCGACGTCGGCCGGGTCCTCGCGGACGGCAGCCTCGAGGGCGACCAGCTCCTGGTCCACGATCGCCGGGGCCGCCGGGCGCCAGCGGTCGAAGAGGTAGAAGGCGGTGAAGATGACGGCGCCCACCAGCAGGATCGCGCCGATCCGTTTGATCAGCCGATCCAGCTCACCCTCGGGGCGCTTCGCGAGGGACGCAATCCAGGCCATTGCAGACACCACCAACATGACGGCACGCCAAGGGACGGGCGCCGATCAAGCCAATGCTCGCCTCGCGGAGCTGCCGTTCCTATCCGCCGACCGGTAGAACTCGGGTACAGGTTTGCCCGGATGCACCGCACCGGGGGGTATATCGCCCGGTCGGAGAGAGGGCGCGAGGCCGGCGGGGCGCAAGGCCGGCTTGCTAGCCCTCGGCGGCGACCCGGGTTCGGCGGCGGCCCGGACCGACGGCCGTCACGGGCCGCGCGAACTGGGCGACGGGCGGCGTGGGATCCTCGGCGGCGCGACCCGCCAGCGCGTCGCGAATCGCCCCGAGGACCTCCTCCGGGGCGGACCGCACGGCCTGGCGGCGGAGCGTCCAGGCCGTCGAGGACGTGATGTCGACGTCGATGACCACGGTGGCGCCGGATCGGCGGAGCACGTCCAGCACCCCGATCGGGCCGCCCTCCTCGAAGACCACGACATCCGGCCTGCTGGCCAGCGCCTCGTCGAGCGCCTCGATCGTGCCGAGGTTCACCGTGGTGACGACGAGGTCCGGTTCCGCGGCCAGCATCCGGCCCAGGCCCTCGCCGAGCAGCGGATGGCTGTAGAGCACGACGACGCGATCCGGTCCGGCCGCCACGATCTCCCCTCGGCACGCGGGCGCAATCGCCCAGGGGCCGATCCTAGGGAGCCGGGACGCCCTCGCCTATCCGCCCGACAGCACAGCCATGGTGCGTCGTTCTCTATCGGCCGACCTATCCCCGGTCGTGCGAAGTCACGACCCGGCGCCGCCCTCGGGGCCCATCCGGTGGCGCACCGCATACGCCGCCGCCTGGACGCGGTTCGTGAGGTGGAGCTTCTCGAGGGCGTGGTGGACGTGGTTCTTGACGGTGCCCTCCGTGATCGTCAGCCGGCCCGCGATCTCCTTGTTGGACAGGCCGGCGGCCACGTGGCGCAGGATCTCCGATTCCCGGCGCGTGAGCGCCATCTCTCCTTCGCCGGGCTCCATCGGCCGGAAGCTGCTCGGCGGCCCGCCGTTGCGGAAGGCGTCGAGCAGGCGGGTGGCGATCGCCGGGGAGATCGGCGCCTCGCCGCGGGAGGCCCCGCGGATGCCGTCGAAGAGCTGCTCCGGCTTGAGGTTCTTCAACAGGTAGCCGTTCGCGCCGGCCTTGATCGCCTCGAACAGGTCGTCGTCCTCGTCCGAGATCGTCAGCATCACGATCGGGATGTTGATCCCGGAGCGGCGGGCCTCGCGCACGCCGTCGATGCCGCTGGCGCCGGGCATGTTCACGTCCATGACGACGAGATCTGGCGCCAGCGCCCGGATCTGCGCGATCGCCTCCATACCGTCGCTGGCCTCGCCGACGACGGTCATGTCGAACTGCCCGTTGATCAGGCTGGCGAGCGCTTTGCGAAAGAGCGGCTGATCGTCAACGAGCAGCAGGCGAAGTCGCGGCGGGAGCGACATGCGGGCCCTCCGGTCGAAGCGTGGCCACGATCCGCGTCCCGTCGCCGGGCGCGGTCAGGACGTCCAGTGTGCCGCCCAGCAGCTCGACGCGCTCGCGCATGGAGCGCAACCCGAAGCCGCCGGTCAGCGACGGGCCCACGCTGGACGGGTCGAAGCCCGAGCCGTCGTCGGTCACGCTGAGCACAGGGGTCCCGTCGCGCTCGTGCAGGTCGACTCGGACCTCCGACGCCTGGGCGTGCTTGCGGACGTTCGTGAGCGCTTCCTGCACCACTCGCAGGAGCTGGACCTCGGCCTTCGGCGAGAGGGCCCGGCCGGCCAACCCGTCGCAGTCGAGGTGGGTGGCGATCCCCGTCTGGCGCGAGTACTTGGCGAGGTAGGCGCGCAGCGCCGCTTCGAGGCCCCCGTCGGACGGGATGCTCTCGCGCAGGCCCAGGATCGTCTCGCGCACGTCGCGATAGGCCTCGTCGGCGGTGTCGGCGAGCTCGGCGAGGTCGGTCGAGATCGCGGCGCCGTCGGTTCGAGCCTCGAGACCGCGCAGGGTGAGGTGGATCTGGCCGAGGACCTGGGCGAGGCTGTCGTGCAGCTCGCGGGCGATCCGGTCCCGCTCGCTCAGGATCGTCATCTGCTCCTCGGCCTCGTGGAGCCTCGCGGTGCGGACGGCGATGGCCGCCATGTCGGCAAGGGCACCGAGCAGGGTCCGCTCCGCCTCCGTGAATGGGCGCGCCGCCGGGCGTGTCACGCACAGTTCGCCGAGCAGCTCACCGGGTCCACGCAGCGGGCGGGCCAGCCAGGCGACGTCCGGGTCGGCGGCCCGAGACGGGCAGAGCGGGTTCCGATCGTGGGTGGGGCCCTCGCCGAGCTGGGCGAGCAGGCAGGTCCGGCCGTCGTCGGCGACGGCCAATCGGTCGGTGACGTGGGTGCGTGGACCCCCGGCCCGCTGGGCGGCGACGCCCGCGCCGGTCCGGGCCTGGTCGGCGAGGCAGACGACCGCCCGGTCGGCGGCCAGCAGCTCGCGCGCGTAGTGCGTGATCCGGTCCATGACGGCGGGCGTCTCGGCCCGCTCGGTGAGCTGGAGCGCGAGCTCGTAGAGGGCGCCCCGCTCGTGCTCGCGACGACGCAGGTCCGCGACGAGCCGCTCGATCCGGAGGCTCGTCTCGATCTCGCGCGAGAGCTCGGCCAGGACGGAGTCGGAGATGTTCGGGCGGATCGGCGGATGGAAGACGAGCCGCATCCGGTCCGGTTCCGGCATCCGAGGGTCGAACCGCAGGTCCAGGATCAGCGTTTCGAGGTCCGGCCGCTCGCTGAGCTCCACGGCCGCTTCGGCTCGCACCGGCTCGTCGAGCAGCGCGGCCACCCAGCCCAGCCCGACGGGGCACGGGTCCGGCCGGCGCACGATGACCGGGTCGCCCTCGGGTCCGTCGACGGCGATCACGCCGCCGAGCGCGCCGGTCTGCTCGATCATGCGCTCGAGTGCCTGGCTCGCCATGTGGGCGATGGACTGGTCGCCGCGGACCGCTGATCCCACCGTCGTCAGCGCGGTCAGGTCGCGGTTCTGGCGGAGGATCTCGTGCTGGGTCCGTTCGAGGAGGACGGCCATCGCGATCCCGAAGAGGACGATCCCGCCGGCAAGGATGAGGGCGGAGAGGATGTGCTCGTCCTGGGCCGGCATGGTCCCGTCGACGAAGGCGGAGCGAGCGAGCTCCCAGGCCCAGATCAGGGCGATGGGCACCACGACACCGATCCACTTCAGCCGCTCGAGATCGCGGATCGGTCGGGGGTTGCGCATCATCCTCGACGATGCTGACCGGCACGGTCACGGGACAGTGCCTTTCGGCACAGACGCGCGCGTGCCGACCGGCCCCGGGATGCGTGCCCTTGACGCTCGCTCGCATGCCCCGGCGATCAGCCAGGTGAGGCGACGCGCCTCCTGGTCGCCGGTCAGCTGTTCGCGTGGAGTCGGCGCCGAACCGCCATCAGGACGAGCACGTTGACGATGATCAGGGCGATGACCACGATCATCGCCTGGCGCCGGAAGTCGCTCTCGCTGAGCTTCGCGTTGGCGATCTCCTCGGCCGCCCGTGATTTCTCGAGCGTCTCGTCCGTCAGCTCCGAGATCGTCTTGAGCTTCGTCGTGTGGACCGCGGCACGGGCGCGGATGAGCCCGGTCTTGGCCTCCGCGGCGGCAACCTCGGCATCGGCGACGATCATGCCGAGCGCCGCTGCCTCCTCGATCCGGGAGAGCGCCGTCTCGTAGCCGTCCCGAGCCCCGCCGATCGCGCCGGCGATGGCCTCGACCTGGGCGAAGATCTGCGATCGGCCGTGATGGCACGTGTCGCAGCGCCGGTCCGCCGGGTCGTCGAACTGGTCGATGTCCAGCCGGAGGCTCTGATCCACCGGGCTGTGGCAGGTCGCGCAGAGGTAGTCAGGAACACCGCCCTCGTGGAGGAACAGCCCCTCGTCCGGCTGGCTGACGTCGTGGGTCCCGTGGCAGGTCCAGCACTTCGGGCCCACGGCCGGGACCCGGGAGTGGGCGCTCTCCTCGTACAGCGCCTGGGTGGCCGTGTGGCACTTCCCGCAGACGTCGACCACCTCGGTCGAGCGGGGCGGCTTCGCCGCGTGCGATCCGTGGCAGGACGCGCAGGTCGGCGCCCGCAGGTCCTGCTCGTCGAGGAGCTGCTTGCCGTGGACGCTCTCCTTGTAGATGTCGAACTGGTCCGTCGGGATGCCGTACGGCTGCATCGTGTCCGGGTCGGCGTGGCACGAGGCGCACAGCTTCGGGACGTTGAGCGGGTAGACGTCGGCCGTCGGATCCGACGCCGGCTTGATCGCGTGGGAGCCGTGGCAGTCGATGCAGATGGCGACCCGGGTGTCCTTCGCGACGAGAAGCCGCTGGCCGTGGACGCTGGAGAAGTACTTCGAGTACTGGTCCGTTGCGATCTGGTACGGCCGCATCCGCTCGGCGTTCGCGTGGCACCCGCCGCACAGGGCGACGGTCTCATCCCGCCCCGGGACGCCGAGGTATCCGTTCCGCTCCGCCATCCCGACGGTGATCTCGTCCGAGGTCGGGTCGCCGCCGTGGCAGTCGGCGCAGCCGACTCCCTCCTTCGCGTGAACGCTGGCCCGCCAGTCCTCGGCGATCGCCTCCTGCCGCTTGTCCACCTGGGCGTGACAGTCGACACAGCCCGTCGAGTTGGCGTCGCCGGGGTGCGCGATGGGCGTCGGAACCGGCGGCGCGGTCTCGAGCGGGATCTCCGGGGTCGGCGTGACCTGCTCGACGTTGAGGGGCCACGAGACCTCGGCAGCGCCGGGGGCGGGCGCCTCGGCCGAGGCGGCCGACGCGACGAACAGGACGAACAGCGCGGCGACGAGCGTCGGGGCGGCGAACCGGGCGAACCGTTCCGTGCGCATCACCGGCTATCGCCCGCCCAGGTAGGTGAGCGTGCCGAGCCCGACGAGGAGGACGACGGCACAGGCGATCGCGATCGGCCGCCGCCGTGGGCGAACCTCCTGGTTTCGATCCAGGAGTGGAAGGATGACGATGACCATGACGAGCACGATCGGCGTGATGATGCCGACGTCGCGGGGCACGAACTTCAGGAACTCGTAGACACCGAGGAAGTACCACTCCGGCTTGATGTGCTCCGGCGTCAGGAGGGGGTCCGCCTTCGCCTCGAGGCCGGCGGGAAAGAGCGTGGCGAGGATGACCAGCGCCGCGGTGACCGCGTACCAGGCGATGACCTCGTCGAGGACGTAGTCCGGGAAGAACGGCTTGACCGGCTCCGTCGCCGGGTCGGGTTCGGCGGCACCGGCTCGGCGACCGCGGCGGCCCGGTCGCGGCTCGGGTCGCCTGGGATTCGCGAGCCCCTGCTGGTGCACGAACAGGAGGTGCATGACCGTGAGCCCCGCCAGCAGGAGCGGCAGGACGAGAACGTGGATCCCGAAGAAGCGCGAGAGGGTCGCCTCGGTGATGTCCGGCCCGCCGCGCAGGAGGAGCAGGAGCGGTTGCCCAACGAGCGGGACGGCACCGGCGATCTCCGTCCCGACGGTCGTCGCCCAGTAGGCCCGCTGATCCCACGGCAGGAGGTAGCCCGTGAACCCGAACGCGATCGTCAGTCCGAACATGCCGCCGCCGACGATCCAGGTCAGCTCGCGCGGGTACTTGTAGGCCGCCTGGAGGAAGATCCGAAGCATGTGCAGGAGGAGGAAGATGATCATCAGGTTCGCGGCCCAGTGGTGGACGCTC
>DATIUS010000222.1:0-1644 GCA_035466655.1 Candidatus Sulfomarinibacteraceae bacterium
CCCCGTCGTCGCGATCGGCGGGGTCACGGAGCTCGCCGACGTCCTCGACTTCCTGGCCGTCGGTGCGGTCGCGGTCCAGGTCGGCACGGCGATCTTCGCCGATCCGACGCTGCCGGTCCGGCTCGTGGACGAGCTCGCGGCAACCTGCCGGGGGCGGGGTCTCGCGTCGTACCGGCCGCTCATCGGGACCGCGCTCCCCCGGCGTGCCTCCGCGCCGTCCTCCAAGGGGGTCGAGTACCGGCCCTGAGTCGGGAACGGGCGACGGAACCATGCGTCCGCACACTGCGTCCCGGGGCCAGCCGAGCCTCCCTGACGGCACTCGCACCACGATCGACTGGAGCGCCACGCCATGACCACGAGGAACAGACTTTCCCGGGGCGCATTCGCGAGGCCTGCCGCGCTGCTCGCGGTCCTCATCCTCGTCATCGGCTGCGGCGGCGCCGCCTCCGAGCGGCTCAGCGCCGTCGGCCAGACGTTCAGCGGCACCGGTGGGCAGGACGGATCAGGAACGAACCCCGCAGAGCAGCCGGCGGCCGAACCGGTCGACGAGGGGACGGGCATCGCTCGGACGGTCCTCGATGCCGCCCGCCCCGACCTGCTGATCATCAAGACCGGGACCCTCGACCTCCAGGTCGAGGCCGTGGGCGATGCGGTCGCCGCGGCCGCGGGCAGAATCACCGCGCTCGGCGGCTATGTCAGCGCCTCCGAACAGGTCGGCGAGGACGAGAACGTGACCGCCACGATCACGTACCGGATCCCGGCCGATCGATGGGAAGAGGCCCTCGAGGCGCTCCGCTCGCTCGCCATCAAGGTCGTCGCCGAGCGAACGGGCACGGAAGACGTGACCGGCCAGGTGGTGGATCTTCGGGCGCGGATCGCCAACCTCCAGGCCACCGAGAAGGCCCTCCAGGAGATCATGACCCGGGCGACGAAGATCGCCGACGTGCTCGCCGTTCAGGCCGAGCTGACCACCGTCCGCGGCCAGATCGAGGAGGCGACCGCCCAGAAGCAGCATCTCGAGGCGCAGGCCGCGTTCTCCACCCTCACCGTCCGGTTCGGGCTCGAGCCGGAGCCCGCCGTGATCACGTCGCAGAAGAAGTTCGATCCCGGGTCCGAGGTGGACCGTGCGACGGCCAGCCTCGTCGAGGTCCTCCAGGGTCTCGCCACCGCTGGCATCTGGTTCGGCATCGTCTGGCTGCCGATCCTGGTCGTGGTCGGGTTCGTGGGCCTCATCGCCGGCCTCGCACTGCGCCGGCGGCGCCGGCCGCGCGGGCCGGCGGGTTCCGGCACGCCTGGCCCGTTTGGCGATGGGATGCTGGGTGCATCGCCGGCGTCATCGTCGTCGGCAAGCCCGATCGAGCCCGGAGCACCGCCCGCCGCGAGCTGATCGCGCGGCCCCTACACTCGGGGGCGATGACGACGATCAGGCCGGGGCTGGACCTTGCCGCGCGCGCCGCGATCGCGGCTCGCACGGAGGCCCTGTTCAGGCGCTCGGGCGCTCTACGCGATGGCCACTTCCTGCTGAAGAGCGGCCGCCACTCCGACGCGTACCTGGAGAAGTTCGCCGTCCTGTCCGACCCGGCGGCCACGAGCGAGCTGTGCGGCTTCTGGGCGGCGCGCCACCGCGACACCGACGGCAGCCCG
>DATIUS010000223.1:0-3714 GCA_035466655.1 Candidatus Sulfomarinibacteraceae bacterium
CGATCGCGCGCGCGGGCGAGGGCCCCGAGCCTCCGGCCTCCTCGAGGCGCAGCGGATCGGTCACAGCGATCACACGGGGCCTGAGCGAGTTGGCCCGACAGGCCGATCCGACCGTCTGAGCAGCCTGCCACGCTCGGTCGCGGACGTCCTGATCGGTGAGATCGACCTCGGCGGCGGGGCGGGAGCGGCGGGGCGGGAGCCGAATGGGTCCCACCGGGCATCGGGACCATCGGGTGGGTGCAGAGAGGCACCGGCACCTGCGATACCCATGCCAGCGGATACCGCCCCAAAGGACCCGATGAAGTCGTATTCCGGCCCTGAGCATGCGCCCGGCCTGATCAGCGAGATTCTTGACGGCCGCGACACCCTGCGGATCGTCAGGATCCGCCTCGCACTGACCCTCGTTGCGGTCGCCCTGCTGCCGATCGCGGCGGTCGCACCGGTGGCGCGGGCCGTGCTCGATGACACCCGCGCGGAGCTCACCGTGAGGCTGTCCGCCGAAGCGGAACACGCCGCGCTCCAGACGCGGCGCGAGCTCGCCGGGATCCAGGACCAGCTCAACGCGATCAGCCGGAGCGAGACCGTCGCGAAGGCCGCAACGATTCTGCCCGACCGTCCGGACGCCAATACGGCCGACCCCCTCGGCGACCTCGCGGTAAGCGAGCTGGACCAGCTCCTCAAGCGCCCGTCTGGCATCGTCCGGGCCGTCGCCATCGTGGACCAGGACGGATCGATCCACCTCCGGGTCGGCGATCCTGAGGCGCTGTTCTCCGGG
This sequence comes from Candidatus Sulfomarinibacteraceae bacterium, assembly GCA_035466655.1. GTDB lineage: Bacteria > Chloroflexota > Limnocylindria > Limnocylindrales > CSP1-4 > UBA5189. Next base: position 776 of record DATIUS010000223.1, read on the forward strand.
CTGCCCCCGCCGCCCACCGGCCGCGTGACCTACAACCTGGTGCCCAACGCGACGGGCGTGCGGACGACCATGGAGATCGCGGTCGCGATCCCGGCCGGCGCCTCCGGTGCAGCCGGCACAGCCGGCAAGGCCGGCGCCGCCCGCAACGAACCCGTCGGCTCCGTCGTCGCGTCGATCCCCGTCACGGCCCTCCTCACCTGGGCCAGCCCCGCGACCACCGGCGGACGCTCCGTCGAGCTCGTCGACGGGTCCGGCCGCGTCCTGGCGACCGTGGGCGGCGGCGACGTCAGCAACCTGCCCGGCACGATGATCGAGTTCGCGGCGAACGGATCCGAGGCCTCCGAAGCCCAGGCGGGCATCGACCTCCCCGGCCTCTCCGGGTGGTACGTCATCGCGTCCGCCCCACTCCCGATCACCGACCTGCCGATCGTGGCGATCCTCGCGCTCATCGCCCTCATCGCCCTGCTCATCGCGTTCACGGCCTGGATGGCGCGCCGCATCCTGCGCCCGGCCGTGATGCTCGAAGCCGAGCGCGAGGAGTTCCGCGAGCTGTACGAGGCCGCCCGCGCGGCCGCCCTCCGCGACAGCCTCACGGGCCTCGGCAACCACCGCGCTTTCCAAGAGGCGGTCGCGCAAATGGTCGACCAGTCGCGCCGCTACGGGACCCAGTTCGCCCTCATCCTCCTCGACATCGACGAGTTCAAGCGGATCAACGACACCCGCGGCCACGCCGTCGGCGACGATCTCCTGACAGAGGTCGGCAACCTCATCCGGGCCACCATCCGAGTGGCCGACGCCGGCTACCGGATCGGCGGGGACGAGTTCGCGATCCTCCTGCCGGCCACCGGTCTCGAGGGCGCCGACACGACCGCCCGACGTCTCCTGACGCGCGGCCTGGATGACCGCCCGAACGGCGTCTACCGCGGCCAGATCTCGTTCTCGGCCGGGATCACCATCTGCCCGGACCTCGGCACCACCCGTCTTCAGCTCACCGCCCAGGCGGACGCGGCCCTCTATCGGGGCAAGCGCGGCGGCCGGACCCTCGTCTCGATCTTCGACCCCACCCTCGATCGCGGCCATGTCGACGAGGAGATGCGGGCCGAGCTCTCGGCCGCCGTCGCCGCGGTCATCGAGGGCGGGGGCCTGACGCCCGTCTACCAGCCGATCGTCGAGCTCCAGACCGGTCGAATCCTCGGCTACGAGGGTCTCGTCCGGGTGGGCCTCGAATTCGGGTTCCGGCACACCGGCGCGCTCTTCGACGCCGCCGAGGTCGCCGGACGCGTCCTGGAGCTGGACCGCGCCGCGCTCGAGGTCGTCCTCCGCGGTGCGAAGGGGATTCCGGACGACACGCTCCTCTCGATCAACGTCTCCCCCCGAAGCTTCGAGACGGCCGAATTCAACTCCACGGTCTTCCTGGCCATCCTCCGGCGCCACGGCGTCTCCCCGGGCCGCGTCATCCTCGAGCTCACCGAGCGTGACGCGATCCGCGACACCGAGCGCCTGCGGGCCACGATCCTCCACCTCCAGGAGGCCGGCATCCGGGTCGCCGCCGACGACGTCGGCGCCGGCAACGCCGGGCTTCGACTGCTCAGCCAGTTCCGCTTCGACGTCGTGAAGATCGACCTGTCGCTCGTCCAGGGCGGCGCCAGCCAGGACCAGACGCTGTCCGTCCTGACCTCGCTCGTGGGCCTTGCCCGGCGATGGGGGGCGCTGACGATCGCCGAGGGCGTGGAAACGGCAGCCCAGCTCCAGATGATCCGGAGCATCGATGTCGACGCCGGCCAGGGCTACCTGCTCGCGCGCCCCGGCGCGATCCTCAACTTCAACGTCGTCGACCTCGACAAGCTCGCCGGCGGACCGCACCCGAACGCCCCGGTCATTCCCGTGGATCCGGACGTGGTCACGGCCGAGGCCGCCCTCGAGGCCGACATGGAGCCCGCTCTGGCGCCCGCGTGGCCGGGCAATCCCGGCCCCGCCGGCCCGCGCCGCGCCGGCGCCGGCTGGGCGCCGCTCACCCGCCCCGCCGCCGCGATCGCCGCCGCCGAGAAGGCCGCCAAGGCCACCGCCCCCACCGCCGCCTCGGTCATCTCGAAGGGCGCCCCCAACCTCTTCGACCAAAGCTGGCGCGGCCTCACCTCGACCATCCGGGTCCCTCGACGCGGGCCAGGCCCGCGCAAGGCTGCCCGAGGCTGCGCCGCTCGACTCCGGACCCCTTGGTCCCTCCCGTGATCGCCAGGCGGGCATTCCGCCGCCTCCGCGTCGATACGGTGGCCCGTCGGCTCCCCAGCACGAGCGTCCACCCTCACCGCGAACGTGGCGGCCCGTCCATTGCCGACCATTAAGCCCGGATTACCCCCAACATGCCCATGCGGCAATCGCGGACGAGCCGAAGGCTCGGCGGAGCCCACGCCACAGGATTCCGGTGCGCCGATGCACCACTCCGCGCGCCGAGCACTCTGGCTGCGAGCCGTGGAATGCCCCGGACCAGTACCATGCGCCCATAGGCGGCACGATCCGCCTCCGCGCACACTTCCCCAGCCAGGTTCGCCTGGACCGCCGCGACCGATCGTCGCGCGGGTCGACAAGAGCAAACCCGGGGTGACCCGGGGACGCAAAGCCACGGGGCTCATGGAGCGACGCCGGTCGCGAGACGAGCCAGCCGGGCTACCGAAACCGCGACGCCGAAGGGCGCCGACGACCGGAGGCACCGACGAGCATGACCAGTACCCGCACCCACCTCGCGCGACTCACGCGCGCCATCCTCCTCGCCGGCCTGGCCGGCAGCATCGTGGTTGGCACGGCCTTCGCCGGCAAGCCCGGCGGCAGCGCCACGACCTCGAGCTTCCAAGTCGCTGACGGGATCTACGCGTCCACGACGACCGCGTCCGGCGGCACCGGCACGTGGGTCCACGCGAAGTGCTATCAAGGCGACAAGCTCG
>DATIUS010000224.1:0-17704 GCA_035466655.1 Candidatus Sulfomarinibacteraceae bacterium
GACCGTCTTCCTTGCGGACGACCGCGGTGAGGCGCGTCCGCATCCCGCCACCGCCCGGGAAGCCGTAGTAGGGCTCGTCGACGAACCAGCCCATGCCACCCTCGCGATAGCCCACCGGATGCTCGCCGGGCTCGAGGGTGAGCCCCTCGGCCTCGAAGCCGAAGCGGAGCCGCGGCCGCTCGGTCACCCACTCGCCCGGCGCCGTGCCGATCACGAGCGTCGCCGGGTCTGTGGAGACGATGTCATCGAAGCGCTCGAGAGCCTTCCTCGTGACACCCTCGTAGAACTGCAGCACCGCGTCGCGGACCTCAGGCGATTCCTCCATCTCGTGCCTCCTTGGAGCGCACCGTCAAAGGACGGATTCGCCCCGAGCAGCATGACGGATCAGCGAGCCGAGTCCAACGACGTTCACTTCGTGCCCGGGGAAGCATGTGGCCACAGACGCAGCGCCGGCCCGGTGCCCGTTGAGGCAGGTCGCCCCGGGCGGTAGACTCGGGGCTGCCCCATCCGGGCACCGCTGGCGAGTGGCCTAACGGTAAGGCACCTGACTCTGGATCAGGGGATTGAAGGTTCGAATCCTTCCTCGCCAGCCAATGTCATGAGTCGCGACATCGGCGACAGGTGCAGTCGGGGTTGGTACTCCCGCTCCGCATCGAGGACCAGCCGGCGCGGGAGTGAGCCGTCGGCCCTGACGACGCAGACGTGCACATCAACGACGAGCAGCCGGAGCTCCTTGCCGGGTGGTGGGCTCGGCCCAGACCGATTGGGCAGCGCGGCCTCGAACCGGATGAACGACGAGCGCGGCCGATTGTGGGTCTGGGGCCGTGATCAGGTCACAGCACCGGGTGATGCGCCAGATCGTCGAGGCCGACGGCGTGTCGGGGGATCGCCGGGTGAGATGGTGGGCGATCGTCGCTGTCGCAAACGGTCGAAGCTGCTGGGCCGCCTCAGCGCGTCTGATGTAGAGCGAGTGCACCCGGACGTCCGTTCTCGTCCACGAAACGACTGACCGATGGTCGCGCTCGCGGCACACCCGCAGGATCAGGTCAGATGACCATCAAGGGACCGTCCGCCAAGGCGGTCGACGCGTTGACGTCCGCGACCGCACCCGACGATGACATCCGCTCTGCGGAATTTCGGACGTTGCTGCGCATCGGCGTCCCGATCGCCTTCACCTTCGGCTTGGGCGAGATCGTCATCGGACTGTTCTTCGGCGATCAGGGCTGGATCGCGGTCGGGATCACGGTCACGGGGTTCGCAGCCTGGCTCCTGTCATACGTCTGGCCCGGCCGGAGCCCGACAGTGACGGACGCGACGATCCGACGGATCCTCCTCGGGACGTACGTCCCGATCGTCCTGAGCGGCCTCGTTCAGCCCGGCGCGGGTCCGATCGCCGCGCTCCTCCCCGTCGTCATCGCGCTGTCATTCCTTGACCGCCAAGATCTGCGTCATTTGACGGCGCTCTCGCTCGGCACAGCGGTCTTCGTCGTGCTGGCCAACGCCGTGGTGCCGATCGTCCCGCGGATTCCTGAGGAGTTGGGCACCGTCACCAGCGTCGCCTCGGTTGCCATCGTCTTCCTGCTGGTCACCGTGACCGTCTCGCGATTCGGCGCCCGGCTCCGGAGAACGACCGGTGAGCTGAGTGCAATCGTGAACATGTCGAATGACCTGTCGCGCACATCGGACGCGCACGAGGTTGGCGAGCTGACGGCACGCTATGTTGCTGGCGCGCTCGGAGCAGACCAATGCGGGATCTGTATCTGGGAACCGGAGCACGACCGGGTCCTCACCTACGGCTACTACCCGCCCGAGCTCCGGTCGTCGATCGCCGACGCCTACGATCTCGGCGAGTACCCGGCCACCCGTCGCGTGCTCGAAGAGGGCAGCACGCTGATCATCTCGGATGACGATCCAGGGGCCGATCCCAGCGAGATCGAGTACGTCCACTCGATCGGCCAGCGGTCCATGGCGACGATCCCACTTGGCGTCCAGGGTCGCGTCCTCGGGGTGATCGAGGCGACGTCAGCGCAACCGGGATTCTTCGATGAGGAACGCATCGCGGCCGTCCTGCCACTCGCCGTCGACGCGGCAAGAGCACTCGAGAGCGCGCGGCTCAATGACCAGCTGCGCCACCAGGCGTTCCACGACGCGCTGACGGATCTGCCGAATCGCGAGCTCTTCCGCGACCGAGTCGAGCACGCGGCAGCGCGCCGACCCGGACCGATCGAACGCGTGAACGCCGTGCTGTATATCGATCTCGACGACTTCAAGAACGTCAACGACAGCTTCGGCCATGCCGGCGGTGATCAGGTGCTCGTCGCCATTGCCCGACGCCTGCGTGCCTGTGTTCGGCCGGGCGACACGGCCGCGCGGATCGGCGGTGACGAGTTCGCGATCCTCCTCGAGGGCCTCGCTCACGAGGACGACGCGAGTGCCGCTGCCGAACGGGTCCTCGATGCATTGCGTGTTCCCATGCATGTCGGCGAGACGAAGATACGGATCACGGTGAGTATCGGCATCGCGATCAGCGCGCCGGATGACGAGACAGTCGACGATCTCCTTCGCAATGCCGATTTCGCGATGTTCCGGGCAAAGGCCCTCGGCCGGGACCGGAGCGAGATCTTCCAGGACGATCACCGTCGGGCGGCGAGCGAGCGATCCGGGCTGCGGAAGCTGCTCCGCGGCGCGGTCGACCGGGGTGAGCTCCGGCTCCACTACCAGCCGATCGTCGGGCTCGCGAGCGGCGAGATCCTCGACGTCGAGGCCCTCCTGCGTTGGCAGCTCCCGGGACGGCCGTTGTTGTTGCCATGCGATTTCATCCCACTCGCCGAGGAATCCGACCTGATCGTCGAGATCGGACAATGGGTCATCGCGCAGGCCTGTCGAGACGTCAGGGTATGGCAAGAGCGGTACCGCCGGCCCTCCCTCTCGGTGGCAGTGAACCTTTCAGCCCGCCAGTTCGCGCACCCTGACCTCGTCGAGGATGTCCGTACGGTCCTCACTGCCTCCGGCCTCGCGCCCTCGCGGCTGATCCTGGAGATCACCGAATCGATCCTGATGCAGACGACGGCCCCCGTGATCGACCGGTTGGAGGGCCTCCGAGACCTCGGCGTCCGGCTGGCGATCGACGACTTTGGCACCGGGTACTCCTCGCTCGGATACCTCGAGCGCTTCGCCGTCGACATCCTGAAGATCGACAAGACGTTCATCGGCGGTATCGGACGGGCCGGCAGTCGGCCGGTCCTGGCGACTGCGATCGTCCAGCTCGGGCATGCCCTGGACCTCGACGTGGTGGCTGAAGGGATCGAGAATGCCGAGCAGGCACGGATCCTTCGCGAGCTGGGTTGCACGCGCGGCCAGGGCTACCACTTTGCCAAGCCCATCGCGGCCGACGAGCTCGAGCAGATCCTTGAGCGAGGTGGCAGGATCGCCATCGACGACCCCGTCGCGACACCGGCCAGTCCTGCTCCGGAGGCCGTCGCGTGACGCACGGCCGGGCGGAAGAAAGTCGGGCGCAGGCGGGACGTGAGAGGCGCGGTCCGCCGACCGCGGACTCCGGCAACCCCACAACCTCGGTAGCGTGAGGAGAGCTTCATGGACCTGGTGCAGGTTGGCGCCACCTGGTTGCACCTGCTGGCCACCGTGGCCCTGGTCGGCTACTACGCCGTCGTTGGCCTGATCGTCCTTCCGGCGGTCCGGCAGACCGTCCCGGCCCGAGAGTTCGGAGAGACGATCGGCGCCGTCGAGCGACGCGCGCTCCCGGTCATCGTCGGCGCGCTCATCGTCTTCCTGGCCACGGGCGTCAGCCTGATGGGCAACGATCCGAGCTACGAGGGGGTCGGCAACGTCACCGGTTCGGCGTGGGCGACCCTCCTCCTGGCCAAGCACCTGGTCGTGTTGGTGATGGTCGGACTCGGCGCCTACATCGACGCGCTGATCGCTCGGCGGTTCGCGACCGGCGACCCGGGCCAGCCGGCGCCGGTCCGGAGACTATCGATCGCCGTCGGTGCCATGACCCTGCTCGGCGCCGTCGTGCTGCTGATGAGCGCGGTCGCACAGGCGACCTGAGGGCGCTGCGCGTCGAGCTCCCCACTCGCCGTCAGAATCAGTCCGGCCAGGCGGGCACGGACTGCCAGCCGAGCCACGTCTCCGGTTCCAGTCGCGGGCGCAGGAGGGCCGCCTGGCCGCCGCGGACGGCGACCTCGGCCGGGACCGGATGGGACAGGAAGAACGGCATCGCCTCGGTGAAGCCGTAGGCGCCGACGTCGAGTACGGCGACGAGGTCGCCCGGTTCCGGGATCGTCAGCATCACCTCCGTCGCGAGGACGTCCAGCCCCGAGCACAGCGGGCCCGCGACGGTGACCGGGACGAACCGGCCGGGCCCCTCGCCGGCGCGACCGAGGCGCCGGACCCGGTGCTCCTGGCCCACGAGCGCCGGACGGAGCACGTGGTGGATGCCGCCGTCGAGGATCACCACGTCCCGGCCGTCGACGAACTTCCGGTCGACCACTCGGGCCACGTATGCGCCGGCGGGACCGACGAGGAACCGGCCCGGCTCCAGGAGCAGGCGCGCCTCGCGGGTGATCGGATCGGCGGACCAGGCGGCGGCAAGCTCCGCCAGCCGCCGGCCGAAGCCCACCAGGTCGAGCGATTCCTCGTGCGGCTCGTACGCGATCCCGAGCCCGCCGCCGGCATCGACGAGCCGGAGCGGGAAGCCGGCGGCGACCGCCAGTCGCCGGGCGGCGGCCATCGTGTCGCCGACATGGGTCGCGAGCGCGCCGGCATCGAGGAGGTTGGACGCACCGAAGACATGGAGGCCGAGCGGCTCGAGGTTCGGCGAGCGGACCGCGAAGCGGGCGGCGTCGAGGAGGTCCTCGCTGCCGATCCCGAACTTCCCGGCCCCATCGTCGCCGACGAGGCGGACGCGCTCCAGGCTGACGCCCGGGGCAACCGCGGCCCGGAGCAGGATCGGGACGCGCACGCCGATCGTGGCGGCGATCGCCGCCAGCCGGCGAAGCTCCCGCGGAGACTCCACCGTCAACGCCCGGATCCCGGCCCGGATGGCTGCCTCGAGCTCGTCGTCCCGCTTGCCAGGCCCGGTCATGACGATCGCGTCCGCCGGGACGCCGGCCCGGAGCGCCGTGGCCAGCTCGCCGCCCGACGCCACGTCCGCCCCGAGCCCGAGCCCGGCGAGGTGCGCTACCACGCCGAGGGCGGGATTCGCCTTCACGGCGTAGGCCAGATCGAAGGAGGACGGCAGGACGGACCGCAGCGCCGCCACCTGGCGGGACACGACATCGAGGTCGTAGACATAGAGCGGGGTCCCGAATTCCGCTGCCAGGCGTTCGGGATCCAGGCCGCCGAGCCGTCCCGCGCGAAGGATCTCGTTGCGCGCCGGGGGGCGACCGCGCCGTGGGACAGGGTCGGCCGGCCTGGCCGACGGGCGGCACGCGGCCGGGGACGGGACGCGGACCGGGCTCATCGGAGTGCCGCTTCGAGGGCGACCCTGGCATCCGTGCCGGCGTCGCGAGTCTTCACGATGAGTGCCGTCATGACCGCGAGACCGTGGGTCGCCGCGAGCGGCCCGTCGAGCGAACGCGTCCCCGGGATGACGACGGCCCGCTCGGGAACCACGAGCGGCTGGGCGAGCGATCCCTGGATGACCCGGCCCTCGACGAGGTCGTAAAGGCGCGACGTCCCGGTCAGGGTCACGCCGGCGGCGATCACGGCCCCGCGCCGCACGAGAATGCCATCGAGCAGCACGGACCCGGCGCCGACGAAGACGTCGTCCTCGACGATCACGGGCCGAGCCCCGGGCGGCTCGAGCACACCGCCCAGCAGCACACCCGCCGCAAGGTGGACACGATCGCCGACCTGGGCACAGGACCCGACGAGCACGTGCGAATCCACCATCGTGCCGGCCCCGATCCAGGCGCCGACGTTCACGTACGACGGCGGCATGACGACCACGCCGGGCTCCAGGTGCACCCCGGCCCGGATGGACGTGCCGCCTGGGACGATCCGCCACGGCCCGCCGGCGAGCGCCCTCGGCGGGACCGCCGCCCGGTCGCGGAACTCCAGCGGTCCCACCGACCAGTCCACGGTCGTCCGGTCGGCGAACCGAGCGAGGATCGCGAGCTTGACGGCGGGATCCACGCGCCAGCCCGACGGATCTCCCGGATCCGGCGCGGCGGCCCTGACGCGCCCGGACTCGAGGTCGTCAAGGATGGTGGCCGGGTCGAGTGCTGCGTCAGGGGGCCGCGGTTCCCCGTGTTCGGCGATCACGCCAGGGCTCCCCGGACGACTGCGGTGACACCGGACGAGGTCGCAGGAGCGGCGGGCGAGGTCGCAGGAGCAGCGGGCGAGGTCGCCGCCCGTCCCCCGCGGGCATCGACAAGCCCGAGCCGCCGGAGCACGTCGGCGAGGCCGGCTCGCGGGCCATCCTCGAGCGGCAGCAGGGGCGCTCGCACGGCGTCCGATTCGAGCAGGCCCATGAGCGCGAGCGCCGCCTTCGCCGGGACCGGGTTCGGGCCTCCCCGGAAGTTCGCCAGGAAGAGCGGCAGCCAGCGCTCATGCAGGCGTCGCGCGGCGTCCCAGTCGCCTGCCTGCGCGGCCGAGCAGAGCGAGGTCATCTCGCCCGGGATCTCGTTCGAGGCGACGGAGATGACGCCGTCCCCGCCCATGGCGAGGATCGGCAGCGTCCAGGCGTCGTCGCCGGCCAGCACGGCCACGTCGCGCGGGCGCTCGCGGCAGATCCGGGCGATCTGCTCGAGGTTGCCCGATGCCTCCTTGACGGCCACGACGCGTGGGTGCTCGGCAAGGCGCAGGAACGTGTCGGCGTCGACGTTCGCTCCCGTCCGGGACGGCACGTTGTAGACGACGATCGGGAGGTCGCCCTCGTCGGCGACGGCCCGGAAGTGCGCGTCGAGCATTCGCTGGTCGGGCCGGTTGTAGTAGGGAGCCACGACGAGCGCGGCATCCGCGCCGAGCTCGGCCGCGCGCCGGGTGGCGCGGATCGTGGCGGCGGTGTCGTTCGTGCCGGTGCCCGCGACGATCGTGACGCGCGAGCGGGACGGCCGCTCGCCGACCGTCTCGACGGTGAGCTCGATCAGCCGTTCACGTTCGGCCGTGGACAGGGTGGGTGCCTCCCCGGTGGTCCCGCACGGAACGAGCCCGTCGATCCCGGCGAGCACCTGCCAGCGGACGAGCCGCCGAAACGTCGGCTCGTCGATGGCGCCGTCGGGCATCATCGGGGTGACGAGCGCGGTGAAGGCGCCGCGCAGCGCGGGACGCCGGGTCGTGGTTCGAGCGATTCGGGCCATGGTGATCTCTCCTTCTGAACTGTCGGGATCAGGCGACGGGAGCGCCGGCGAGCAGCTCGTCGACGATCGGCACAAACGGGTGGAGGCCGGCCGGCCGTGGCTCGCGGACGAGCCAGTCGGCGGAGGCCAGGATCCCGGCCGCGTAGGCCGAGCGATCCCGGGCGGTCAGGCGGAGCTCCACCGTCTCGCCCGGCGAGTCGAAGCCGACCAGGTGCATGCCGGGCGACGCCCCGGCGCGGATCGAGACCACCTCGAGCTCGTCGGGATCGGGTCGCCCACCGGCTCCACCATCGGCGACCCGCCGCTTGCCCGGATGCGCCGCGACGATCCGCCGCGCCAGGTCGGCGGCCGTGCCGGACGGCCGGTCCAGCTTGGTCCGGCGGTGCCACTCGACGAGGTACGGATCGAACGACCGGACGGGACCGAACAGCCCGACCGCCGCGTCGACCAGGCGGCCGAAGAGCGCGACCCCGAGGCTGAAGTTCGAGGCGACGACCGCAGCCGCCCCGTGCTCGACGAGGAGGGCCTCGACGATCGGCCGGTCCGCGGCCCAGCCTGTCGTCGCGATGACCGCCCGCCGGCAGCCCGCGTCGAGGGCGGCCCGCAGGTTGCCGACCACGGCATCTGGACGGGACGCCTCCACGATGACGTCGGCACCCGCCAGCGTGGCGGGATCGTGGCGACCGGAACCCGGTCTTCCGACGGTGCGAACGGTGTCGCCCCGTTCGGCGCCGGCGGCGGCGACCGAGCGGCCGAGGCCGCCCTCGCCGAGGATCGCGATGTCCATGTCGATTCGCCCTCCAGATCCGTCGAGGGCCCGCCGTGACGGAGACAACAAAAGAGCCGCGGTCACCGATCGTGGTGTCCGCGGCCCCTGAGGTCTCCGTTCCCGGAGGCCCCGTTCGGTCGTCGTCTACGCGCGCCGTCAGAGCCCCAGGGCCCGTGCCTCCCGGCAGGGCCGCCAGAGCTTCTTCTTCGACTCGCTCGAGAAGATGCGGCGCATGGCGGAACTATTGCATAGAACCGCGAGCCGATGCAACCATTGCTCGTGAACTCACCGGCACGAGGCCCGGTGGGCCGATCGGTCGCCGTGCAAGACTCATCGGCCGGCGGCTGTTGCGGTGACGACCCGCGCCCTCACCGGCGTCGGACGGGCGATGTTGTCGAACATTGGCGAGGTCGCCTCAGCCGCTCGACGGATCTCCTCGAGCACCGACGATGGGGCGTCGGTGTCGGCTTCGACCGTGTAGCGGAGCGAGGAGAAGCCCGGCCGGACCGCTTCGTCGAGGGCCAGATAGCCTGCGAGGTCGTAGTCGCCCTCGACCCGGATGACGAGCGAGCGGAAGTCGATCCGCCGCTTCGCCGCGCCGGTCACCCAGCCGATCGTCAGGCAGGTACCGAGGGCGGCGAGGAGGAGCTCCATCGGGTCGACCGCCCGGTCGGTGCCGCCCAGCGGCGCCGGCTCATCGGTCTCGATCGTGAAGGAGCGGGCGACGGTGCGGGCGCGGGCGGCGTCCGTCCACGTCGTGACGGTCGTGAAGCTACCCCGTCCGGCCGTCGGGTCGGCAGCGACGGCGCGGCGAGTCGAGTCGAACGCACCGAGGTCGAGATTCGCGCAGGATGGCGCAAGGATCTGGCTGGACATCGTGATCTCCTGTCGCTGGGTTGTTTGTCGTGAAGCGCGGGCGGGTGACATGCGGGCCTGAGACCCGCTCGGGACACGCGCAGCGGCCCATGGCGCGGCTCGACCCAGCGGTCATCGATTCACCCTGAGCGCCTCGCGGAGGATTGCCGTGAGCTGATCCCACTCGACGAGGAACGCATCGTGCCCCTTCGTCGAACGGAGCTCGCGGTACTGCGCCTCCACCCCGGCGGCAGCCGCCTCGGCGACGAGCGCACGGACCTGGTCCGGCCCGTACAGGATGTCGCCGCCGATCCCGAGCCCGGTGAGCCGGACGCCGGCCTCGGCCAGCGTCGTGAGGGCGGGTCCCACCCCGTTGCGGCCGCGCCCGATGTCGTGGTGATCCATCGCGCCGGCGAGGATGCGATAGGTGTCCGGGTCGAAGCGCTCGACGAGCTTCCGGCCCTGGTGGTCGAGGTACGACACGATCGAGTGGCGACCGTCGGGCTCGGTCCCTCGGCCGAATCGCGCGTCGAAGTCGACTTCGCTCCGGTACGTCGTCATCGCCAGCTGCCGCGCGAGCGCCATGCCGTCCGTCCCGAGGTGTTCGATGAGCCGGAGCTGGAGATGATTCCAGGCGATCGCCAGCGGACCGGTGGCCGTGGGGGCTGCGATCGGCAGCACGTGATCGACCTCGCCAGGCCGCTCGAGGGCGACCTCCAGGGCGACCATCCCGCCCAGCGAGCCGCCGGTGACGAGCGCGAACCGCTCGATCCCCGTTGCGTCGGCGACCGCCCACTGGGCGCGCGCCTGGTCGCGCGGCGTCACGCGCGGGAAGGTCGGGCCGTACGGCCGTCCGGTCCGTGGGTTGCGCGACGTGGGTCCCGTGGTCCCGTAGCGTCCGCCGAGCAGATTCGCGCACAGGACCCCGACCCGGCCGATGTCGAGAGCCTTGTCCGGTCCGATCAGCGGTTCCCACCAGTCGCCGGCCGCGTCGGCCGACCCCGTGAGGGCGTGGATGACGAGGACCTGTGGTGCCGGAGGTGCCGGCCCGTCGTGGCGATACGCCACGACGAGTTCAGGCAGGACGGCGCCCGAGTCGAGCCCGAACGACCCGAGCGGGGCGAACTCGAGCCTGCCCGAACTGAGCGGCGGCGGCGCGACGTCGAGCTGACGTACCACGGCGGTCGCGCCCATCAGGAGGCTCCCGCACTGGCCAGCGGCCGGTCCGGCGCAAGTGCCACCGCCGCCCGGAGCCCCGCCTCGAGGTCGGCGATGAGGTCGTCGACGTGCTCGAGGCCCACCGACAGCCGGACGAGGTCCGGAGTCACCCCGGTCGCCAGCTGGTCCTCGGCCGCGAGCTGCTGGTGGGTGGTCGAGGCCGGGTGGATGATGAGCGACTTGGCGTCACCGACGTTGGCGAGGAGGCTGAACACCTTGACCGCGTCGATGAGCCGGCGGCCGGCCTCTGCGCCGCCCCGAACGCCGAACGTGACGATTCCGCCGAACCCACCGGTGAGGTACTGCTTCGCCAGCCGGTGTGACGGGTGCGACGGCAGACCCGGGTAGGACACCCAGGCGACCTCAGGGCGCGCCTCCAGCCAGCTGGCGATCGAGAGCGCGTTCTCGGAGTGACGGGCGATCCGGAGCGGCAGCGTCTCGAGGCCCTGGAGGAAGAGGAACGAGTTGAACGGCGACAGCGCCGGGCCGAGGTCGCGGAGGAGCTGGACCCGGAGCTTGAGGATGAAGGCCAGCCTGCCGAACGCATCCACGTAGCGGACGCCGTGGTAGGAGGGGTCCGGCTCGACGAAGTCGGGGAAACGCCCGGAGCCCGCCCAGTCGAAGTTCCCGCCGTCGACGACCACGCCGCCGATCGCGGTGCCGTGGCCGCCGATCCACTTCGTCGCCGAGTGGATGACGATGTCCGCGCCATGCTCGATCGGCCGAGCCAGGAGCGGAGCGAACGTGTTGTCGACCACCAGTGGGACGCCGGCTGCGTGGGCCACGTCGGCGATGGCTCGCAGGTCGTGGACGTCGAGCCGTGGATTGCCGATCGTCTCGAGGAAGACCGCCCTGGTCCGCTCGTCGATCGCCTCGGCGAACGCCTCGGGCCGCGTCCCGTCGACGAAGCGGGTCGTGATCCCGACCTTCGGGAGGGTGTGGGCGAAGAGGTTGTACGTGCCGCCGTACAGGCTGGAGGACGACACGATGTTGTCGCCGGCGCGGGCGAGGTTGAGGATCGTCAGGGTCTCGGCCGCCTGGCCGGAGGCGAGCCCAAGCGCCCCCACCCCACCCTCGAGGGCGGCGACCCGCTCCTCGAAGACACCTGTGGTGGGATTCATGATCCGTGTGTAGATGTTCCCGAACTCCTCGAGCGCGAACAGCCGGGCGGCGTGGTCCGCCCCGTTGAACACGTAGGAGGTCGTCGCATAGATCGGGACGGCCCGGGCGTTGGTCGCCGGATCCGGCGCCTGGCCGGCATGGAGGGCGACGGTCTCGGCGTGCAGGGTCGTCGGGTCGAGCGTGGTCATGACGGAAGTCCTTTCTGGTGAGATGGTGGGGACGTCAGGCGGCCGCGTCGGCGGCTGCGGGTCGCGCCAGGAGCTCGAGCTCGACCGGCGTCGCGTTCGACAGGAGGTCGAGAACCGGGCAGTGCGCGTCAACGTGGGCCTTGAGGCGGGCGAGATCGGCCTCGCCGGCGGGGCTGTCGAGGGTCACCGTGCCGCGGATCGCTCGGAAGCCTGGCCGCACCGCCGGATCGACAGCGAAGAAGCCCCGCAAGTCGATCTCACCCTCGAGCGCCACCGACACGCCGTCGAGCGGGATGCCGAGCGCGTCCGCGTGGAGGCGGTAGGTGATCTCCTGGCAGGTCGCGAGGGCCGCGAGGGCGTACTCGACCGGGTTCGGCGCGGTGTCCGTGCCGCCGAGGCTCGACGGCTCGTCGACCCCGACCTCGAACGAGCGGGTGGTGACACGGCTCCGCAGGCCGGATTCCTGGCGGCTTTCCACGCGGAACGTCGCCAGGGCGGCTTCCGGCGCCGCGCCGAGCGCGGCCGCCGTGCCACGCACGAGTTGCTGGTAGCCGAACGATGTCATGGGAGTCATGGCCTCCGGATGCAAGGGAGTCGAACGCGTTGGATCCCGGGACCCCGGGGAGGGGTCGTGGGGTTTGGCGGCCACCCGTCGCGTGGTTCGGAGGACAAAAAAAGACCGCGGCTCCTGCCTTCAGGATCCGCGGCCCCGGGACCTCGTCTTCGGTCCCGCTCCTGCGTCTGTCAGTGTGCGCGGGACCTCAGACCCCATCCTCCGTACGGCGGGGCCGCCAGCGCATACACATCGAGCGCGAGTGCAGTGACATCGTCGCCGCATAATGCGCCAGCCGGGCCCGGCGTGCAACCATTTGCGGACGGCCCAGCCAGAAATCCCAGCGTTCGTGCTGAGCACGGCTCGGCCCAGCTTCCTGGCCAATGCTCCTCCGGGGAGCGCTGTCCGGGTCCGGGAGCGGTTCGAACCCGTCTTGAGGGCCCGAGCTGGTCCATGACCCGGCCTTGACCACACTCGACGCCCGTGCCGCGATCGGGGAACCCACGAATCTCGGCTCTCGACCCTGCCGTCCGCGGCTGGCGACCCGCACCGTGCTCAGATGGCGGTCATCGGCCAGGATGACCGGGGGTGGCACAGATATGGGATGCGTCCGGCGACGCTGTGGACGGCGGCGCTATGGGTCCGATTCGCACTTGATGCGTTGCGGTGTCCAGCGGAGACCGCGAGGCCGGAGCCTATCCGGGATCCGATCGCGGTCAGTCCGGCCGAGCGGACCCGGGTCCGGGCCGGCGCTCGCCGCGTTCTCCGCGCCGGGGCTCGCAGCGCATCGCGGTTCAGTCAGCCGATGCCGATGCTCTCCAGCCAGGCGTCGATCGCGGGGAGCGCGCCCTCGAGCTCGAGCAGAAAGACCAGGCCGATGGCGAGGCTGAACGCCCCGGCGACGACGCCGACGACGATGTAGATCCGTTCCCGGGCCCGGCTCGCGACGAAGCCCGTCGCCGTGATGAGCACGATGATCGAGTTCGCGACGAGGAGGCCGCCGATGAACGCGATCATCATCGGCAGGCCAAGGCCCTGGCTGGAGGCCCCGCCGACGGCGGCGATGAGGAGCACCTGGGTCCCCGTCTCGGCTCCGATGCCATGGATCATCCCGACCGCGAGCGCGGTCCTCGGTCCGTACGAGGTCATCTCGATCGGGTCGGCGTGCTCGTGGCCGTGAAGGCGCGCCTGGAACCGCCGCCAGCCATAGCGGGCCGTGTCGAAGGCGAGCATCCACCGGCTCCGCAGGCGGAAGGGCCGGCCGTGGCGAGCGTACTGGTAGAGCGAGATGAAGACCCACGCCCCCAGGAGGATCAGCGTGACGCCAACCACCCGACCCATGATCGGATCCACCCAGTCAGGCAGGACGGTGCCGAAGACGAGCGCGAGCGTCCCGAGGATGGCGACGACGATGCCGTGTCCGACGGCGTACAGCGTGCCGAGCCTGAGCGCCCGGCGCTCCTCCTGGCCGAACCGGGCCCGAACCGGTGGGACCGCGACATGGCCCTCGGCGGTGAGTCCCACCTGGACCCCCGGCGCGGCGACGTGGGCATGCGGATGGTCGGCCGCCGAAGCGTGGACGCGGACTTCCTCGAGGCCGCCGTGACCGTGCGTTCGGGCAGGCGCAGCCACGGAGTGGGACTCGGCATGGACCGCCTCCGCCGCGTCGGCCGTCGCGGTCGTCGAGGTCACGTCGCTGATCGCCGCGATGTGGTCCCAGTCGAAACCGTGCCGGAACCCCAGGACGAGCGCCGTCCAGATGAGGCCGAGGCCACCGGCGGCGGCGAGATCGATCGCGAAGTTCAAGTGCACTGGACGCCGAGCTCCCCACCTGTTGCAACGTGTTGCCGTAGCGTGGCAGCCGGCCCCCGGCTCGTCGAATCGAGCGGCTCGCCCCTCGCGGCGATCAGCGAGTTCTCCCGAGGAGAACCAACGGGCTGAATCCCGGCGACAGGGTGGGACCGGGGCTCGCTTCCCGCTGCTCGTTGCCCACGAGAGAACGCCTGCCCCGAATCGGGCGGTGCCGCAGGCCCGGCGGTCGAGATTCCGGCCGTTTGTCGTTGCCAGCAGAACGCAACCGGGAAGCAGGTCGCGGCGGCCGGAGGCCCCGGGCTCCGCTACCCGGGCGGCCGGCCGTACTTCGCCATGACCTCGCGGAGTCGGTCGTGCGGGAGCCGGTGCGCGGTGATCCCGTCCCGGCCGGTCATCGTCGCGGCAGCCACGAGGGCGTTGGCGATCGCCTCCTCGGTCGCCTCGACGGTCGCTTCGAAAAGGGGATCAAGCGCCGGGTCCGCAAGGGCCCGTACCGCGAGGACGCCGTTCGTCTCCGGGGGAGTCTCGCCTGCAGGCATCCCGCGGTTGCCCGTCGCGAAGGCGATGAACAGGTCCCCCGACGATGTCGCGCCGAGCCCGCCGCTGCGGGCCAGGCCGAGACCCGCTCGCTGCGCCAGCCTGGCGCACTGGTGGGGCAGGAGCGGCGCGTCCGTGGCCACGACGATGATGATCGAGCCCTCTCGATCGGGGCCGGCCACCGGCCCCTCGGCGAAGCCGATCCCGCGGCGCGTGAGCTCCCACGGCGACGGCACCTCGGCAACCGGAATCGCCCGGCCGACGGGGACTCCGTCGATGCGCAGCAGCCCGCGCCGGCCGTAGTTGGCCTGGACGAGGACCCCCACCGTCCAGCCTCCGAGGCCGGGCGGCAGGATCCGCGAGGCGGTTCCGATCCCGCCCTTGAACTCGTGGCAGACCATCCCCGTGCCGCCGCCGACGCCGCCCTCCGCCACCGGCCCGGGGGCAGCCGTTTCGAGTGCGGACTCGAGGTGCTCCGGGCGGACGTGCTGTCCGGCGATGTCGTTGAGCCGTCCGTCCCACGTCTCGCCGACGACCGGGAGGGACCAGTAGGCCGAGCCCGCCGGCCGGGTCCGGACCGCGTGGCCGACGAGGGCGTCGCGGACCACCCCGACCGAGTGCGTGTTCGTGATCGCGATCGGGCTGTGCAGGAGCCCGGCCTCGCGGACCCACTCGAGGCCGGTCAGCTCGCCGTTGCCGTTCAGGGTGTGGCAGCCGGCAAAGAGCGGCTCGGTCCAGATGTCCCCGTCGTGCGGGACGATCACCGTGACCCCGGTCCGGATGGGCCCCTTGCCGACGACGAGCGGGCCGTCGCCCTCGATGATCGTGGTATGGCCGACGCGGACGCCCCGGACGTCCGTGATGGCGTTGTGCGGCCCCGGCCTCCCCTCCCCGATGACGATGCCGAGGTCGCGAGCGCGCGGCGGCAGGTTGGTCATCGCGGCGGCAGATCGGTCATCGCGGCGGCAGATCGGTCATCGCGGCTGCCGCCCAGGTCAGTCGGCCTGGCTCGTCGAGACGATCTCCACGCCGGGGATCTCGTCGATCACCTCGAGCACGGCGGCGATCGCGGTCGTGCTCCGTCCCCGGATCGCCAGGTCCGCCCGGTAGTTGTCCTTGCCGATCCGCTGCGTCTGGATCGCCCCGATGTCCACCTTGCCGTTTGCCAACGCCGCTGAGACCTCCCCGAGCGCCTCGACTCGGGTGAGGCTGAGCCGAAGCTGGACCTCGGGCAGGTTTGAGCCGTGGAGGCGCTCCGCGAGCAGGTTGATCGGCCACAGGCTGACCAGGATGATGACCCCGGCGACGATCGCCAGGACGTACTCGCCGGCCCCGGCCGCCATCCCGACCGCAGAGGTTGCCCAGAGGCTGGCGGCCGTGGTCAAGCCACGGATCACCACGCCATCCTTGAGGATCGCGCCGGCGCCGAGGAAGCCGATGCCGGACACGATCTGGGCCGCGATCCGGGTCGGGTCCACCGGGGCGACCGCAGAACCTTCGATGAGGAACCCATAGATGGACATCACCGTGAACAGCCCGGACCCGAGGGCAACGAGCATGTGGGTCCGGATCCCCGCCGGGTGGCCGTGGATCTCGCGCTCGGCGCCCACGGCCGCGCCCAGCCCGGCCGCGACGAGGAGCCGGACCGCGAGGTCCAGCTGGAAGGCGACGTCGATCATCGGTGGCTCGGGGTCGGCATCCAGAGATCATAGCCATCCGACGTACCATCGATGCCATGCCCGTTCAGGAACCGGCTGAAGTCCTGCGTTTCGAAGCTGTCGCCGTCCGGCGGTCCGGGCGGACGATCCTCGGGCCGATCGACTGGACGGTATGCGCCGGCGAGCGATGGGTCGTCTTCGGCCCGAACGGCTCCGGCAAGACGACCCTCCTCCACGTCGCCTCGACGTACCTCTGGCCGTCCACGGGGGCCGTCTCGGTCCTCGGGGAGCGGATCGGCGCGGTGGATACGCGGGCGCTGCGAGAGACGATCGGCTATGCCGGGAGCGGCCTCGAGCGCGTGATCTCCGACGACATGCCGGCGCTCGACGTGGTGATGACCGCGCGCCACGCGGCACTGGCCCCGTGGTGGCACCACTACACGGACGAGGACCGGGCACGAGCCGGAGACCTCCTGGCCCGGATGGGTGTCGGGGGGTTCGCCGACCGGCCGTTCGGACTCCTTTCGACCGGCGAGCGGCGGCGCGTCCAGATCGCCCGGGCGCTGATGCCGAACCCGCGGCTGCTCCTCCTCGACGAGCCGGCGGCCGGGCTGGATCTCGGAGCTCGCGAGGCGTTCATCGACGATCTCGAGGCGCTGGCGCGCGATCCGACGCTCGCGGCGATCGTCCTCGTCAGCCACCATGTCGAGGAGATCCCTCCCGGATTCGGGCACGCGCTCGTCCTCGGCGAAGGACGCGCCGTCGCCTCCGGGCCGATCGAGACCGCGCTCGCGTCCGGCCCGCTGTCCGCTGCCTTCGGGCTGCCACTCGTTGTGGATCGCTCGAACGGACGGTTCGCCGCCCGCGCGGCCGGGCGGCGGTGAGCCCCGTCACGATCGCGTCATCCCGGCGCCATACGGTCCCACCATGACCAACGCTCGGGACAATCTTCCCGCCGCGTTCGCGGGGCTGGTCGCGACGGGTGCGGCCATCGCGACCGGCGAGCTTCTTGCCGGCCTGATCGCCGGCGTCCCCTCCCCGATTCTCTCGGTCGGCCGGATCATCGTCGATCTCCAGCCGCCGGGTGCGAAGGAGCTCGTCGTCTCGCTCTTCGGGACGGCCGACAAGCTGGCCCTCGAGGTGCTGGTGCTGGCCGCCGCGCTGGCAATCGGCGCCGGGCTCGGGCTCCTCGCCCGCGGGCGCGCCGGACTCGCGTCCACGACCCTCGCGGCGTTCGTCGTCCTGGGAGCCGTCGCCGGACTGCGCGACCCAGACGTCCTGCCGGCGTTCGCCGTGGCCGGCGGACTGGCCGAGCTCGCGGTCGGCGCGACGGCCCTGGATCGGCTGCTCCGCCTGGCGGGACCCTCGGCTGACGCCGGACGCGGCAACGGGCGAGACGACGGCTCCGGCGAGAGCGCCGTCCCGAGCACCCTCGCGGCGGCGACGCCCGACTGGTCCCGACGGATGCTCCTGCTCCGAGGCGGAGGTCTCGCCTTCGCCTCGATCGCGGCGGGCGCGGTCGGCCGGACGCTCCTCGATCGCCAGCGCGTGCCGGCAGCGGGCTCGCTCCCGGCGGTGGAGGCACCGGCCGGGCTGCCGGCCGGCGCCGACTTCGAGCTCCCCGGACTGACCCCGATCGTGGTCCCGACCGAGGCGTTCTACCGGATCGA
>DATIUS010000225.1:0-1667 GCA_035466655.1 Candidatus Sulfomarinibacteraceae bacterium
CGATTGACCTCCGTCCAGGAGGTCCGCCGGATCGCCGGCCGGACCTGAGCCGCCCCGATGCGCCGGCTCGCGCTCATGGCGGCGGTCGTGCTCGCCTCGGCGGCGTGCGTCACCGGGCAGGGCGATCCGGCGAGCGTGACACCCGAGCTCGGCCGGCCGGTCGTCGTGACGTTCGAGGTCGCCGGTGGTGAGCGCTTCAAGACGCTCCTGACGCACGCGGACGACATCGCGACCGCGACCCGCCTGCTGGCCGGCGAGGACGTGCCCGCGATCCCGAACGGGCGCATCGTGCCCGAGGCCGGGGTCAATGCCGGCTGGTCGTGGTCGCTCGATCCGGAGGATCTCGCCTTCGCGGACACGACGATCGAGGCCTGCGACGGCCTCCCCTCGGACGTGGAGGCCGGCGTCCTCACGGGCGACCGCTACTGCCCGTGGTCGGCGACGGTCGTGGCGATCGACCCCGCGCCCTGAGGGCCACCGGCCCCGATGCGCCCGCGGAGGGCGGTCAGGCGCTCGCGAGCCGAAGGTCCACGAGGCCCTCGCCGAGTCGTCGCCGGACCTCGGCGACGAGTTCGGTGTCGTAGGCGACGCCGAGGCGCAGCTCCATCGGCAGCGACCCTCCGCCGCCGGGCGTCGGGACGTGGATCACGACGCGGGTGGATCCAGGACGATCGCGCAGGAGCGAGCGGAACTGCTCCATGGCGCTGACCAAGCGGTCCGGGGCGGCCGCGCTCTCGAATCGAACGTGCAGGATCGTGTCGGGCCCGGCCGCGATCGGCGCATCCGCGCTCGCGTCGGCGAGGATCCGCGCCCGGGCCTCGTCCGGCACGGCCGATTCCTCGCTGTCGTCGCCGGCGCCATCCGACCCGGGGCCCGGGATGTACGTGCTGACCGGCTCGGCCGGTCGGATGGGCGGCAAGGTCCCCGGATCCTGGGTGGCCAGGGCGAGCGACCCGGGCGCACCGGGCACGCCGGGGCCTCCGCTGCCAGGCACGACCCCAGGGCCGCCGGCAGCGGCCCGCCCGGGTCCGGCCGCCACGATCTGGCGCCGCTGGCCGTTGGCGCCGCGGCCGCCGGATCGGTCGCCGGCCGCGACCTCCCGCGCGAAGACCTCGGGCCCGCGCAGGACGGCGTCGTCCCAGTCGGCCGCCAGGTCGGCGAGCAGCGAGACCTCCTCGCCCTTGTGGTCGACCCGGCCCGCCACGAGGAGGATCGCGCCGTCGCGCCAGGTCGCCCGGGTCGTCTCGTAGAGGCGGGGGAAGACCACGACCTCGATGGAGCCCTGGAGGTCCTCGATGGTGGCGATGGCCATCGACTCCTGCCGCTTGGTGACGACCGTTCGCAGGCCGGTCACGATGCCACCGACGACGACGCGCTGGCCGTCGAGGGCCTCGTCCTTGAGGTCGCCCGAGTAGGCGTTGACGAACCGGCCGACCTGCTCGGCGACCTCGCCCATCGGGTGCTCGGAGAGGTACAGCCCCAGAAGCTCCTTCTCCCAGCGAAGCCGCTCGCGCATCGGGACCTCGGTCGCCGCCGGGAGCGGCCGCTCGAACAGGGCGGATTCGGCGGCGCCGATGTCGAAGAGCGAGGTCTGCCCGGTGACCCGATCGCGCTGCGTCGCCTGGGCCGCGGCGACGGCATCCTCGAGGCCGAGCAGGAGCTGGGCC
>DATIUS010000226.1:0-22269 GCA_035466655.1 Candidatus Sulfomarinibacteraceae bacterium
GTCTTCAGCGGCTACCGGGTCCAGCACAACCTCGGCCGCGGGCCGGCCAAGGGCGGCATCCGCTACCACCAGGACGTCTCGATCGACGAGGTCAAGGCCCTCGCGATGTGGATGACCTGGAAGTGCGCCGTGGTCGGGATCCCGTATGGCGGCGGCAAGGGCGGCGTCATCGTTGACCCCAAGCAGCTGTCGATGCGGGAGCTCGAGGCGCTGACGCGACGCTTCTTCACCGAGATCGAGGTCCTCGTCGGCCCCGAGAAGGACATCCCGGCCCCGGACGTCAACACGAATGCCCAGATCATGGCCTGGATGATGGACACCTACTCGATGCACGCCGGCTACACGGTGCCGGGCGTCGTGACGGGCAAGCCGATCAGCCTTGGTGGCTCCGAGGGTCGCAACGAGGCGACTGCCCGGGGCACCGTCTACTGCATCGTCGAGGCGGCCCGCCATCTGGGCATCGAGCTGCCGAAGGCGAGGGTCGCGGTCCAGGGATTCGGGAACGCGGGCTCCATCGCCGCCCAGCTGATCAGTGCGGAAGGCGCCACGGTCGTCGCCGTCTCGGATTCGACCGGCGGCATCCATAACCCGGAGGGGCTCGACATCAACCGGGTGATCGCCTGGAAGAAGGAGCACGGGACGGTCCAGGGCTTCCCCGGCGCAGCGGACGTCACCAACGCCGAGGTTCTCGAGGTCGACTGCAACATCCTCATCCCGGCGGCCCTCGAGAACCAGATCACGGAGCGCAACGCGGGCAACATCAAGGCGAGGCTCATCGCCGAGGCCGCCAACGGCCCCACCACGCCCGAGGCGGACCGGATCCTCTGGAAGAACTCGAAGTTCATGATCCCGGACATCCTGTGCAACGCTGGCGGCGTCACGGTGTCCTACTTCGAGTGGGTCCAGGACCTCAACCGGGACCACTGGAGCGAGGAGGTCGTCAACGCCAAGCTCAAGGAGATCATGGTCAAGGCCTTCACGTCGGTCCTGGCCATCGCCCGCCGCGAGCAGTGCGACATGCGAACCGCCGCCTACCTCCTTGCGGTCCAGCGGGTCGCCGACGCGATGCAGATGCGCGGGTTGTACCCGTAACCGCCGGCTGATCCGGCCCTGAGCGATCCGGCCCCGGCGTCGAACCGGGGCCGGTCGATTCCGGGTGCTACCATCCCGGCCATGCTCGACCACGAAGAGAAGTTCCTGTTCAAGGAGGAGATCGCCCACCTCGCCAACGCCGTGGCCGAGCCGGGCACCCTCGACAACGTCGAGGACCTCCTGACCGACGTCATCACCAGCCCGCGCTTCGACTCCGAGGTGTTCACCCTCGAGCGGAGCCTCCAGGTGATGCTCGGCGGCCGGGCGGGGACCACCCTGGTGGGTCTTTTGACCGTGGCGCCCGAGGTCTTCGACGAGGTGGCGGAGGTTCGCATCCCCCCGGAGGTGCACGAGCGCCTCGTGGCTTGGCGGGCGCGGTTCGGCCTCGCGATCGACAACGCCCTGAACTTCCTCAACAACCCTGACGGAATCCAGGGCCACAACTTCGCGACCCAGATCGCGCACGTCGAGGAGCGGCGCGTCCTGCAGGGTCGCCTGACGCTCGTCCGCTACAACAACGAGCCCCAGTTCTTCGTCGCCGATGCGGCCGTCTTCCTCGGGCTCGTTGCCGACGTGATGGATCGGCTCGGCCCGTACCTCGAGCCGGACGTCGTCGATGCGGAGACGGTGGTGCGGCTCCGGGAGGCCCTCCAGCTGATCGAGCGCAAGACCTCGGCCCACGGCTGACGTCCCCGGCCGATGACGTCGCGGAGCTCCGCCCCGGGATCGACTCGCCGATGGCCGGCCGGGGGGTCGCCCCAGCGCCGGGCGTGCGGGCGCTGACACCCCGGGGAGGTCGCTGACTCCGATGCGCCAGGTCTACCTCACGGCGACCGGCCAGAACCGCGGCAAGACGACTGCCGCGCTGGGGCTGCTGAACGGGTTCATCGAGCGCGGGCTCCGGGCAGGCTTCATGAAGCCCGTCGGCCAGCGAACGGTCCTCGACCACGGCGTGCCGGCTGACGAGGACGCGGTCCTCATGCACGAGACGTTCGGGCTGCCCGAGCCGTACGGGGTGATGAGCCCGGTCCACATCCCACGGGGGTTCACGAAGTCGTACATCGCCGGCGACGTGGTCGAGGACCTCGGGGCGAAGATCCTCCAGGCGCAGGCCGCGTTCGCGCACCACGACCTCCTGCTCATCGAAGGCACGGGCCACGCGGGCGTCGGCGCCGTGATCGGCGTCTCGAACGCCGCCGTCGCGGCCATGCTCGGGACGCCGACGATCATCGTCAGCGAGGGCGGCGTCGGGCGGCCCATCGACGAGATCGTGCTCAACGCGGCGTTCTTCGAGCGCCACGGCGTGACGGTCGCCGGAGCGATCGTCAACAAGGTGGACCCGGCCGCGCAACCCGGCATCGCTCGGGTGATCGAACGCGGCCTTGCCCCGTACGGGATTCCCCTGCTCGGGACGCTCCCGATCAGCCCGATCCTCTCCAACCCGACGCTCGAGATGATCCTCGAGGGCGTGGGCGGGGAGCAGATCCACGCCGGTCCGGACCTGGACCGGGTGATCGACGGGGTGGCGATCGGGGCGATGGAGCCGGGGCACATGCTCGAGCGGGTCGGGCCGGGCACGCTGGTGATCGTGCCGGGTGACCGGGAGGACGTGATCCTCACCCTCACGACGGCCCACCTCATGGGTCCGCCTGGCGGCGTCGATCGCACGGAGCTCCTCGCCGCAAGCGGCCGCCCTGCCCCACGCGGCCACGAGGGGCCGGCGATCGGGCTCGTGCTGACCGGCGGCTACCGGCCGCGGCAGGCCGTGATCGACGCGATCCGCCGGGCGGACCTGTTCGCGACGCTCGTCCCGCGGGATACGTACGCGGTCGCCTCGGAGGTCATCAATCTCCTCGTCAAGACCCACCCGTCCGACGTCGAGAAGATCGAGCTGATCAAGCGCCTCATCGCCGACCACCTCGATGTGGACCGGATCCTCGGCGTCGCGACCGAGGCGCCCCGGCGCGCTCCCCGGGCCTGAGGCGCACGCCGGGGCCGCCTGCCCGACGGTCGAACTGCACCGCGCTTCGCGCCCGCCCCGCGATCCGTTGGGGCCTCACGGCGCGTCAGCCGAGTTCAGGCGAGCGGCTCGTTGTCGATGAGCCTTGTCTCGCCGAGCCGGACGGCCAGCGACAGGAGTGCCGGCCCGTCGACCCGGTCGAGCTCGGCGAGCGTCGCCGGGTCCGCGCAGGAGACGTAGTCGACCAGGGCGAGCGGCTCGCCGGCGAGCGTGGCGAGCATCCGTGTGCGAAGGCCGTCGCCCGATCGTTCGCCGTCCTGCCAGGCCGCCCGGGCGGCCAGGAGGGCACGCCGGAGCACAGGAGCCGCGGCTCGCTCCGCCGGCGACAGGTGGACATTGCGGGACGACATCGCCAGGCCGTCGGCCTCGCGGATCGTCGGACAGGCCACGACTTCGGTCGGGATCGCCAGGTCCGCCGCCATCCGCCGGATGACGACGACCTGCTGGGCGTCCTTCTGGCCAAAGTAGGCGCGGTCCGCGCCAACGAGCCCGAACAAGATCGCGACGACCGTCGCGACCCCGTCGAAGTGGCCGGGCCGCGCGGCGCCCTCGAGCGGCCGCGATAGGGCGTCGACCGTGACGTGCGTGTCGAACCCGGGCGGGTAGATCTCCTCGACGGCGGGCGCAAAGACGACGTCCACGCCCTCCGCTCGGCAGGCGTCCAGGTCGCGGGTCTCGTTGCGTGGGTAACGCGCGAGGTCACCCGGGTCGTCGAACTGGCGCGGGTTGACGAAGATCGTGACGACGGTCGCCCCGTTCTCGGCGCGGCTCCTGGCCATCAGCGCTCGATGCCCGTCGTGGAGCCAGCCCATCGTCGGGACGAGGCCGACCGGGCGAGGCAGCATATCGAGCGCCTCGCGGAGCGCCCTGCGCGTGCGCACGACCCGCGTGCCGGGGTCCTCAGTCACGGACGCCGGCCTGACGGCCGAGGCAGGGGCAGGGACCAGGCGACCCCATTTGCCCGAGTCGTCAGAGGTCGCGGTCGAGTGGGATCCCGGCCGGCAGGCCGTCGCCCAGGGGGCCCGCGACCCGGTCGTCCGGGGTCCGGCCGAGCGCCTCGTCGAGCGTCGCGTCGTCCATCCGGACCGTCTCCGCCGGACCGGGGAACGTGCCGTTCACCACATCGGCGGCCCACGCCGCGGCCGCCGCCGCGATCGTCCCCTGAAGGTCGGCGTAGCGGCGCGCGTGGCGGGGCGTGAAGGTCCCGAGCCCCAGGAGGTCCGTGACCACCTGGACCTGCCCGCTGCAGCCCGCGCCGGCGCCGATCCCGATCGTCGGGATGCGCAGCCGCGAGGTGATCTCCGCCGCGAGCTGCTCCGGAACGAGCTCGACGACGATCGCGAACGCCCCGGCGTCCTGGATCGCGACCGCGTCGGCGAGCAGCGCCCGGGCGGCCGCACGGGTCTTGCCCTGGACTCGGACCTTGCCGCCCAACCCGTGCTGGGACTGCGGCGTCCAGCCGATGTGGCCCATCACTGGGATCCCGGCACGGACCAGCGCCTCGACGATCCGGGCGCTCCGGACGCCGCCCTCGATCTTCACGGCCATGGCCCCGGCCTCGCGGAGGAACCGTCCGGCGTTCTCGACCGCGTCGTCCGGGGAGCTGTACGAGAGGAACGGCATGTCGCCGATCACGAGGGCCCGGCGCGATCCGCGGACCACCGCCGCGGTGTGGTGGAGCATCTCGCCCATCGTCACCCGCACCGTGGAGTCGTAGCCCAGCAGGACCTGCCCGAGTGAATCGCCGACCAGGAGCATCGGGATCCCGGCCTCGTCGAGGATCCGGGCGGTCGGGTAGTCGTACGCGGTGAGCATCGGCAGGCGCTCGCCGTCGGCATGCATCCTGCCGATGTCGGCCACGGTCAGCCGGCGGACCGGCTCGGGTGTCAGGCTCATCGGGGGGTCTCCTGCATGCCGGCAGTCTGCCCCGCCGCGTCTCGCGCGTCCAACGCCGCCGCTATTCGATCGAGCAGCCGGTCCGCGACCTCGCGCTTCGAGAGGAGCGGCAGCTCGTCGCGCCCGCCGGCTGCGTCGAGGATCACGACCCGGTTCGTGTCCGTCCCGAAGCCGGAACCGGCCTCGGCGACATCGTTCGCGACGAGGAGGTCGACCCGCTTGGACCGGAGCTTGTCGGCCGCGCGGTCGAGGGAGCCGGTTTCAGCGGCGAACCCGACGAGCACCGGAGCCGGAAGGACGGGGCTCCGGGTGGCAGCGCCCATGCTGTCGAGACCCCGGGCGATCCGGGCGACCTCGGCGAGGAGGTCCGGCGTCGGCTCGAGCTCGAGGCTGAGGGGCCTGCCGCGCGGCAGCTTGCGGTCCGCCGGGTGAGCCGGCGTGAAATCGGCGACGGCGGCCGCCATCACGAGGGCGTCGAAGCGAGCGGCCTCGGGGGTTCCCGGACCGCCGAAGAGCACCTCGAGGAGCGCGCCGCGCAGCTCCCCGGTCGTTTCGACGCGGACGACCCGCGCCCGATCGCCCGGCAGCGGGACCTCCACCGCCGCGGCGATCAAGGTGACCGTCGCCCCACGGTCCAGGGCCGCCTCCGCGAGCGCGACGCCCATTCGACCGCTGGAGCGGTTACCGATGTAGCGGACCGGATCGATCGGCTCGCGGGTCCCCCCGGCGGTCACCACCACGTGCCGTCCGACGAGGTCCGCGTCGCTGGGCGAGCGCGCCGCGATCGGCGGACGCCCGGCGGGGCTGGGCTGGCGAACCGGACGCCCGGCCACCGCGCCGACCACCGCGTCGACGATCGCCGGGAGCTCCGCCAGCCTGCCGACGCCCGACTGGCCCGACGCCAACGCGCCGCGCTCCGGGGCCACGACCGCGTACCCGAACGCGTCGCGAAGCCGTGCGACGTTGCCCTGGGTCGCCGGGTGGGTCCACATGTCGCCGTCCATCGCCGGCGCCACGACGACCGGGGCGGTCGTCGCGAGGCAGGCGGCGGTGACGACGTCGCCGGCGAGGCCATTCGCCATCGACCCGAGCCAGTGGGCGGTCGCCGGGGCGACGACGATCGCGTCGGCGCTGTCGGCGATCACGATGTGCCCGATCCGTCCGTCCGGCAGGAGCTCCATCAGCTCGGACTCCACCGGGTGGCGCGACAGCGCGGCGAAGCTCAGTGGGCCCACGAACCGGGCCGCGGACGGCGAGAGCAGAACGACGACGTCCGCACCCTCGGCGGTGAGGAGCCGGAGCAGCTCGACGGCCTTGTAGGCGGCGATCGAGCCGGTCACGCCGAGGGCCACGAGGCGCCCGGCCAAGCGCCCAGCAGACGCCCCTCGATCGCTCATCCCGACCGCGCGCTCATCGGAGCCCGAGCTCGAGCGGCTCGCCGCCGCTCACCTCGGCGTGGAGGATTCCCAGACCCTTGAGGGTGAGATCCGGGTCGATGACGTCGACACCCTCGATCGCGCCCGCCCACGGCGCGCTGCTGAGGCCGCCGGTGAGGATCGTCCTGACCGTCGTCTCGGGGACGCCTGCGCTCTCCGCGAGCTCCCGGCGGATCCGGGCCAGCAGGCCCGTTGCCAACGCCTGGTAGCCGAAGACCGTGCCCGCCTGCATCGCGCTGACCGTGTCCCGCCCGATCGCCCGATCGGGGGCGCGCAGCTCGATGCGGGGGAGCTTCGCCGTCCGCGCCGCGAGCGCCTCGAGTCCGAGCTCCAGCCCCGGAGCGATCGCGCCGCCGACGTACGCCCCGTCGGACGCGACGCAGTCGAAGGTCGTCGCCGTCCCGAAGTCGGCGACCACGGCCGGCGTCCCGTACAGGCGCGCGGCGGCGAGGGCGTTCACCAGGCGGTCGGCCCCAACCTCGCCCGGGCGATCCACGCGGACCGGCAGCGGCACCGTGCCCACGCCGGCGAGCAGGAGCGGACGCTCCCGTCGTGCTGCGACGACCTCGAGCGCGGCCGTCACGGCAGGAACCACGGACGCGCAGGCGATCGACGACACGTCCGCGACGGAGAGGTCGTCAAGTCGCAGCAGCCCCTCGAGGAGCAGCTCGAGCTCGTCCGCGCTGGCACGGGGATTCGTCACCGCCCTGCGCGAGCCGCCCAGGCGTCCGTTCCGGAACCAGCCGACGGTGACGTTCGTGTTGCCGACATCGATCGCGAGGAGCATGGCCGGATCATACCCGTGCCTCGTGCGCGGTCCGTCCCCGCGTGCCGGGTCCATCGGGTACGATCGTGGCCGTTCATCCGCCCGAGCTCGGAGGAGACGCCCGTGCCCAGCGAGCCGCCGGCGAAGTTCTTCGTCAACCAGGGCGTCGTCACGAGTCGCGAGGACATGCTGAACCTCCTCCGGCCCCTCGTGAAGCAGACCGTGACGTACCGCTACTTCCGGGATCGCGAGCTCGTGGCGCACGGGACCGGTTGGGTCGAGCGCGTCGTCGTGGACCAGCCGGAGGTGTCGACCTACTTCACCCCGATCGCGGTCACCCTGAACGTCGATTCGTTCGAGCATCTCGAGTTCTCGACCCGCCCGGACCAGCTCCTCGTCTACGAGCTCGTCCAGGGCGACGAGCGGGTGGTCGTGGAGTTCGCCCCGATCGGCGATGCCTCCGGGCGGTCGCCGTTCGGCCCGGAGCAGCTCGCCTTCGACACGTCCGGGTACGTCCAGATGGAGCTCCTGGGCTCGGAGCCGGCGGACGGCTGACGCCCCGGGCCTGATCCACCCCGCCTGACGTCGCGGGACCCTGCGCGGCCGGCCCGGATCCTGCCGCAGATGCTGCGCAAATCGGTGTTCCGGGGGGTCCCGTGCGCGCTACCATCGCCCCGTCGCGCCCGGCGGTGCGGCCGGGGTCGGAGGGCCCCGCGAAGCGCAGACCGGACCCGTCCGGGCCGGTGCGCCGGAGGGAAAGGGAGGTCCGCAGCCTGTGGACGCGATCGCGTCGTACTTCAAGTTCGCCGAGCGCGGGACGACCCTCGCGACGGAGGTCAAGGCCGGGGTCACGACCTTCGCGGTCATGGCCTACATCATCTTCCTCAACCCGCTGATCCTCGGCGTCTCGAACGCCGATGGCGTGCTCGTCGGGCCGGACCCGGTGGCGGTGGGGGCGGGAACTGCACTGATCGCCGGGATCATGACCATCGCGATGGGCGTCGTGGGCAACGTGCCGATCGCGATCGCGGCCGGCCTCGGCCTCAACGGCGTCGTGGCCTTCGGCCTCATCCTGGGCCGAGGCCTGACCTGGCAGGGCGCGATGGGCGTGATCGTCATCGAGGGCCTCGTCATCGCCCTGCTCGTCCTCGTCGGGCTTCGCGAGGCCGTCATGAACGCGGTGCCCGCGAGCCTGAAGCGGGCGATCGCGGTGGGCATCGGCCTGTTCATCCTGTTCATCGGCGCGGTCGACGCCGGGCTCGTGAAGTCCACCGGGATCGCGGTCCCACCGGTGCAGTTCGTCTTCCCGACGACGATGAACCACGTCGTGGCGCTCGCCGGCCTCGCCGTGACCGTGGCCCTGTACGTGATGCGGGTCCGGGCGGCCCTCCTCATCAGCATCGTCTTCACGACGGCGCTCGCGATCATCGTCACCGAGCTCGGCCTTGGGACCGTGAAGGAGTTCCCGACCAATCTGTTCAGCACGGGCGTCGACCTGTCGACGATCGGCCAGGCCAACCTGGCCGAGGTGTTCGAGAAGCTCGGCCTCCTGACCGCGATCCTCGTGATCTTCTCGATCATGCTGTCCGACTTCTTCGACACGATGGGCACCGTGACGGCCATCAGCGAAGAGGCCGGGATCATGACCGAGGACGGCAAGGTTCCGAACCTGTCGCGCGTCCTTCTCGTCGACTCCGTCGCGGCTGCCGCCGGTGGGTTCGCCGGCGTCAGCTCGAACACGAGCTACATCGAGAGCGCCGCGGGCGTCGGCGAAGGCGGTCGGACCGGCTTCACCTCTGTCGTGACCGGCATCCTGTTCCTCGTCGGCATCGTCGCCGCGCCGCTCGTCCTGCTCGTCCCGTTCGAGGCGTCCGGCCCGGTGCTCATCCTCGTCGGCTTCCTGCTGTTCGGGCAGGTCCGCGACATCGACTTCCGCGACGCCGAGGAGGGCATCCCGGCGCTACTGACGCTCATCCTCATGCCACTCAGCTACGACATCACCGTCGGCATCGGCGCCGGCTTCGTGTCGTGGGTGTTCATCAAGGTCATCCGGGGCAAGCTGTCGGCGATCCACCCGCTGATGTGGGTGGTGTCGATCGCGTTCCTCGTCTACTTCGCCCGCGACTGGCTCCAGGGGATCATCTGACCTCGGAGGCATGACCACGGCCGGCGCCCGAGAGGGGCGCCGGCCGGCTCGATCCGGCACGCCCGTATCGCGGGCATTGGTCCCATGCCTCGCCCCGGCTCCGCGCCCTGCCCGGGCTCCTCGCCCGGAGCGGGTACCATCGCGCCGATGTTCGAGCGGACGGAGCTGGCCGATGGGCCGAGGGTCATCAGCGCCCGGCTCCACGATTCCCGGTCCGTGTCGGTGGCCGCGTACGTGCTCGCCGGCTCACGGGTCGAGGCCGACGGCCAGATCGGCGCCGCCCACTTCCTGGAGCACCTGACGTTCAAGGGCACGGCGGCCTATCCCTCGACCCGGACACTGAGCGAGGCGATCGAGGGAGTCGGCGGCTCCTTCAATGCGGCCACGGACCGGGAAGCCACCGTCTACTGGGCCCGGGTCCCGCGGCGTGAGGCAACCCGCGCGATCGACGTCCTCGGCGAGCTGATCTGCCGGCCGGCTCTCGACGAGGCGGAGATCGACCGGGAGCGGAGCGTCATCGTGGAGGAGGTCCGCGGCTACCTTGACGACCCGGCAGAGTATTGCCAGATCCTCTTCCAGCGGGCGATGTTCGGCGCCGGGTCGCTCGGTCGCGAGATCTGCGGGGAGGAGGCGGACATCCACGGCCTCGAGCCTGTCCGGATCCGCGACTTCTGGGCCGCCCGCTACCGGCCGGCGAACACGGTCGTGGCCGTTGCCGGGGACATCGCCCACGACGAAGCGGTCGGCCTCGTCGAGCGTGCGTTCGGGCGCGGGAACGGGGTCGAGGGCGGGTATGCCGGCGCGCCCGGGCTCCCGGCCGGCGAGCGGGTGCTGGCGGGTCGCCGCGATACGGCCCAGGCCCAGCTGTGCGTCGGCCTGCCGGCGCTCCGCCGGGACCACCCCGACGCATGGACGCTGTCCGTCCTCAACGCGGTCCTCGGCGACGGCATGAGCAGCCGGCTCTTCCTGTCGCTCGTGGATCGTGACGCGCTGGCCTACGACGTCAGCTCCGGGCTCGTGGAGTATGCGGACGCGGGCTCGCTCGAGGTCAGTGCCGGCGTTGACCCGGCGCGCCTGCCCGCCGCCCTCGACGCGATCATGCTCGAGCTTCGGCGGCTCCGGGACGAAGTGATCCCGGACGCCGAGCTTGCCAAGACGAAGGCGTACCTGTCGGGCGGCCTCGAGCTCCGGATGGAGGAGACGCGCCACCTCGCGTCCTGGGTCGGGGGGCAGGAGGCGCTCCACGATCGCGTCCTGACCCTCGATGAGGCGCTCGCCGCGGTCGCGGCGGTGACCGCCACCGACGTCCACCGGCTGGCGGGGTCGCTGATCCGCGACGACCTGCTCCGGATGGCCGTCGTGGCACCGGCGCGCCACCTGCGGGGCCTCGAGCGCGGCCTCCGGCTGCCGGCATGACCGGCGCCGGCGGCCGGAGCGAGCACAGCGGCGTGGCCGAAGCTCGCGGCGGAGCGGCGGAAGCTCGCGGCGGAGCGGCCGGCGCTCCCGGCGCCCGGAAGACTGGCGTGCGTCGCGGGCCGGCTCCGGCGGCGGCCGGGCTCGCCGAGGATCGGCGTCTCGCGGTGCTCCACCTGAGGCTCGGTGGGCTGGCCCTCGCGCGGGCCGAGCTCGAGGATCTCCATTGGCGCGGCGAGCTCGATGTCGATGGTGCGGCGGATCTCGCCGAGGCGCGCTGGCGGAGCGGCGACCTCGGTGGTGCGGGGGCCATCGCGGCCGATCACCTGGCGATGGGAGGGAGCCGCCCGATTGCGTCGGTGATCGCGGCCGAGGCAGCGGCCGCCTCCGGCCAGCCGTTCGAGGCGCGGGCCCACGTCGAGGCGCTCGGTCCGGTATCGGCGGAGGCGCTCGAGGGTCTGTTCGCGGGAATGCCCCGGCGGGCCTTCTGGCCGTCCGCGCCGGGCGGGGCGGGCGCCACCGCGGATCCAGCGAGCGCAGCGGAACCGCCGGCTCGCGCCGCCGCGGCGTTGGAAGGCCTCGAACCGGCCGACGAGCTCACCCTTGCCCGGGGGGAGCTCGCCACTGGGAACGCGGCGGATGCGGCTCGAGGAGTCGCCCGCCTCGCGCTCGTCCTGCGCCTCGACCCGACGCTTGCCCCGGCTGTCCTCGGAGCACTCGGGCGCCGGCGCGATCCGGCCGGCCTCACGGTCGAGGGTGACGCCTGCCGTCTCCTCGGCCGGCACCTCGAGGCCGAGGCCGCCTTCGCCGCCGCCCGCAGGGCGCTCGGCGCGCCGGAGCCGGACGGGCGATCCTGAGATGCCGCGACAATGGGCGGCACAGGCGGCAGCCTGTGCCGCCCTGACCCCTTGAGAACCCCGATACCGCGTGGAGGCACCGTGACCGAACGCACCCTGGTCCTGATCAAGCCGGACGGCGTCCAGCGCCTGCTGGCAGGCCGGATCCTCGCCCGCTACGAGGAACGCGGCCTGCGCCTGGCCGGCCTGAAGCTCATGCCCGTCAGCCGCGACCTCGCCGAGCGCCACTATGCCGTCCACAGCGAGAAGCCGTTCTTCCGTGGCCTCGTCGACTTCATCACGAGTGGTCCGGTCGTGGCGGCGATCCTCGAGGGCCCCAACGCGATCGCCGTCGTCCGGGCGATGAATGGGGCGACGCGCCCGCACGAGGCCGCCCCGGGAACGGTCCGCGGCGATTTCGCGCTCGAGACGGCGCAGAACCTCGTCCACGCGTCGGACAGCGCGGAGACGGCCGCCGCCGAGATCGACCTGTGGTTCACGAGCAGCGAGCTCGTCGACTACGAGCGGGAGATCGATCGCTGGGTCCTCGCTTCAGAGGATTGACCCCGAGCCGGCCATCCCTTGCCGGCCATCCCTTGCCGGCCTGACCCGTGCCGGCTACCCCGAGCCGGCCGGCCCGACTCCGCCCGTCGCAACGGCAAGGCCGATCAGGGCGACGGCCAGCGCCGACGCCGCGGCCAGGGTGAAGCGGTTGGCCCGGACGAGGCCAGGCACGGCGCGGACGACCGTGACCGCCGACGTCACGGTCCAGCCCTCCGGCTGGAACCTCCGGAGCGCCGGACCAAGGTCCCCGGCCGCGAGGACCGCATCGCTGGTCCGACCGACGCCTGCCGCGAGGACACGGCCGAGGTAGATGAGCGGGGCGAACGCCGCGAGGAGCACGACGGTTCCGAGCGGCGCCCCGACCGCACGCTCGATCAGCGCGCCGCGGGCCTCGAAGGCCGCCATGCCCGGCAGCCCGACGGCGCCGATGAGGACGACCACGAAGGCGATCCCGAGGACCGGCGACGACCGCGCCCAGCCGTGCAGCACGGAGAGGCGGCGAACGCCGAAGGTGGACCGGGTGACGAGCAGCCATGCGGCGAGCCCTGACTTCACCGCCGCCATCGCGACGAGCCAGTCCCGGCCCGCCGTCGCGGCCTCCGGCCCGCCGGCTGAGAACGCCAGGAGCGCCACCCCGGCGTCCTGGACGATCGAGTAGCCGAGGATGTGCTCGAGATCGTCGTGGAGGAACGCCGCAATCGCGCCCAGCAGGATGCTCGCGATGGCGACGACCGCGATCATCGTCCGCTCCGTCGTGAGGGGAGCGCCGACCGGGGCGATCGTCACCTCCACCCACGCCAGGGCCACCAGGCCGAACCCCGCCGCGCCCCATCCGAGCGTGGACGGGATGGCCCCGGCGTTGGCCGACTCCACGAACCGAGCGGCCCAGACGTGCGCTGGGAGGGCACCGAGCCTGATGATGACGGCGCCGACCACGGCCAGGAACCCAAGGCCGATCGCGATCTCGACGGTCGGGTCCGTCGGGCCCTCCGGGACGACGGCGGCAAACGGCCCCACAGCCGAAGCGCCCCAGGCAACCGCGAGCAGGGCGAGCAGGCCGGCCGCCACGATCGGCCGTAAGGTCCGCGGTCCCGAGATCTCGATCTCGCCGGATGCCTCGGGCCCGAGTGCGAGCGGTCCGATCGCCGCGACGATCGAGCCGGCGGTGAGGAGGGCGAAACCGAGGCCAGCGTCGGCCGACGACAGGGCGACCACCCCGGCACCGAGGCCGACGAGGGCCGACCCGGGGACGCCCCGGCCGCTCCCGACAAGCGCATCGGCGACCCCGACCAGCGCGATGCCCGCAGCCCAGGCCAGGGCGATCGTGCGGATCGCGTCCGAACCGGCGAGGACCGTTCCCGCGAGCAGGATCGAGTCCTGTGAGCCGACGAGACGGGCCAGGGCCACGGCGAGAATCGCGGCCACGAGACCGGTTGCGGTCGCGAGCCACGGCCGAGATCGGGCGAGCAGTGCCAGGAGGCCGCCGGTCACGGCTGCGACGCCGAGGACGACGACGCTCATGGCCGGCCTGGTGGCGCGGCCACCGCGGCCCCACGCCCGGCGGCGCCTGCCCCGGCAACGCCGCCGGCGGCCGCGCTTCGCGCCGCCCCGGCGATCAGTGCGCCGGCGACGCCGACCGCGAGGAGGATGCCGTCCACCCCAAGCTGTTCCAGCTCACCGGGCGCGCCGGCGATCCCCGTCCGAGCCAGCGCCACACCCTGGGTGAGGAGGAGCAGGCCGATCGTCGCGCGGAGCGAGACCCGGCCCAGGAGGGCCGGGGCCAGCCCGATCGCCGCGAGCGCGAGCCCCGCGCCGAGGATCAGGCCGGACGGGGTCAGGGCATCGAGCGGACCGGCGATCGGCGCCGCGCTGCCGGGCTCCAGCGACGCGAGTGTGCTCGCGATGGCCACGCCGGCGGTCGCTGCCGCCACGGCGAGCATGGCCTCCGCCGGCCAGCCGATCCGCGAGCCGAGCCCGCGGACCTCGACGGTCCCCGCGGCGGCCCAGAGCACGTAGGCGACGAGGATCCCGGTCACCACCCGAGCGCCGAGGAGGGCCGGCCCCGGGAGTGGCTCGGCGAGGAACGGGCCCAGGCCGAGGACGAGGGTGAGCCCGATGAGCGCGGCCCGAGCCTCGCGGGAGGACGTTGCGATCACGGCGCCGGCCGTCACCGCGAGGGCCACCCCCGCGAGGATCGGGCTCACGGCACGCTGCCCGTGAGCTCCGGGTAGGTCGGGACGGGGAGGAAGGTGAACGCGTCGAACGGCCAGTAGCGCAGCCAGGCGCGCCCGACGACGTTCTTCACCTCGATCGGGCCGAAGTTCCGGGAGTCCGCCGAGTCCTGTCGATGGTCGCCCATCACGAAGAGGGAGCCGTCGGGGATGATCCAGTGCTCCGCCCCACCCGGGGCCGGCAGCGTCTGCTGCGGGACCCCGTCGAGCTCCCGGTAGATGTACGGCTCCGTGAGCATCACGCCGTTGACGTAGACGAGGCCGTCGATGAGCTCCACCTCGTCGCCCGCGACGCCGATCACCCGCTTGATGAACGGCACGGAGCCCTGTGACCAGCTGGCCGGCGGCTCGAACACGACGATGTCTCCGTGCGAGTAGACGTCCCACCGCGGCGACAGCTTGTCGACGAGCACGTATTGCTCCGGGATCAGCGTGTTCTCCATCGAGCCCTGCTGGACCTTGAAGGGCTGGGCGACGAAGGACTGGATCCCGAAGAAGATGAGGACCGTGAGGACGAGGGTCTCGAGGACCTCGAACGCACACCCGAGTGCTGGTCTGTGGCTCACAGGCAGCGGAGTATAGGGGCTGTGCTATCGTCCCGCCCCGTGACCGGCTGTCCCTGGTGGTGGTGCGGATGCGCCGGCTGATCTCCTTTGTCAGCATCGTCGTCGCGCTCGTCGCGCTCGGCCTGGTCCTGTACAACGCGACCGTCGTGGACCGCCGCGCACCGAGCGTCGTCGAAGTCTCGCTGAGCGCCCCGGCCGGGGATGAGCGCCTCGCCCAGACGCTCACGGCCATCGATATCCGGTTCAGCGAGCCGGTCCGCGCGAGCACCGTGGAGGCCCGTTTCCGAATCGATCCGTACGTGGCCGGCGCCTTCGCCTGGGACGGCCCGACGGCGATCTACACGCCCTCGGCGAAGCTCCCGCCGGACACCGAGCTCACGATCTGGATCGAGGCCGGTTTCGAGGACCTCGTCGGGAACGTGGCCGAACTCGGCCTCGAACCGTGGGTCTTCCGGACGGTGGGTCCGCCGGCCATCGTTCGAGCCTCGCCCGAGGACGGCAGCACGGGCCTCCCGGTCGACGGCACGGTCGAGCTGGAGTTCGATCGGCTGATGGACACCGCCTCCGTTGAGGCGGCCATCCGCGTGGACCCGCCGACGGCGATCCGCGCGTCGTGGAGCGGGGAGACCGTCCGGCTGACCTTCGCATCGCAGCTCCGCTTCGGCTCCACCTATGCGTTGACGATCGGCGTCTCGGCGGCCGACACGGGGGGCAACCGGCTGCGCAACCCGTTCACGCTCCACTTCTCCACGGTCGCCGCCGGACTCTCGGTGCTCGGTGCGGTCCCGGCTGACGGCGCGTCCGGGATCGGGGTCGAGACCCCGATCGCGATCCGGTTCGACGCCCCGATCGACCCCGACTCGGCGCGGGCGGCGTTTCGGATCATCCCGAGCGTGACCGGCGAGGTCCGGATCGTCTCGGTCCCCGATGACCGCCGGCCCCCGGACGATCCGGAGGCCCAGTCCGAACCGCCGGACACGATCCTGTTCGTGCCGGACGATCCGCTCGCCGCCCACACGACGTATGCCGTGACGCTGGCTCCGACCGTTGCCCGGCTCGACGACGCCGAGGCGGTCGCGGCCGGCCGGAGCTGGACCTTCACCACCGGGGCTCCGTCTGTCTCGGCGCAGAACCAGATCACCTTCCTGAGCGTACGATCGGGGGTCCGAAACGTCTGGCTCATGAACCCGGACGGGACGAATCCTCGGCAGCTCTCGACCGAGCTCGCCCCGGTCTCCGGGTTCGATGCGACCGCCGACGGTGCCCTCGTCGCCTACTCCGCCGGTGGAATCGTCAGCGTCGTCGAGGTTGACGGCGGGGAGGCGCGGCGGATCACGAAGGACGGGCGGTTCGAGTACGCGCCCGCGTTCACGCCCGATGATCGGTGGCTGATCGTCGGGCGACGCGGGCCCGGCGGCGCCGACGAGGGCTACTGGCTCGTGCCGCTCCCGGGGACTCCCGGCGGCGAGCGCCTCCTCGTCGACCATGGCGCCCCGGCGCTGGGCTCGGCCGACCTCGGCGGGGAGTGGATCGGCGGGTCAGACGGCACGCCCGCCTGGATCACGCGGTCCGCGCTCGACCCGACCGGCCGCTCGGCGCTCGTCGTGACCGCGGGCGGCGAGCCGTTCATCGTGGATCTCGGCCCGGCGTCGACGGCGGCGCCGGCGGTCGCGGTGCCGCTCGTGGCCGATGCCGCCGCGGCATGGTCCCCCCGCCACGGCGGCTTCCTGGTGGCCGCGGTCGCCGCGGACGACGCCACGTCGGACGGGTCATCGGCGCTCTGGTTGATCACCGCGGACGGGGCGATCGAGCCGATCGGCGGCACGGACGGTGCCGTCGGCCCGGTCGGCGTCGGGGCGGACGGCGCCATCGCGGTGACACTTCGGCGAGGCGATGCTCCGACGGCCGGGATCGGGATCCTTCCCGCGGCAGCCACCACGCTGACGCGGCTCAACCCGGCCGACGCGTTCGACGATCGGTGGCCGGCCTTCTCGCCGGCGGGCGGCGAAGTCCTGTTCGGGCGGACGTCCGTCGCCCATCCCGAATCCGCCGACGGGATCTGGATCGCCGACCTCGCGACCGGTACCGCGCGGCAGCTCTCGACGGACGGGACCTACGCGCGCTGGCTCCCCTGAGCTGCGAGCCTGAGCTGCGAGCCCGGCTGGTCTGCCTGCTCGAGTCGCCTGTGCCGATCATCCGACCTGCATGAACCGCCCGGGATTCGGGATTTGACCCGCCGGAAGGGCTGTTGATACACTCCGCCGCGGCCTCAACGACCTGATCCGTGTGCGCCCACGACGTTCCCGCACGCGGCCCCGAACCGTTGCGTAGCTCTCCCCGAGTCCGCCCGGAGGGGGGTGCGCGCCGCGAGCGCCCCTGCCGCGACCACGTCGACGAACCTGGAGGATCCAACCACCCCGATGGATGCCAGTGCGCTCCAACTGATCATTCCCGTGGCGGGCGTCGCCGCGGTCCTCTTCGCGATCTACCTCGCCCGGGACGTCCTGTCCCGAGACAAGGGCCCCCAGGCGATGCAGGACGTCGGGGACATCATCCGCGAGGGTGCCGATGCCTTCGTCAAGCGCCAGTACACGACGATCGGCCTGATGGCCCTCGCCGGGGCGGTGGTCATCGGCCTGGTGATCGCCCTCGTCGAGACGAAGGACGTCGCGGACGTGCCGGCGCTCGCGGGGACGCCGATCGGGATCATGACCGCGGTCGCCTTTCTCGTCGGCGCCGGCTGTTCGATGCTCTCGGGCATCATCGGGATGACGATCAGCGTCCGGTCCAACGTCCGGACCGCGGCGGCCGCCCGGCGCAGCCTCGTCGAGGCGGTCCAGGTCGCGATGCGCGGCGGGGCGGTCTCCGGCTTCCTCGTCGTCGCGCTCTCCCTCCTTGGCGTGTGGGGCATCTTCACCGCCTACGAGACCTTCGTGGCGGACGTGACCGTGGCCGAGGCGCCCTTCCTCATCGTCGGCTTCGGCTTTGGCGCCAGCTTCGTGGCCCTCTTCGCCCAGCTCGGCGGCGGCATCTACACGAAGGCGGCCGACGTCGGGGCGGACCTCGTCGGCAAGGTCGAGGCCGGCATCCCCGAAGACGATCCACGCAACGCGGGCGTCATCGCGGACCTCGTCGGCGACAACGTCGGCGACTGTGCCGGCCGAGGCGCCGACCTGTTCGAGTCCACGGCGGCGGAGAACATCGGCGCCATGATCCTCGGCGTCGCCGCCTTCACGATCGCCCAGGGTGCCGGCTGGCCGAACCCCGAGGCCTGGATCTTCTTCCCGCTCGTCGTCCGGGCCTTCGGGCTCCTCGCCACGATCGTCGCGATGTTCTTCATCCGCGGCACCGAGACCGAGAACCCGATGAACATCCTGAATCGCGGCTACTGGGTCACGACGGCCCTGTCCGTGGTCGGGCTGGCGATCACCACGAACGTGATGATGAACACGGACGGCGCCACTTCGAATGGGCTTCCGGTCTGGATCTGGTTCTTCCTGGCCGGCATCGTCGGCCTCGCGACCTCGGTCGTCTTCGTCTACATCACCCAGTACTACACGGCCGGCACGTTCCGCCCGGTCCGCGAGATCGCCGAGGCGTCGAAGACGGGCCCGGCCACGAACATCATCAGCGGCATGGCCGTCGGCTTCGAGACGACGTTCGTGACGGCCATCTCGATCGGCGTTGCCCTCATCGCCTCCCATTGGCTCGGTGCGCAGGCGGGCCTCACCAACGCGGACGGCCACGACGTCGGCGGCATCTTCGGGACCGCGGTCGCGACGATGGGCATGCTGATGACGACCGCCTACATCCTCGCCATGGACACGTTCGGTCCGATCACCGACAACGCCGGTGGCGTGGCGGAGTTCAGCCGAGCCGAGGCCGGCGCGCGGGAGATCACCGACCGCCTCGACGCGGTCGGCAACACGACGAAGGCCCTGACGAAGGGCTACGCGATCGCCTCGGCATCACTCGCCGCGTTCCTCCTCTTCAGCGCCTACATCGACAAGGTCAATCTCATCCAGCGAAACCGGGGCGGTGAGCTCCTCACCTCGGTCAACCTCGCCGACGTGAGCGTCTTCGTGGCCGCGCTCATGGGAGCGATGCTCGTCTACTTCTTCAGCTCACTCGCGATTCGCGCGGTCGGCAAGACGGCCCAGTCGATCATCGTCGAGGTTCGCCGCCAGTTCCGCGAGATGCCCGGGATCATGGATTACACCCAGCGCCCGGACTACGCCCGGGTGGTCGACATCACGACCCGTGCCGCGCTTCGCGAGATGGTCCTGCCCGGCGTCGTCGCCGTCGCAACCCCGATCATCGTCGGCCTTCTCCTTGGCTACGAGGCGGTCGCCGGGATGCTGATGGTCGGGACGATCGCGGGCGTCCTCCTCGCCACGGTCCTGAACAACGGCGGCGGCGCCTGGGACAACGCGAAGAAGTACATCGAGGCCGGGCACCTCACCGACGACAAGGGCGTCGTCCTCGGCAAGAAGACGCCCGCGCATGCCGCGGCCGTCGTCGGCGACACGGTCGGCGACCCCTTCAAAGATACCGCTGGGCCGTCCCTTCACGTCCTCGTGAAGCTCCTCGCTACGATCACTCTTGTTCTCGCCCCGCTGTTCATCCGCTGATCCGAATCGGTCCCGCCCGCAAGCCGGAGCGGCCCTAGTCGATGGACACGCTCATCCAGGCTGTTGTCATGGGGATCGTGCAGGGGCTCACGGAGTTCCTGCCGATCTCCAGCTCCGGCCACCTGATCGTCGTCCCCGCCCTCCTGGGCTGGGACGATCCGTTCATCGGCAGCCTGGCGTTCAGCGTCATGCTCCACCTCGCGACGCTCCTCGCGCTCCTGCTCTTCTTCCGCGCCGACTGGCTGCGCCTCGTCCCGGCGTGGTTCGGCTCCCTTCGCGACCGGTCGATCGGGGCTGACCCGGATCGGCGGCTCGCCTGGCTCCTCGTCCTGTCGACGATCCCGGCGGTCGTCGCCGGCCTGGTCCTCAACGACCTCATCGAGACGACGTTTCGCGAAGCCCGCCTCGTGGCGGTGACCCTGGTCGTCGGCGCGGTGATCCTCTGGCTCGCCGAGAGGGTGGGATCGCGCACCCGCCGGATCGCCGACCTGTCGACGGCCGGGGCGCTGGGGATCGGAGTGGCCCAGGCGATCGCGCTCGTCCCGGGCATCAGCCGGTCCGGGATCTCGATCTCCGCCGGGCTGTTCGCCGGGCTGGACCGCGAGTCGGCGGCACGGTTCAGCTTCCTGATGGCCACCCCGATCACGGCCGGCGCCGGCCTGTACGAGCTGCGCAAGCTCGTTGCCGGCGAATCGGGCGTGGACGCCAGCCTCGGGCCGCTGCTCGCCGGCATGATCGCGTCACTCGTGGCCGGGCTCGCGGCCATCTCGATCCTCCTCCGATTCCTGCGCACCCATCCGACCACGATCTTCATCGCGTACCGCATCCTCCTGTCAGCGGTGATCGTCGTGGCCTGGCTGGGGCTGTGGGACCGCCAGGGCTAGGCGGCAGGGACGCACGATGGAAGTGATGAAGCAGCTCCGCCAGCGGGCCATACGCGACCTCGTGGACCAGCGCCCGATCCGCACCCAGCAGGAGCTCGCCGGCGCCCTCCGCGAGCGCGGGTTCCGGACGACCCAGGCGACGATCTCGCGCGACGTCGCGGAGCTCGGGCTGGTGAAGGCGGCCCGCGACGGCGCCCACGTCTACGCGCTGCCGCCGCGCCTCGTCGAGGCGGAGGTGTCGGGCGAGGACCGGCTTCGCCGGCTGCTCAGGGACCTCCCGGCCGAGATCCGTGAGGCCGGCCTGCTCCTCGTCGTCAAGACGCTCCCCGGGTCCGCCCACCCGATCGCCGCGGCGCTGGACCGGGCCCGCTGGCCCGAGGTCGCCGGCTCGATCGCCGGCGACGACACGGTCTTCATCGCCGTCGCCGACCGGGCCGCGCTCCAGCGGGTGAAGCGCCGCCTGCTCCACTTCGCCGGCGGGGGTTGACGACGCCGCCCACGTTTGGGGGCCCCGGACGAAGCACGCCATCGAGGCTGGACTTCGGCCCGCCACGCTCGTACGGTCCGTGGATGCAACGCGAGGGCGACCCGAGCGTCTCTGACCTCGTGATCGAACCGCTGTCGGCCGCCCCGGCCGTCCACATCCGCTTGCTGGGCGCCGACGACGTTCGCGTCGGTCCGGCGAGCAGGGCTGGTGAGGCCTCGGGCGTCGATGTCGAGGTGGCGGTCATCGAGGCGTACGACGAGTTTGCCGGACGTCTCCGAGCGTTCGCCATCCGGGCCACGCGGGATTCCGCGGTCGCCGACGACGTCGTCCAGGAGGCCTTCCTCCGGCTCGTGGTCCACCTGCGCGCCGGGCCGCCGCCGGACAACGTCGGCGCCTGGCTCTACCGGGTCGTCGCGAACCTCATCGTCAGCGGCGGGCGTCGTCGGAGTGTCGCCGACCGAATGAAGTGGCGACTGCTTCACGGAGACATGCCTCCGACACCCGAGGAGCACGCCCTCGGCAGCGAACGCGACCGGACGCTCGCGCTCGCGCTCTCGCGGCTCCCCGCGGACGCGCGCGTTGCGGTCCTGCTCGCCGCGCGAGGCATGGGCGCACTCGAGATCGGGCTGGTGATCAACCGCACGCCGGCCGCGACGCGGACCTACCTCTGCCGCGCCCGCCTCAAGCTGCGAGATGCGCTCAACAGCCTGAACGAGGACGGGCTTCGATGACGGCGCGCGGGATGGATCTTCACGGCCCGTACCGGCTCCTCGCGGCAGCTGCCGTCGACGGCCGGCTGGATGCCGAGGAGGCGATCGCCCTCGAGGGCCACCTGGCGGGCTGCAGCGACTGCCGGAGCGTCCAGGCCGGCCTGTGGCGAGACCATCGGTGGCTCGCTGAGCCGGGGCCGGCCGCAGATCCGCCGCCGGGAATCCGTGCTGCGGTTGTGGAGGCGGCGCGTCGACCGCCTGCCCGCCACGCGGACCGGACGACTCGGGCCCTCCTCCTCGCCGCGTGCCTCGTTGTCGCCGTCGCCGGGATCGCCACGTTCGGCCTGCGGCAACGCCCGGCAACCGGCTCGATTCCGCCGACCTCCGGGCCCCAGGCGACCGCTTCTCCCACGGTCGTCCCGACGATCGCGGCGCCCGGCGCGATCGGCGAGGGAACGCTCGTCGGCAAGGAGGGCACGACGGCCTCGATCACGTTCTCGGTCGAGGTCCGGGGCCTCCACGAGGACGTGACTGGCCGCGTCGATTTCGCGGACCCGGACGGAACCCGCTGGACCGGCACCGTCAACTGGC
>DATIUS010000227.1:0-2722 GCA_035466655.1 Candidatus Sulfomarinibacteraceae bacterium
GGCGCCGCACCACCGGCCAGCAGGACCGCCAGCGGCGCGATGAGGGCGGGGCGTGACGGTTCGATCGGCGTTGCGACCAGCCGCTCCGCGCTCACGACCTGGAGACCAGCCCCGAGATCCAGCCCCCAGCGTCGCCGTGCCTCGTCGACGAGCCGGTCCAGCACGCCGACCTTCCCGCC
Organism: Candidatus Sulfomarinibacteraceae bacterium; assembly: GCA_035466655.1. Lineage (GTDB taxonomy): Bacteria > Chloroflexota > Limnocylindria > Limnocylindrales > CSP1-4 > UBA5189. Next base: position 180 of record DATIUS010000227.1, read on the forward strand.
GCTATCCGTTGGCCGGGTCGGCCGAGCCGCCGCGGGTGATGTCCGCGGCTGCCTTCTTCGCCGCGTACCAGTTCTCGAAGCCGCTCTCCTCGAAGGCCGCGATCTGCTCCGCCGTCGCCGCGCGCTCCTCTTCGGCGAGGACCTTGAACAGGTAGACACCCTCGCCCTGGACGTTGACGACCTCGGTCATATCCCCGATCCGCGCAAGGAAGATCGGCACCTGGAGGGCTTCGGACAGCTGGCCGACGGCCACCCAACCGATGTCTCCACCATGTTCGGCTTCCTCACCCTCGCCCTGGTCACGGGCGAGCTGCGCGAAGTCGGCGCCGTCGACAGCCTGCTGGCGGAGCGTCTCCATCCATGCCTGATCGCCGTCCCCGTACGGGCGCATGAACTGGGCAACGTGCCAGCCGAAGCTGCTCTTGAACGGCGGGATGAGATCGCCGGGCTCGAGGCCGTCCTTGAAGATCGCCTCGGCGAACGCTGGATCGATGGAGCTCGTGGGATCGAAGAACGGGAGCTTCCCGCCGGTGGTCACCGCGGAGCCTTCGTCGGACAGCGCTCGGGCACGCTGGTCGAACCTCGATGGGTCCTTGACGAGCTCGTCGTAGACGGCCTTCGCCTCAGCCTCCGCCGCCGCCCACGCCGGATCAGTGTCGGGGAGGGTCCCCGCGCCCGACGGGTCGTCCTTGGGCGAGACGAGGATGTGGCGGACCTTGACGCCGTCCGGCATCGGGGTGCCCTCGGCGATGAAGATCTGGGCAACCTGGCGCTGGAGCGACGGCTTCGACATGTCGGCGACGACCTTGTCGCTCAGCTTGGTGCGGATGAGGTCGCCGCGGACCGCCTCGCGGTAGTCCTCCAGCTTGATCTCCTCATCGATGATCCGGGCCTCGAACGAGGCATCCACGGACTCGGGGGCGATCTCCGTGACCCGGCCGATCCGGTAGATCCCGTCGGCGCCCTCGACGACGACGGTCGGCTCACCCTGGGCGGCCGCGAAGACGGCGGTCATGAATGCCTCGTCGTAGCCGCTCTCCTTCGGCATCCAGCCGAGGTCCCCGTTCTGGGCCGCGGACGCCGCCGTCGACACGGTCTTGGCGATCTCGTCCCAGGACTTGCCGGCCTTCAGGTCGGCGAGGGCCTTCTCCGCCTTGGCCTTCGCGGCGGCCTTCTCGGCGTCGCCGGGCTCGCCGGTCCCGGTGTCGTCCTCCGGCTGGACCTCGATCACCCAGGCGTGGCGGGCCTCCTCGGTCGTTGCCTCCTCGCGGAACCCGGCGTCGATCTCGGCCTCGGTGACGGTCAGGCCTGCCTCGGCGGCCAGCTTCGACTGGAGGGCGACGTCGATGAGCCGCTCGATGCTGAGCGCCGGCAGGCTGCTGCGACGCTGCTCGAGGAACTCGATCTGGCTGGTCGCGGTGGCATCGGAGATCCGGCCGGCCGCCTGGAGGGTCCGGACCCGGCTCTCCGTGTAGTCGATCCGGAAGGACTCGATGGCGAACCGGGTCCGGAGCTGGTCGTTCGTGATCACGGTCCCGTCCACGGTCGCGGCGGCCCCGAAGTGGTCGTCGTACCACGACCAGGCGACGTAGCCGATGAGGATCAGCGCGGAGAGGGCGATGGCGATCGCGAACCCGAGGTTCAGGAGGAAGGTTCGCCGGTCGCCGGAGTTCCAGCCGGAGCGGCCGGAGCCCCGGGTGACGGGCCTGGCTCGAAGCGTCATTCGGTGGTGGTTCCCTGCAGGTCGTTGGGCGCGCGAGGCCACGCCGGCGCACGCACGGGGCGGGTATCGTACCGCAACCCTGCGGCGCGCCGGCTCACGCTTCTCGGCTCACGTCCGCGCCAGCCGCTCCACGATCGCGACGTAACGCGGCGCCTCGACCTCCCAGGCCAGCGTTCGGGTCAGCGCGAGCATGCCGCGCACCGATGCCTCCCGGGCGGCCGGGTCGTCGACCAGGGCGCGGATGGCGGCCGCGAGCGCGGCAGGCTCCCCTGGCCGGTACGTGACGGCGATGCCGCCGGGGAAGGTCCGCTCGACCATCGGCAGCGCAGAACAGACGACGGGCTTGCCCATCGCGGCGTACTCGAAGATCTTCGTGGACAAGCTGATGTCCGTGAATCGATCCCGGCGCGTCGGCGCCAGGCCGATATCGGCGGCGGCGATCGCAGCGGGGACCGCCTCGATCGGGATCCGGCCGTGGAAGGTGACCTCGTCCGCCAGCCCAAGGCGGGCAGCCCGGGCTCGAAGCTCGGGCTCGGAATCGCCGCGGCCGTAGAGGTCCAGCCGCACCGGGCGATCGGGGCGATCCGTCCGCAGGGCGCTGACGGCATCGAGCAGGACGTCGAGCTCGTAGGTCGGGGTGAGGGCGCCCGCGTAGACGAGCCGGAGCGTGCCGTCGGCCATGAACGTGCGGGTCGGGTGGGCCGCCGGATCGAACCGTTCGAGGGAGGGGCTGTTGATGACGACCCCGACGCGGCCGGGGTTCGCACCGAGTTCGACGAGGCGGTCACGAAGGGCCTCGTTGACGGTGAGGACCTCGGTC
>DATIUS010000228.1:0-19652 GCA_035466655.1 Candidatus Sulfomarinibacteraceae bacterium
CGAGCTATATGACGCCTATGGGCAGGCCGCAAGCGCCGTCGAGCACATCCGCGAGACCGAGGAGGCAACCAGGCTCGCCCGCGAGCGGTATCTTGCGGCCGGGCGGCCCGTCGACGCCGCAAGGATGCTCCTCTGGCTGGCGTCCGTATCGGGCCGGGAAGCCGATCCGGTCACCCGGCGCCTCGAGCTCGTGGACCAGGCCCTCCTCGAGATCGGACGACTGCCGGCGTCGGCCGCGCGCGAGAGCCTCGAGCGCGAGCTTCTCTCGGTCAGGGCGTCGTGGCGCCTCGACGCCTCAAGAATCGACGATGGCGTCGCCGATGCCGCACAGGCCCGGCGCCTCGCCGAGGCGGCGGACGACCGCGAGCTTGCACTCGACGCCACGGTGACCCAGGCGCGCATCGACATCGCGACAGGGCAGGTCGACGCCGGACTTGCCCGCGGGCTGCGCGCGGCTCGCGACGCCCGGGACGCGGGCTTCGAGTCCGTTGGGGTCACCGCGTTCCGGAACCTCGCCGCGTGGGCGGCCCGAGTCCTCGACCATGGCACGGCCGAGGCCGCGATCCGGGAGGGCATCCGCTATGCCGACGCCATCGAGCAGTCCCACTGCCGGCAGCAGATGGCGACGACCTCGGCCCTCCTCGCGTGGGCCGCGGGACGCTGGGAGGACGCCGACGAGATCGCCCGGCAGGAGCTCGTCGAACGCGGCTGCCGCCGCGGGATGCTGGGCGCCATGGATGTCCTCGGCTTCGTCGCGATGGGTCGCGGCCGGGTCGGCGACGCACATCGCTGGCTCGACGAGTCGCTCGAGGGCGGTCGCCGGACGAACGAGATCCAGATGATCCTGCCCCCCGCGTGGGGCCTCGCCGAGCTCGATCTCGTGGCGGGATTGCCGGATCGGGCGGCAGCGCGATGCATGGAGGTGCTCGAGCTCGCCGTTGATGCCGGCGAGCGGTCGCTCCTCCTCCCATACGTGGTGACCGGCACTCGCGCCTGGCTCGCCGCCCGGCAGCCAGATCAGGCCGATCGCTGGCTCGACCGCACGACGGCCCACCTCGCCGGCTGGGAACGTGTCGCCGGCCCGGCGATCGCGCATGCGACCGGACTCCTGCGACTCTCGACGGGAACGGTCGGCGCGGCCCGTGAGGCGCTCGAAACGGCCGCCACGGGCTGGGACGGACGCGGTCGGACGTGGGAGGCACTCTGGGCGAGGCTCGACCTCGCCCATTGCCTGATGCGATCGAACCGTTTCGGCGAGGCGGCCTCGCTGCTCGCGATCGTGCGCTCGAGGGCCGAGGCGATGGCCAGCCTTCCGCTCCTGGCGCGCGTCACCGAGCTGGCCCGCATCGGACGCGGGCGGGGCGCGCCCGAGGAGCCGTGGCGACCGCTCACGATTCGCGAGTTCGAAGTCGCCCGCCTGATCGCACAGGGCATGACGAACTCGGAGATCGCCGACGAGCTGCGGATCGCCCCGAAGACGGCGAGCGCCCATGTCGAGCACATCCTGGCCAAGCTCGGGGCGGCGCGGAGGGCGGAGATCGCCACGTGGGTCGCGTCGGTGACAGCGCCCACGGATGGGCCGCGCGGTTCCCGCGCGACGGTGGCCGTCACTCGCTGAGGGTACACACCGGCGATTCCGGGCGCGCCGACACCTCGGCCCGGCGTCCAGCCTGGCCGAGGTGAAGTGCGGTGTGTCGGAAACCGCGCCTAGAAGTGCCGACCCGGCGAGTTCGAATCCGTGCAGAACGAGGCGCCGGGCGCGAAGTCGTTCGGGAAGTGGAATCCGGGACCGGGGCCGCCCGGCAGCGCGGCTCCCTCGCCGGCAATGTACTGGCCGACGCCGCCCGCGGCGGGCCAACCGGAGAGCTCACCGCCGGTCACGTAGTCACGGACGACGTGCTGGCCGTGGACGACGATCCCGAGGGGACCGAAGTCGGCGCACGTTGGGTCGTGGGCCGCCACCGGGGCGACCGCCCCGAGGAGCATGGCGGTCGCAGCAGCCAGGGTGAGTCCGATCCGTCGCATCACGCAACCTCCACAGTGATCTCGTAGACCTCGGGCGTCGGGTGTCCGGCCCGCTCATGGATCCGCATCACCGCCTCTTTCGACGGCCCCGTCGCGAGGCAGAAGACCTTGCCGGCCTCGGGATCGAGCCAGGCACGCTCGAAGTGCACCGCCTCGTCCGCCTCGATCGCCAGGTCCCGATCGTGCGCCTCGCGCAGCTGTTCCCCGGTGACGCCCACGAATCCGTTATGGACGTCCATGAATCTCGCCATCTCTCACCTCGCCATCTCGTTCGGGCCATCCGAACGCAGCCCCACGATCAGGCCGGAGTCGAGGCCCTGCATCGGTCATCCTGCCGATGAGCCGCCGGACGATCGACCTACACTTGTGCCGGATGGAAGGCCGCGTCTCCCTGGTCTGTCCCGTGCTCGTCGGTCGAGACGGGCTCCTGCAGCTCGCCGACGAACACATCGCGGCCGGCCTTCGCGGACGAGGCACGCTCCAGTTCCTTGCCGGCGAGGCGGGGATCGGGAAATCACGACTGCTCGGTTCGATCGAGCGCCGGGCCGCGGCGGCAGGGTTCCGAAGCGTACGGGCCGGGACATACCCTGGCGATCTTGAGGTGACCGGCGCGGTCCTCCTCGACCTCGCTCGCTCGATGGGCCGCCAGCCCGATCTTGCCTCGACGGGCGCCGCAATCACTGCCCGTCTCGACGACCAGTCAGCGTCGGGCGACGGCGATGACCACCGGCGTCGCCGCATCCTGGCTCTGGATCTTGCCGAGATCATTGCCGACATCGCCTCCGCGGGACCAACGCTCCTGGCGCTTGAGGACCTCCATCAGGCGGACGACCTGACCCTCGAGATCCTCGCGATGCTCGCGACCAGGGCGGCGGAGGCGCCGCTCCTCATCCTGGGGACTTATCGCAGCGATGAGCTCTACCCGCGCGTTCCGATGCGTGACTGGCGGGCCCACATGCTCACCAAGCGACTGGCCGGCGAATCGCGCCTCGAACGACTCTCGATCGAAGAGACGGCGACGATGACCGCGCTCATCCTCGGGACGCAGGGCCCCGCGCCGCGGGCGCTCGTCGAGACCGTCCATGGGCGGACCGATGGAATCCCGCTCCATGTCGAGGAGCTGCTCGGGATGCTCCGGGCCGGCCGCGACTCCCAGTTCGATGCCCTTCCGGAGGCCGACGTCCCGGACACCCTCGACGCGGCGATTCTCGGTCGGCTTGATCGTCGTTCCGCTGGAGCCCGGCGGGTCGCCGAGGTCGGCGCGGTCATCGGGCGATCGTTCGAGATGGACCTCCTTGCCTCGACCCTGGCGATGGATGCCGACCACCTCTCAAGGCCCCTCACCGAACTGGCCGACCATTTCGTGCTCGCTGAATCGGCCGCCTCCGGTCGGTTCGGATTCCGCCACGGCCTCATCTGTGACGCGATCTACGCCCGGATCCCGGCCGCCCGGCGTCGTCGCCTTCACGCCCGCGTGGCCGAGATCGCGGCCCGGCGGGGGGATTTCAGCGACGCGTTTCTCTCGTCGCACTTCGAGCGAGCAGGCATGCCCGAAATGGCGTTCGCGGCGGCCCTTCGTGCCGCGCGAGCGGCGACCCGGCTGTCATCACATCGCGAGGCCTTCCAGCTCTACGAGCGCGTCATCCGAACGTGCCCGGCGGGACTCCCGGTCGTCGAGCTTGCCGAGATCCGCGAGGCACATGGCTCCACCGCAGCGGCCTGCGACCTGAACGCCACCGCGGCGGCTTCGATGGAGGCAGCCCGGGGGGCTTGGCTCGAGGCAGGACGCCCGATCGAAGCAGCCGCGGTGGTCCCTCCGCTCGTGGCGACGCGACACCTCCTCGGTGACAGCCTGGGGCAACGATCCGCCCGCCTTCGTGAGGCGCTGGCCGAGCTTGATCGGCTGGCCCCTGACGTGGACCGCGACCGGACCCGTGGACGCGTCTTTGCCGGGCTGGCCGCTGCCTACATGCTCGACCGTCGCCTCGATGAGTCGATCGGCTTCGGCGAATCGGCGCGAGAGCTTGCCCTCGCAGCCGGGGACCCGGCCACGGAGCGGCACGCGACGGTCACGGTCGGCGTCTGCCTTGTCTTTGCCGGCCGCATGGAGGATGGCTGGTCGCGCCTGGAGGACAGCATCCAGCGTTCCCGTGATGCACACCTCGAAGCCGAGGCTGCCCGGGGCTACCGGATGCTTGGGTCGTGCGCATCCGTCCTCGTGGACTACGACCGTGCCGAGCGCTGGCTCGGCGAGGGCATCGACTACGCGGAGCGGGTGGAGCTCTGGAACGACCGCCACTACATGGCCGCGCACCTTGCCCACGTCCTCTGGGCGACGGGACGCTGGGAGGATGCGGTGCGGATCGCCGATCACGCACTCGCCGACGGACGGGGAGGGATCACCACGCGCATCACCGCACTGCATGTCCTCGGGTTCGTGGACCTCGGGCGTGGCGAACTCGGCGCCGCCCGTCGTCGGCTCACGGAGGCACTGGACGCCGGCGAACGGATGCATGAGCTTCAGCGCCTCTCGCCGGCGCTGTGGGGCCTTGCCGAGGCCGATCTGATCGCGGGTGATCCGGCCGCGTCGATCGCCCGCTGCGAGCGTGGGCTCGCGGCATCGGCAGCGGTCGACGATGCCGCATACCTGTTCCCGTACCTGGTGACCGGCACGCGGGCCTACCTCGCCGCACACGACCCGAGCGGCGCGGAGCGCTGGGTGAAGGATGTCAGCGGCGCCCTTCGGCGACGCGGCGTACCGGGAACCCTCCCTGCGATCGACCACGCCGCGGGACTCCTCGCGCTCGCCGGTGGTGCCACGGGACGGGCACGGGCGCACCTGGGGGTGGCGGCCGACGCATGGCGGCGCCTCCGAAGGCGATGGGAGGAGCTCGCTGCGACGATCGATCTCGCGGAATGCGAGCTCCGGACCAACCGGCTCTCGGAGGCGGTTCGATTGGCCGCCGCCGCCCGCTTGTCCGCGGCCGCGCTGCCCTCGCCGGCCCTTGTCGAGCGCGCTGAGGCCGTTCTCGGCCGGGCCAGGGCACTCCACCCGACCGAAGCGCCGTGGGCGCCGCTGACCGCCCGCGAATTCGAAGTGGCACGGCTCCTCGCCGGTGGTGGGACGAATGCCGCGATCGCGGCGAAGCTCGGCCTGTCGCCGAGGACCGTCGGGTCGCACGTCGAACACATCCTCGACAAGCTGGGGGCGGGGCGCAGGGCGGAGATCGCCGCCTGGGCGGCGACGATCGCCGGGCGCCTGCCACCCTCCGGGGAGCACGGCTCCGCCGGGGAGGCCGATCGGGACTGACGGCCTGCCGTTGCAGCCCGCTCAGCCGGGCCCGAGTCGCTCCCGGGCCGCGGCGAGAGCGGCCCAGACCCGTCCGGGTGCGGTGCCGCCGATCACGTCCATGGCCCCGATGGACCCCTGGATCGACGCCGCCCCTCGCAGGCCAGCCGGCGTGCCGGGTTCGCCCAGGAGCGCCGCGGCTCCGGGCTCATCAACCGACCCAAGCGCCTCGGCCACCTCAGCGTCCGTAACCGCGTCCAGAGGGACGCCACGGGCCTCCGCCGCCGCCACCAGCGCACCAACGACGTGATGGGCGGAGCGGAACGGAACACCCCGGCGGACGAGCGCGTCGGCCACGGCCGTTGCGGTGGTGAACCCGTCGTCGGCGGCGGCGCGCATCCGGGCCGCGTCCACGGACAGGGTCTCGACGAGCCCCGACATGACCCCGAGCGACGCCTCCAGGACGGCGACGCTCTCGAACAGTGTTGCCTTGTCCTCTTGGAGGTCGCGCTGGTAGGCGAGCGGCAGGCCCTTGAGGATCGCGAGCATCCCGGCGAGCGCCCCGATCGTCCCGGCCGCCCGGCCCCGCACCAGCTCGGCCGGATCCGGGTTCCGCTTGTTCGGCATCATCGAGCTGCCGGTCGAGAAGGCGTCGGCCACCCGGACGAACCCGAACGCCGGGTTCGACCACCAGGTGATCTCCTCGGCGAAGCGCGACAGGTGGACCATCGACAGGGCCACAGCCGCGAGCACCTCGACGACGAAATCGCGATCAGAGACGGCGTCCATCGAGTTCGCCGTCACGCCGTCGAAGCCGAGGTCCCGGGCGACGGCCTCGCGGTCGATCGGGTAGCCGGCGCCGGCCAGGGCTCCGGAGCCGAGCGGCGAGACGTTGAGCCGTCGCCGAGCGTCGGCGAGTCGCCCGCGGTCCCGCTCGATCATCTCGACATAGGCGAGGAGGTGGTGGGCGAGCAGGACTGGCTGGGCCGGCTGGATGTGCGTCGTGCCAGGCAGGATCGCCGCGCCCTCCCGCTCGGCGAGTCCAACGAGCGAGCGCTCGAAGTCGAGCGCCGCAGCATCGAGGCGGTCGATCGCCCGGCGCGTCCAGAGCCGCAGGTCCGTGGCGACCTGATCGTTCCGCGACCTGCCGGTGTGGAGCTTCCGGGCGAGCGGCCCGATCCGTGCCTCGAGCGCGGCCTCGAGGTTCATGTGGACGTCCTCGAGGGCCGGATCCCAGGCCACCTCGCCGGATTCGACCTCGAGCGCCAGCGCGCGAAGGCCCTGGACGAGCCCGTCGGCCTCGGCCGGCACGAGGATGCCTGCACGCGCGAGGCCGCGAACGTGGGCGATCGAGGCTTCGACATCGTCCGCGGCGAGCTCCGCGTCGATCTCGATCGAGCGCGTGAAGTCCGCGGCCCGATGGTCCGTCTCGCCCGTGAATCGACCGCCCCAGCGCTGCATGGCACCTCCGATGCGGATCGTACCGTGCGCGGCCCCGCCGGAGCCCAGTTCCGCGTGGTGGACCGCCGGCCTTCGCGCCGGGCGCAGGTCCGCTGGGGGCGAGCCGTCAGCCGCGCGTGGCGGGCGCCGGTTCACCCGGCGTGGCGTCTGTCAGCCCCGCGAACCGGTGGGTGGGCGAGGCGGCCCGGAGCTCCTCCGCCGCCTGCTCGGCGCTCAGGTCGCGCTGGGCCTCGGCGAGAAGCTCATAACCGACCATGAACTTCCGGACGTGCGCGCCCAGCAGCGGCGGCAGGAAGTGGGCGTGCAACTGCCAGTGCTCGGTGTCGTCGCCTCCGAAGGGTGCCTGGTGCCAGCCCATCGAGTACGGGAAGGACAGCCCGAAGAGATTGTCGTAGCGAGCCAGGAGTCGAAGCAGGATCTCGGCCAGGCTGTCCCGTTGCCCGGGTGACAGGTCCGGGATTCGAACGACCGGCTCGCGTGCCGTCAGCAGCGTCTCGTACGGCCACGCGGCCCAGAAGGGCACGACGACGAGCCAGTCGTCGTTCTCCTCCACCACCCGCGGACCGCCCAGCTCCTGGGCAGCGTGGTCGAGCAGGAGACGCCGGCCCGTGGCCCCGTGATGTCGGCGCTGGGCGGCGTCCTCCTTGGCGGCCTCCCTCGGGAGCGCCGAGCCCGCCCAGACCTGACCGTGCGGATGGGGGTTGGACGCTCCCATGATCTGGCCGCGGTTCTCGAAGACCTGCACCCACCGGTAGTCCCGACCCAACGTGTCGGTCTCGTCCGCCCAGACGTCCACGACGCGGCGGAGGTCCTCCGGCGGCATGCGGGCCATCGTCAGGTCGTGGCGTGGGCTGAAGCAGAGGACGTGGCAGATCCCCTCCTCGCCCTCCGCCCGGAGCAGGCCGTCCTCGATCCGCTCGGTGATCGTACCCGGCCGGAGGGCCGAGAAGTCGTTCGTGAACACGAACGTCGAGGTGTATGCGGGATTGCGCTCGCCGTTTGCCCGGACGTTGCCTGGGCAGAGGTAGCAGTGCGGGTCGTAGGCCGGCGCCGAGTCCGGGGCGGACGACTCCCGGCGCCCCTGCCACGGCCGCCGAGTGCGCCCGGCCGAGACGAGGATCCATTCGTCGATCAGTGCGTTGTAGCGGCGGTGCGGCTCGCCCCGGAGCCGGTCGAAGGCCGACGCCGGCCTTCGGTCGCCAGTGCCGGTCATCGGAGGGTCGGCGCCGCCATGCCGTCGGCCGCGGACGAAGCAACGGGAGCGAGCCCCGAGGCGGAGGTGAATCCCGCGGCGGCCGCCGGCCGTCCAGCCGGATCGGCGAGGACCAGCTCGCGCACCTCGCTGCTGAGCGCGGCGCGCGCATCAGGCGTCAGGCCGATATCGGAGATCAGCACGTCGGCCTGGTCCAGGCGGGCGATCGAACTGATCCCGATGACGCCCCACTTCGTGTGGTCGGCGACGACGACGAGACGGCGCCCGGACTCCACGAGGGCCCGGTCCGTCTCCGCCTCCATGAGGTTCGGGGTCGTGAAGCCGGAGTGGGGATGCATGCCGTGGACGCCCATGAACACGAGGTCCACGTGGATCGTCCGGAGAGCCGTCACCGCGAACGGGCCCACGAGCGCGTCGCTCGGCGTCCGCACGCCGCCGGTCACGATGATCGTCTGGTCCTGCCGCGCAGTCCGATACAGGACGTCGGCGACGGGGACGGAGTTCGTGACGACCGTCAGGCCCTCGAGGTCGACGAGTCGCCGGGCCAGGGCGTACGTCGTCGTCCCGGCGGACAGCGCGATCGCCATGCCCGGCGTGACGAGGTCTGCGGCCACCGCGGCGATCGCCGCCTTTTCGGCAAGCTGGAGCTCCGACTTGACGACGAACCCGGGCTCGAAGAGCGAGCTCCCCGTGGTGGCCGTGGCCCCGCCATGGACCTTCTCCAGCAGGCCCTGCTGGTGGAGGAGCTCAAGGTCCCGGCGCACGGTCATGTCCGAGACCGCGAGGTCGCGCGCCAGCTCGGCGACGCGCACGGCGCCGTCCTCGCGGACCCGATCAAGGATGTAGCTCTGGCGTTGACGTGCGAGCACGGGCTTGTTCAACCTCCAGCACCACCGATGCGTCGTCCCAAGAGGTTCTCGCAGCGCCGCCCAAAAGTCAACGCATTCGATGGCCGAAAGTGTAGGAATCTCAAGAATCTCCTTGACACGGGGCCGCTACCCCACGAAACTCATGTTCGGTCATGTCGGTTTGTGTGCGTCCATGCCGACCCGTGGCAACCAGAAGTTGGAGGAGCGCCGCTGCAATGGCAGATCTCAGATGGTCGCGAGAGCCGGACGTGACGGCTACTACGCGAAGACCCCGCCGGACGCTGTCACGAATCCTCGCGCTCGGCGCCACGCTGGCGCTGATCGCATCCGCCTGTGGCGGCGCCGCGTCAGAGGCGCCGGCCACGCAGGCCCCGACCGTCGAGCCCGGCGCGTCGGCCGCGCCGTCGGAGGCACCGACCGGCCTCGGCGAGACGACACTCGGCTCGAACGAGAGCGACGAGAACCCGAAGAACGCCGTCCAGGCGATCGTCGACTACTGCGAGGGGCAGGCGGGGATCACCGTCAAGGTCAACGTCAACGACCACAACACCTTCCAGAACCAGATCAGCTCGTACCTGCAGGGAACCCCTGACGACGTCGTCAAGTGGTTCGCCGGCAACCGCGTCCGCTTCTTCGCGGCGCAGGGCCTCCTGAGCCCGATCGACGACGTGTGGGCGGACATCGAGCAGTACCTCACCCCGGGCCTCAAGGCGGCGTCCCTCGGCGCCGACGGCAAGGCATACTTCGTCCCCGTCTACAACTACCCATGGGTCGTCCTCTACCGGAAGAGCGTCTTCGCGGAAAAGGGCTACACCATCCCGGGCACCATCGAGGAGTTCAAGGCCCTCGGTGACAAGATGAAGGCTGACGGCCTCGTGCCGCTCGCCCTCGGCGACCAGGACGGCTGGCCGGCAATGGGAACGTTCGACATCCTCAACATGCGGATCAACGGCTACACATTCCACATCGACCTGATGGAAGGCCGCGCCAAGTGGAGCGACCCGAGGGTGAAGGCCGTCTTCGAGACCTGGAGTGACCTCCTGCCCTACTTCCAGGAGGGCGCCCCTGGCCGCACGTGGCAGGACGCCGCCAAGGCCGCCCTCGTCGACAAGGTGGCCGGGATGTACTTCCTCGGCACCTTCGCGATCGAGCAGGCCGGTGACGCCGCGAATGACGTCGGGTTCTTCCCGTTCCCGCTGTTCGGCACCGAGTACGACGGCGAGAACGCCATCGACGCCCCGATCGACGGGTTCATGCTCAGCGCGAACCCCAAGAACCCGGATGCGGCGAAGGCCTTCCTCCGCTGCGTGGCCACGCCCGAGGCGCAGGTCGCGTACGTGACGAGCCCCGGCATCGGCAGCGTGGCGGTCTCGCCGCTTGCCGACACCAGCAACTACACGGACGTGCAGAAGATGTCGGCCGAGGTTCTCAAGACCGCCGGCAACATCGCCCAGTTCCTCGACCGCGACGCGCGGGCCGACTTCGCCGGCCCGTCCGGGATGCAGGGCTTCCTCATCTCGTTCCTGACCGACCCGGACCAGGACCTCGACAAGTTCCTGGGCGACATCCAGGCCTACTACGACTCACTGCCCCCGCAGTGATCGGACGAACCTGATCAGACGTGACCGTCCGAGGAGTTGCCTCGGCGACCCCCACCCCGCCGGCCCCGGCCGGCGGGGTGGGATCATCTCCGCGCCGTCGCGGGCGCCGCGGCTTCAGCCTGCTCACCCGCGCCGACAAGCTCACCCTCGCGCTGATGGTGGGCATCCCCACGGTCCTCGTGGCCGGATTCATCCTGCTGCCGACCCTCGCGTCGATCGTCCTGTCGTTCACGAGCTGGAACGGCGTCGGGGGCCTCGACAGGATCAAGTTCATCGGGCTCAAGAACTACACGGACCTCGTCAGCATCTACAGGCCGTTCTGGCCGGCGGTCTCCCACAACGTCATCTGGCTCGGCTTCTTCCTGCTCATCGCCACGCCGCTCGGGATGTTCCTGGCGGTGCTGCTGGACAAGAACATCCGCGGCACGCGCTTCTACCAGGGCGCCCTGTACATGCCGGTCGTCCTCTCGCTGGCGATCGTGGGCTTCATCTGGCAGCTGATCTACGCGCCGGAACAGGGCCTTCTGAACAACGTCCTCGGGCGCACGGAGCAGGGCAACCAGATCTCCTGGCTGGGCGACCCGAACCTCAACCTGTGGGCCGTCCTCGTGGCCGCCAGCTGGCGGCAGGTCGGCTACGTGATGGTGCTCTATCTCGCCGGCCTCAAGAGCGTGGACCCGTCGCTCCGCGAGGCGGCGGCGATCGACGGCGCCAGCGAATCGCAGACGTTCTTCCGGGTGGTGTTCCCGGTGATGCGGCCGATCAACATCGTGATCCTCGTGATCACCGTGATCGAGTCGCTCCGCGCCTTCGATCTCGCGTTCATCGTCAACAAGGGCCTCAACGGCCTCGAGCTGCTCTCGACGCTGGTCACCAACAACATCATCGGTGAGACCAGCCGCATCGGGTTCGGCTCCGCGATCGCCGTCGTCCTGCTGCTCGTGTCGGTCGGCCCGATCATCTTCTACCTGGTCCGCGCGCTCCGGGAGGACAACGCGTGACGCCGGCAGCGACAGCCGCCCGCGTCGAGGTCGTCACGCGCGGGCGCGCCCGGCGCCTCCGCCGCGTGGCGCTCCATGCGTTCCTTCTCCTGATGAGCCTCCTGTGGCTCGCCCCGATCCTCTGGGCCCTCTACACCTCGCTGCGGCCGTACGCGGATACGGGTGGCGACCCCCGCGGGTACGTCTCGATCGGCGGGGCGTACAACCTCGACAACTTCACCAACTCGTGGACCAAGGGCGAGCTGGTGAAGTACTTCGTCAACACCGTGATCATCCTCGTCCCGGCCGTGATCCTGGTGCTCCTGCTCGCCTCGATGATGGCATTCGCGGTGTCGCGCTACTCGTGGCGGCTCAACGTCCCGATGCTGATGCTGTTCACCGCGGCGAACCTGCTCCCGCCCCAGGTCATCATCACCCCGCTCTTCCGGATCTTCCTCGCGCTTCCGCTGCCGGACGTCCTCAGCGACAACGGGCGCTTCTACGACCAGTACGTCGGGATCATCGCGATCCATGTCGCGTTCCAGCTCGGCTTCTGCACGTTCGTTCTCAGCAACTACATGAAGACGATTCCCAGGGAGCTGAACGAGGCCGCCGTGGTCGACGGGGCCAGCGTCCTCCGGACGTACTGGAGCGTCATCCTCCCGCTGACCCGTCCGGCGCTGGCCGCCCTCGCGACGCTGCAGGTGACGTGGATCTACAACGACTTCTTCTGGGCCCTCATCCTCATGAAGACCGGTGCGAAGTACCCGATCACGTCGGCGCTGAACAACCTCAAGGGCCAGTTCTTCACGGACTACAACCTCGTGGCGGCGGGCTCGATCATGGTCGCCATCCCCACGCTGATCGTCTTCTTCGCGCTCCAGAAGCAGTTCATCAGCGGTCTGACCCTCGGCTCGACGAAGGGTTGAGCCGGACCGCGGTGGACACGACCGGCCCCTGGGCGGACCCGGGCCTGCTTGCTCGGGGGCGGTTGCCGATGCACGCCGTCGCGCACGAGGATCGGCTCAGCCTGGACGGGCGTTGGCGGTTCCAGCTGCTGGCGCGCCCGGAGGAGCCGGTCGGCGCAGATTGGGCCGAGGCCGATGTCCCGGGCTGCTGGACGATGGGCGGGACCTGGGATCGGCCGATCTACACGAACGTCCAGATGCCGTTTCCCGGGCTCCCGCCGAACCCGCCGGCCGACAATCCGACCGGTGTCTACGAACGGAGCTTCGAGGTTCCCGCCGCGTGGACGGGCCGGCGGGTCATCCTGTCCGTGGGGGCGGCCGAAAGCGTCCTCGTCGTCGCCCTGAACGGCTCGGAGATCGGACTCGGCAAGGACTCGCACCTGGCGTCCGAGTTCGATCTCACCGGGCACCTGCGACCCGGCCCGAACGACCTTCGGCTCACCGTCGTGAAGTGGTCGGACGCGACGTTCATCGAGGACCAGGACCAGTGGTGGCACGGCGGGATCACCCGGTCGGTCTCCCTGTACGCGACCGAGCCGACCCACATCGCCGACGTCGTGGTTCGAGCCGGCCTGGACGCGGACGGCGGGACGGGCACCCTGGACGTCGAGGTCCACGTCGGCTGGGGCGGCGATCTCCCCGACCCTGGCTGGCGGGTCGCCGCCGAACTGACCGGATCCGGCCTCGGCGGGCCGGTGCAGCTGGGGGCCGACGTGCCGGCCGCACCGCCACCCGGCCGACGCTCCCACGCGGGCTGGTTTGCGGGGCCGCCGAGGCGGGGCGAGCTCGAGGTCATCGCGGAGGGCGCAGCCGGCATGGTGCTGCCCCCGGTCGAGGCAACGGCGCGAGCGGAGACGCTCGCCGCCACGCGCGTCACGGCCGGCGTCGCGCGCCTGGCCGGCCGCGTCCCCGGCATCAGGCCGTGGTCGTCGGAGCGGCCCACGCGGTACCGCCTCGAGGTTGTGCTGGCCGACCCGACAGGACGGATCGTGGAACGAACCGCAACCTGGGTCGGCTTCCGGACCGTGGAGGTCGTGGGCAACGAGCTCCGGATCAACGGCCGCGCGGTCCTCATCCGGGGCGTGAACCGCCACGACTTCGATCCGGCCACCGGCCGCGTCGTCTCGCCCGCGGACATGCGAGCCGATCTCGTGGCGATGAAGCGCTTCGGCTTCAACACCGTCCGGACCTCCCACTACCCGAACGACCCGGCGTTTCTTGACCTCGCCGACGAGATCGGGCTGTACGTCATCGACGAGGCCGACATCGAATCGCACGCTTTCTGGGGCTCGGTCTGTGACGACCCGCGCTATCTCCCGGCGTGGATGGACCGGGTGTCGCGGATGGTCCTCCGGGACCGGAACCATCCGTCGGTGATCGCCTGGTCGCTCGGCAACGAATCGGGGTACGGGGCGAACCACGACGCCGCCGCGGCATGGGTCAGGACGGTCGATCCCAGCCGGCCGCTCCACTACGAGGGTGCGATTCGCTTCGACTGGACGGCCGGTGAGCGGGTGACGGACATCATCCCCCCGATGTACCCGTCGATCACCGCCCTCGTGGCACACGCGGCATCGGGTCGCCAGCGCGGACCGCTCATCATGTGCGAGTACTCGCACGCGATGGGCAACAGCAACGGGACGCTGGCCGAATACTGGGAGGCGATCGAGGGAACGCCGGGTCTCCAGGGCGGCTGCATCTGGGAGTGGCGCGACCACGGCCTTGACCAGCGCCTCCCGGACGGACGGGTTCGCGCGGCCTACGGCGGCGATTTCGGCGACCTGCCGAACGACGGCAACTTCTGCATCGACGGAATCACCTTTCCCGACCGGAGCCCGAAGCCGGCGCTCTGGGAGCACCGGGCGCTGGCCCTGCCCGTTCGCGTGCACGCCTCCCCTGCGGATCTCGCGGCCGGAGTCGTCGAGATCGAGAACCGGGCCGACTTCCGGGCACTGGACTGGCTTTCGGCAGCCTGGCGGGTCGTGGACGAGACGGGGATCCTCGCGTTGGGCTCCGCTCCGCTGCCGGCTACCGCCCCCGGCGAACGGGCGCGGGTCGCGCTGGATGGGTGGGCGGCGGCCATCGCCATCCCCAACCCCGGCTCCCGAGAACGCTGGCTCACGATCGAGCTCCAGACCGCGGCCGACGAGCCGTGGGCGACAGCGGGATTCGTCGTCGGCGAGGTCCAGCTGGCGCTCGCTCCGGGGGCGTCCGGCGCGGTTGCGGGGGCGATCGCAGTCGCCGGCGGGCGCCCGGACCGGGCGAGCGTGGACGGAACCGGCGCCCTTCACCTCCCTGGCCTCGCCGACGGCCCGCGCCTGTCGCTATGGCGAGCACCGACGGACAACGACCGGATCGGCGGCCTCGCCGCGCTGTGGACCGCCTGGGGCGTCGAGCGCCTGGAGCGCCGACTCGTCTCGGTCGACGATGCCGGTTCGGAGCTCGTTGTGCGCCTCGCCTGGACGACCGGGAGCGGCATCGAGCTCGCCCACGAACAGCGCCTCGCCTCGATCGCCGGAGGCGGGCTCCGCGTCACCGAGACCGTCACCATCCCGGACGAGCTCAACGATCTTGCCCGGGTCGGCACGGCCCTCGAGATCGCCCCGGGCCACGAGGCGCTGACGTGGTACGGACGGGGACCCGAGGAAACCTATCCGGACCGCCGCCGCGCCGGCACCATCGACCGGTGGACCTCGACCGTGGAGGCCCAGCACGTTCCGTACGTCCGCCCGCAGGAGAATGGCGGGCACGCCGACGTGCGGTGGCTCGAGGTTCGCGATGGCCGGGGAAGCGGCCTCCGGATCGAGCTTGACCGGCCGCGCCAGGTCTCGGTGACCCACTTCCGGGCGGAGGACCTGGTGGCGGCGACCCACCGCGAGGAGCTCGTCCCGCGGCCCGAAACGATCGTCCACCTCGATGCCGCCCATCGCGGGCTCGGGTCGGCGAGCTGCGGACCGGATACGCTCCCCGACTACCTCGTCCCGACGGGGATCCATACCTGGAGCTGGACCCTCGGACCGGTCCTGGAGGCAGACTGAGGCCATGCCCGTCACCTACCGCGACGAGACCCGCGAGCTGCACCTCCACAACGGCCTCGTGAGCCTCGTCCTTGCGGTGCTCGAGAACGGCTGGCTCGGCCAGCTGCACCTCGGCGCTCCGCTCGATCCGTCGGCTTCCTATCGCCACCTCGGTCCGGCCGACTTCCACGGCTTCTCGAACCGCGTCGGCGAGCCGATCGGGCTGGTCGTGCCAACCCCGGGCAGTGGCGATTTCCTCGTCCCCGCCCTCGTGGTCGAGGGGCCGGACGGGGCAACGGTGCTGGACCTCGCCTACGAGGGCCATCGGGTCTCGGCCGGCAAGCCGGCGCTCGACGGGTTGCCGTCCACCTACGTCGAGGAGCCGGGCGAGGCCACGACCCTCGAGATCGACCTCGTCGACCGGATCGCCCACCTCCGGGTCGTCCTCAGCCTGACGATCTTCGAGGGTCGGGCGGCCATCTCCCGGTCCATGCGGCTCGTGAACGACGGGGAGGGCCGGCTCATCGTCCGGGCCGCGATGAGCGCCGCCGTGGACCTCGCCGATGGACCCTGGGACCTGCTCGCGTTCAGCGGCGCCTGGGCGCGCGAGCGACACCCGCATCGGGGGCCGCTCCTGCCGGGCCGGCGTTCGGTCGGCAGCGTTCGTGGCGCCACGGGCCACCAGCAGGATCCGTCGCTCTTCCTGCTCCGCCCCGGGACGGACGAGACCCGGGGCGAGGGCCTCGCCCTCTCGCTCGTCTACTCGGGCAACTTCCTGGCCGAGGTCGAGGTTGGGTCGCGGGGTGGGAGCCGTGCCCGGATCGGGCTCCACCCGGACGGCTTCGCCTGGACGCTCGAGCCGGGAGCGAGCTTCACGACGCCCGAGGCGATCATCGCCTGGTCGGATGCCGGCATCGGGGGGCTATCAGACACGCTCCATTCGCTCTACCGGGAACGCCTGGCTCGGGGTGCGTGGCGAGATCGCTCCCGTCCGGTCCTCCTGAACAGCTGGGAGGGCGTCTACTTCGACTTCGACCACGAGCGGCTCGTCGAAATGGCTCGCGCCACCGCGGACCTCGGCGTCGAGCTGTTCGTCCTCGACGACGGCTGGTTCGGCCGGCGCGACAGCGACGACAGCTCGCTCGGCGACTGGACGGTCGATCGCCGGAAGCTGCCGAACGGCCTCGGGCCGCTCGCCGCCGAGGTCGAGGCACTGGGACTCTCCTTCGGTCTGTGGATCGAGCCCGAGATGGTGAGCCCGCGGAGCCGGCTGTTCGAGGCGCACCCGGAGTGGGCGATCGGCGTGCCGGGCCGGCCGCGGACCGAGAGCCGCCAGCAGCTCGTCCTCGACCTCTCCCGCCCCGAGGTCGTGGACCACCTCGAAGCCGCGATCGCCGACGTCCTCTCGAGCGCGGCCATCCGCTACGTCAAGTGGGACATGAACCGGAACATCACCGAGCCGTACGGCGCGTCGCTCCGGGCGGACCGACAGGGGGAGTTCTTTCACCGCTACATGCTCGGGACGTATGAGCTGTGGCGCCGGCTGACGACGCGTTTCCCCGAGATCCTGTTCGAATCGTGCGCCGGGGGCGGCGGCCGGTTTGATCCGGGCATGCTCGCCTTCGCGCCGCAGGCGTGGACGAGCGACGACACCGACGCGGTCGAGCGCCTGGCGATCCAGTGGGGCGCGTCGCATGTCTACCCGCTGAGCTCGATGGCCGCCCACGTCTCGGCCATCCCGAACCACCAGGTCGGCCGCGTCACGCCGCTCGGGACGCGCGCGGCCGTGGCGTTCTTCGGCGTCTTCGGGTACGAGCTGGACCCGCGGACGCTATCGGAGGCGGAGCGGGCGGAGATCAAGGCCCAGGTCGCCTTCTACAAGGACCACCGCGAGCTCTTCCAGCGAGGCCGATTCCTTCGGCTCCGAAGCCCGATCGGGCAGGATGACGCGGCCTGGATGGTCGTGGCGCCGGATCGGCGAACGGCGATCGTCGCCCACGTCCGGGTCCTTGAGCGGCCGGTCCCGCCGTCCGATCGGCTCCGCCTGCGTGGCCTGGATGCGGGGGCCACGTATCGGATCGAGCCGTGGCCGGGTCCCGGCAACGGCGTGGCCGGGAGCGGCGAGGCAGGCGGTACCGCTGCCGGCGGCGACCGAACCGGCGTTGCCCGGCGCGGTGGCGACCTCCTCATGGCCGTCGGCCTGGGCCTTGAACCGGCGGATCCGCCGACCGCCACGCCGCGGGGCGACTTCACCGCCCGCATCTGGGTGCTGACGACGGACTGAGACCGGCGGGTCAGTCGGGCCCGTGTCCGGATACCAGCCCGGCGCCGTCGGCTGCCTCGACGACGAACACCCTGGGAGTCAGGCCGGTTCGGCGCCGATACTGGCGCTCCACGGCCGTTCGGAGCTCGCTCGCCCGTCCCCGCTCGACGAGATTGATCGTGCAGCCACCGAACCCCGCCCCGGTCAGCCGGGCGGCGACGACGCCCGGCGTGGCGACGGCGATGTCGACGAGCGCATCGAGCGCGTCGGACGAAACCTCGAACCGGTCCCGGAGCGAGGCGTGGGAGGCGGCGAACAGGCGTCCGAGCACTTCGGCGTCGCCCGCGCGCAGGGCCGTCTCGACCTCAACGACGCGGTCGTTCTCCGTCACGACGTGGAGAGCCCGAGCGTAGGCGACCGGGTCGAGGCGGTCCCGATGGCGCTCGAGCATCTTCGCGTCCACGTCGCGGAGGGACGAGACGCCCGGCTCACGGGCGGCGATGGCGGCGGCCGCCCGCCCGCACTCGGCTCGGCGGGCGTTGTAGGCGGACGCCTCGAGGCGGCGTGGACTCCCCGAGTGGCAGACGACGAGCTCGAGGTCCGATGGGATCGGGACCGGATGCCAGGCCAGCGAGCGGCAGTCGAGGTGGAGGGCCTGGCCTGCCCGGCCCATGGTCACGGCGAACTGGTCCATCAGGCCGCACATGACGCCGACGTACTCGTTCTCGGCGCGCTGGGCGGTCCGGGCGAGGGCCAGCGGCTCGAGGGCCGGTGCCGTCCCGCCCGACAGGGCCCACGCGGTCGCGAGCTCGATCGCCGCCGACGAGGAGAGACCCGCGCCCGATGGGATCGCCGACGCCAGGATGCCGCGGAACCCGGTCGTTCGGACACCCGCGGCATGGAGCGCCCACGCCGTTCCGGCGACGTAGTCCAGCCAGGCTCCCCGCCGCGGGCCGAGGTCATCGAGGTCCAGGCTGCCGCGATCCCCGTTCGAGGCCAGGACCAGCTCGACCCGATGATCGTGGGTCGGGACGAACGCGACCTCGATGGCCAGGCTGATCGCCGCCGGAAGGACGAGGCCGTCGTTGTAGTCCGTGTGCTCGCCGATCAGGTTGACCCGGCCCGGCGCCCGCGCAACCCGGACCCGGGACCGATCCCCGGCAAGATCGGGCCACGTTCGGATGAGCCGCTCGACGAGGTCGTCGCCGGGCGAGCTCGCGGAAGCGGGCGAGGTCATGGCCCGGATCGTACCGGAGCGCCCGGCGCGACCCGGGCCGGGATCGTCCGCCATGTGACGACGGCCCCGAGTCCGGCGAGGACGGCGCAGCCGAGGAAGAGCGGCAGGGCGCCGCCGGCCCCGTAGACGAGGCCGCCGAGCGCGTTGGCCACGATGGCCGCGAGGCCGAACCCGACGGTCTGGTAGAGGCCCTGGCCCGTGCCCTGGAGCTCGGGCGGCAGGAGCGCGGCGATCGTCAGCACCGCGGCGATCGCGATCGCGGCATAGGCGACGCCGCTGACGGCCCGGGTGGCGATGATCAGGCCGGGATCGCCGAGGACCGCCCAGGACGCCATGACCAGCCCGTACAGGACGATCCCGGCGACCAGGAGCGCGCGAACGCCGATCCGCGCCAGGATCCGCGGGATGAGGAGCATCGCCGGGATCTCGGCGACCGCGGAGATCCCGGCCGAGAGGGCCACGTCCGACGCCTGTCCCCCGAGGCCGATGATCCGCAGGGCGAGGAAGGTGAACCCGGCGAGCATCCCCACGTGTACCAGGCCCAGCCCGAGCAGCAGGCCGCGCAGCCGCGGCTGCGTTCGGAGGGCGACCGCAAACGACCCGCCACGGACGGGCGATCGCCCAAGCGCGGCGGTCCGGTCGCGTCCCGCGGCCGCCTCGATTCCGTCGCGTCCCGCGGTCGTCTCGATTCCGTCGCGTCCCGCGGCCGCCTCGGCCCCTCGGTAGCGG
>DATIUS010000229.1:0-10875 GCA_035466655.1 Candidatus Sulfomarinibacteraceae bacterium
CAGCTCCGCCGCCGAACTGCTCGCCCGCGTTCGCGAGGCCATCCATGTGGACGATGGACGCCTCATCGTCGACGATGTCGCCCGCCTCCGTGGCGACGCGATCCGGGACATCGCCTGGACGGCCGCGTTCACGACGGACGACGGCGCGGCGGCCGCCGCGCAGTGGCTCGCCTGGGAGGCATCGCAGGCCACCGGCGCGCGGTCGACGAGCATCCAGGAGCTCTACGCGGCCCGCGCCCGCGGCGAGGTCGCCGGCTTCACCGTCCCGGCGATCAACATCCGCGCCCAGACCTTCGACATGGCCAGGATCATCTTCGAGGCCGCCGCCAAGGCGGATGCGAGCGCGGTCATCCTGGAGCTGGCGCGGAGCGAGCAGACCTACACGTTCCAGCGCCCGATCGACTACGCGACCGCCTGCCTCGCCGGCGCCGTGGCCGCCGGCTGGGAGGGCCCGGTCTTCCTCCAGGGAGACCACTACCAGTTCAACGCGAAGAAGTACGCGTCCGACCCGGAGTCGATGACCGAGGAGATCCGGCGGGCCTGCCGGCTCGCCGTCGAGGCCGGCTACCGGAACATCGACATCGATTCCTCGACGCTCGTCGACCTCTCGAAGCCGACCGTCGAGGAGGAGCAGCACGAGAACTACCTCCGGACTGCCGAGCTCACGGCCCTCATTCGAACGCTCGAGGCGGACGGCGTGACGATCAGCGTCGGTGGCGAGATCGGCGAGGTCGGCAAGTCGAACTCCACCGAGGAGGAGCTGCGGGCCTACCTGGACGGGCTCGGGCGCGAGCTGGCCCGAATCGCGCCCGGCGCGGTCGGGATCAGCAAGGTGAGCGTCCAGACCGGGACGTCCCACGGCGGTGTCGTCCTGCCGGACGGCTCGGTGGCGAAGGTGGCGGTCGATTTCGACGTCCATCGCCGGCTCGGCGCGGTGGCCCGCGGCGAGTACGGCCTGGCCGGCACGGTCCAGCACGGCGCGTCGACGCTCCCGGACGAGTTGTTCCATACGTTCCGCGAGGCCGAGACGGCCGAGATCCACCTCGCGACCGGCTTCCAGAACGCGCTGTACGAGCATCCGGCCTTCCCGGCGGAGCTCCACGCGAAGATCGAGGGCTGGTGCTTCGAGAATGCCCTCGACGAGCGCAAGGCGGACCAGACGGACCAGCAGTTCGTCTACACGAGCCGCAAGAAGGCGATCGGACCGTTCAAGCGCGAGCTGTGGGACCTGGCCACGAAAGACGAGATCCTGGCCGCGCAGGCCGCCAAGATCGGCTTCCTGTTCCGCGAGTTGGGCGTCGTCGGGTCGCGCGCGATGGTGGACCGGTACGTGCATCCGATCGAGCTGCACCGGCCGGCCCCGCCGGCCGTCACGGCAGCCGTCGAGGGAGTCTTGCCGAGGGCTTGACCGAGGGCGGAAAATCCGCGGGACAGCCCGGCTTCCAGCGGAGGTGTCCAGGTGGGCGCGTCCCCGTCAACCAAGCACGCCGCCGAGCGCGACGCGCTCGCGGGCCGGTTGTTCGAGGCGATGCTCGGCGCCTTCGATCTCCTGGCCGTGCAGCTCGGTCTCGAGCTTGGCCTCTATCGGGCATTCGCTGACAGCGGTCCGGCGACGGCGAGAGAGCTGGCTGGTCGGGCGCGGATCGATGGCCGCTACGCCCGGGAGTGGCTCGAGCAGCAGGCGGTGACGGGCATCCTCACCGTCGACGACACGACCGCCCCTCCGGACGAGCGGCGGTACGCGCTGCCGTCGGGTCATGCCGAGGCGCTCCTCGACGCTGACAGCCCTGCGGCCGCCCATCCCATGCCGCAGTTTGTGGCGTCAGGCGCTCGGATGCTGCCGGCGCTTGTTGAGGCCTACCGGACAGGTGCTGGCCTGGCCTGGGACGCCTATCCGGGGCTCGTCGAGGCCCAGGAGGGCGTCAACCGGCCTGTCTTCCGAAACCTGCTCACCCAGGAGTGGCTGCCCGCGATCCCGGATGTGCATGCACGGCTCCTGGATCGAGGCCGCCCGGCGCGGGTGGCCGATCTCGCCTGCGGTGCGGGCTGGTCCACGATCGCGATGGCGAAGGCGTACCCATGGGCGGATGTTGTCGGCCTCGACATCGATCGCGAATCAATCGAGCGGGCCCGAAGGAACGCTGCGGCCGAGGGGCTGGCAGAACCGGCCGTCCGCTTCCACCTCGTGGACGCGGGTCAGCACGATCTCGATGGCCGGTTCGACCTGGTCACGATCTTCGAGGCGGTTCACGATCTCGCGAGACCGGTCGAGGTCCTCACGGCCGTCCGGCACCTCCTCGCGCCCGATGGTGTGGCGATCGTCGTGGACGAGAAGGTGGCCGAGCACTTCACGGCGCCCGGCGACTCGGTCGAGCGGGTGATGTACGGATACAGCCTCGTGTTCTGTCTGGCCAATGGCCTCGCGGACCGCCCATCCGTTGGCACCGGCGCGGTCATGCGGCCCGAGACCTTCCGTCGTTACGCCTTGGAGGCCGGGCTCGAGCGCTTCTCGATTCTGCCGATCGAGCACGAGACATTCCGCTTCTATCGCCTCGAGGTCGAGGTCGAGGTCGAGGGAGGGCCTGACGGGTGACCAACACGATCGTGTATCGACGAGCCGAACCGGCGGACCTCCGGCCGGCATACGCGGTGTTTCGGCGCTCGCTCTACGACTACCTGTTCCGTCAGGCGCTTGTCGACGAGGCGACGGCCAAGGACCCGCCGATCGAGACGGGCTGGGCCCGACAGGGCGCCTGGATCGAGCATCTCTGGGCGACCTCTGCGGAGAACTGGGTCGCCGTTGACGGGGCCGGCACGGTCATCGGCTGGGCAATGAGCGTGGAGCGCGACAGCCATCTCGAGCTGACCCACTTCTTCGTTGAGCCGGGGGTCCAGGCCCGAGGGATTGGCCGCGGCCTCATCGAGCGGGCCTTCCCGAATGGCCGCGCCCGTCACAAATCGATCATCGCGACGCAGGACGCTCCGGCGCTGAGCCTGTACCTGCGGTCGGGCGTCCACTACGTGACCACCTCCGTCGACTTCATCGTCCCGACCTCGGATGTCGAGCTGACCGGCGACCTCACGTTCGAGCGGCTCGCTACTGACGGAGCGTCGATCGATGCCTCCATCGCGGCGGTCGCGGCCATCGAGGTTGCGATCCTCGGCGCCAGCCGCGAGCCGGACACGCGGTTCCTCCTCGGGATGCGGCCCGGCTGGCTGGCGAAACAGAACGGGCGGGTCGTCGGGTTCGCCTTTGGGGCCCAGCCGTTGCCACCGGAGCTCGATGACGGCTCCGGCCGCGTGACGGGGCCGATCGGCGCGCTCGACCCGGCCGACCTGCCCGCGCTCGTCGACCAGGTCGTCCGTGAGGCCGCCCGTGAGGGGATCGGCGAGGTGTACGTCACGTCGCCGTTGAGCAACCGCACGGCTGTCTCCCATCTGCTCAGTCGCGGCTATCGGATCGATCCGTTCTACACGAAGATCCTCGCCAGCGACGACACGATGCGGCTCGACCGCTGGATCCACACGGGGCCTGTCTTCATCCTGTGATCCGACGGCTCAGGCTCGAGGTTTGGCGAATGCGGTCCCTGGCCTGGCGACACGATCTGTAACGATCCGGTTGTCGGGGCGTCTCCCGACGTGACGGCGCGGATGCCGATCATGCAGCCGTGGCCGACACCGGCACGCGTGGCAGGCGCACGAGAGGGCCCCACATGTCAGCACGCACGGCGAAAGGCGCGCGGGTCGTCGCCGCGGTCGGGGTAATCGCCGGGGCCTGTCTCGCAGGGACCGGCCTGCTCAACCTGGTGAGCGCAGGCGACCAGAGCGGGTTGGCGAAGATGGGGACCGCGCTGGTCGGCCTTGGCCTGATCATTCTCGGGAGCATCCCGCTCGCCGTTGGCCTGGCGGCGTGGCGCGCCTCGATCGTGCTCGTGCGAGAGCCCGCGCCTGGGTCGA
This sequence comes from Candidatus Sulfomarinibacteraceae bacterium, assembly GCA_035466655.1. Taxonomy (GTDB): domain Bacteria; phylum Chloroflexota; class Limnocylindria; order Limnocylindrales; family CSP1-4; genus UBA5189. Next base: position 3,958 of record DATIUS010000229.1, read on the forward strand.
GGGATCACGCTCTGGTCTTGGGCGACGGCGGCACCGAACCGGTCCGGCGCGCGAGTTCGCGCGCGCTGACAGCCGTGGTCCTGATCGTGGCCGTCGCGTGGCTCTCCCCGGCGATCGCGGCGCTCGTGGTCGTCGCGGTGACCGGCGCCTGGGCGCTCAGCAGCGGGACGGACATCGTGGTGCTGTCCGCCCTGGGCGTTGGGGCGGTGGTGGTCGCCGGTGCCTGGGTCGCCCGCGCCCTCCCGGACCGGCCGATCCGCCAGGTGCTGGTCCTGCTCGTCCTCGCGTCGGCGATCGTCCCGGCGTGGGAGACCGCGGTGATCGCACCCAGCCTGAACCCTCCCTGGTATATCCGGCAATCCGCGGAACTCCGACAGTCGACGCAGGATGCCGAGCGGGCTGAACAGGAGCGGTTCCGCGAACGCTACGCCGACATCCTCGACGGACCAACGCTCGACGACCTCGCGGCTCGACTCGCCACGATCGGCTCCTGGCGGCTGGCATCCATCGGCATGGGGCCCGACGGGACGTCCTGCGGTTCCAGCAGCGGCTGCTCGGGTGCCTCCGGCAGGTCGCTCCCGTTCTGGGAGCGCGTGGGCGAGCTCGGTGGCGGTCCGGTCCGGTTTCTCCTTGTCGGGCAGTGCTGGGTCGAGGACGACGCGGGCCGTCTCATCAGCCGCGTCATCTCACCCGAAGGTGCGTGGCCCCACACGGAGCTCGAGATCTCGTCCTGTGACGGGGCCGTGCAACTGGCCGTCTCAGCACCCGTTCAGCTCCCGTCGTGGGCGCCGGAGGAGGTCCAGGCCATGCGCGCCCGGGATCAGTCGTTCGTCATCCTCGGCTCGTTCGCGGACGACCGAGACGCGGCGCCGGGGCTCCCCGAGGAGCGTGCCGAACGCTGGGCGATCTTCGTCTCACCGGATCCGCCCGAGCCCCCAGAGGACGTGCGGGACGCGTTCCTGCGCGAGACGGGGACGCTCGAGATCCGGTAACCGAGGATCCGTGTTCCCGGCCGCCGGGGAGGCTCCCGGCCGAGACCGAGATCGGGATCCGGGCCGGCGCGCCGCAAAAGGCCAGTCATCCCGAGTTGATTCTCGTCCCCCGCGCTCCTATGCTCCCGCGAGCCAATCCGACACCTTGAGGGAGGGTCTGTCGAGGGAACCCGTATCACCGCGCCCAGTTTTCTCCGAAGAGGTCTGTCTCACGGCGTGCCCAATATCCCGCCGTGGTGGTTGAGGAGGGAATCGTGTCGGGTCCAAGTTCGATTCATGCCGAACAGGCGGAGCGTGACGACGCGCACCTGCGATCGCTCGGCATCAAGCCGGAACTGCGGCGAACACTCGGGTTTCTGAGCAACTTCGCAATCGCGTTCAGCTTCATCAGCGTCTCCACGGGATCGTTCGGCAACTTCGGCGTCGGGATCGGGCTTGGCGGCCCGGCCTTCTTCTGGTCGTGGCCGATCGTCATCGGCGGTCAACTGCTCGTTGCGCTCGTGTTCGCCGAGCTGGCCAGCCACTTCCCGGTGGCCGGGTCGATCTACCAGTGGTCGAAGCGCCTGTCCAACCGGACGCTCGGCTGGTTCACCGGCTGGATCTACTTCTGGGCGCAGGTCGTCACGGTCACCGCCGTGGCGGTCATCGTGGCCTTCGTCATCGACGGCATCGTCCAGCAGGAGGGGTTCCTCGACAGCCCGGATCCGACCGGCCTGACGACGATGTTCACCTTCCTGTCGCTGGCAACCCTGCTGACCACGACTCTCATCAATGCGTTCGGCGTCCGCCTGCTGTCGATCCTGAACAACATCGGCGTCGCGACCGAGATCGTCGGGATGTTCCTGTTCGCGCTGGTCCTGCTGTTCTTCGCCAACGTGCAGCCGCCGTCCGTGTTGTTCGAATCCGGCGGCGCCGAGGCGGCGACCAACGGCAACTACTTGCCGGCCTTCGCGCTGGGCATGTTCATGTCGCTCTTCATCGTGTACGGCTTCGACACGGCCGGAACCTTCGGTGAGGAGACCCTGGACGCGAGCCGCCAGGCGCCGCGCGGCGTCCTCTCGTCCCTCCTCATCTCCGGCGCGGTCGGGGCGGTCTTCCTCCTCGGCGTCATCCTCGCGATCCCGAGCATCCCCGACGCGATGGCCGAGGGCCAGGCGGGCGGGTTCCCGATCGCGACGACGATCATCGGCGCGCTGACGACGGAGCTGATCGCCGGGATCACGCTCGGCGAGCTGTACCTGTTCGTGATCCTCGCGTCCGTCTACGTCTGCACCCTGGCGATCCAGGGCGCGGCGACGCGGATGATGTTCTCGATGAGCCGTGACCGGCACCTCCCGGGCGGAGCGATCTGGGGCCAGGTGAACCAGACGTTCCGGACCCCGGCCAACGCGGCCATCGCGGTAGGTGTCCTCGCCGCGCTGCCGATCCTCGTGGTCGGGCCGCTCGGCGGCTTCTTCATGTCGATCGCGGCCACCGGCCTGATCTACCTCAGCTACTTCCTGTGCAACCTCGGCGTGCTCATGGCCCGGCGCCGGGGCTGGCCGCACAAGCCGGCCTGGTTCAACCTCGGCCGGTGGGGCATGACCGTCAACGTCCTCGCGCTGGTGTGGGGCGGGCTGATGCTCATCAACATCGGGATCTGGCAGGACACGGGCCTGTTCGGCGACTTCGGCGGAGACGGCCGCGGGTACACCAACCCGGCATTCGGCCTCTTCTTCACGCCGTTCGGCCAAACGCTCGAGAACCTGCCCAGCTGGCCGACGTTCGAGGTGATCGTCGCCACGATCCTCGTCTTCGGGGCCATCTACTACGCTCTCGAGGTCCGGGGACGGGCGCACGACGTGGAGTCCGATGCCGCGACCGGCGAGTCGATGATCGACTAGCCTTCCGGACCTGGCATAAGGGGGCCCGGTCCGGCGCGAGAATCGCGCGACGGCGCGGCGGCGACCCCGCCGCGCCGTCGCGATTCCGGCATCATGTGCGGCGCAGGAAGGCGTCCCGAGGTGGCGGCCCGATCGAGGAGGACGGCCCGATGACGACGTCGGCCGTGGACGAGGAGCTCCGGGGCGAGCTGCGCGACGAGCTGACCAGGGCGATGCAGCGGGTCCCCGACCTGGCCGGCCGGGACCTCTCGTTCGTCGCCCTGTCGGGCGGCATCACGAACCGCAACTTCCTGGTGACCGCGTCCGGGGCGCGGGACCGGTACGTCCTCCGCCTGGCCGGCAACGACACGCACCTCCTGGGGATCAGCCGGGAGGTCGAGCATGCCGCGACGGTCGCGGCCGCGGGTGTCGGGGTCGGCCCGGAGGTCGTGGCGTTCGTCCGTCCGGAGGGCTACCTGGTGACCCGGTTCATCGAGGGGAGTCCGGTCTCGGAAGCGGCCGTCCACCGTCCCGAGACGATCCGCCGGGTGGCCGATTCCATCCGCCGGTTCCACGACGGCCCGCCGATTCCCGGCCTGTTCATACCGTTCCGGATCGTCGAGGCCTACCGGGCCCTGGCCATGGCCCGGGGCGTGCCGATCCCACCGGAATACGAGCTCGCGATGTCGATCGCGCGCCGGATCGAGCTTGCCTTCCTCGCCGCGCCGGTCGAGCTGCGGCCGTGCCACAACGACCTGCTGAACGCGAACTTCATCGACGACGGGGAGCGGATCCGGATCGTGGACTGGGAGTACGCCGGCCTCGGTGACCCGTTCTTCGACCTCGGCAACTTCTCGGTCAACCACGGGCTGTCGCCCGACGAGGATGCGGTCCTGCTCCAGGCGTACGAGGGCAAGATCCGGCGTCCGCGTGCGGCACGTCTGCTCCTGATGCGGATCGCGTCCGACTTCCGCGAGGCGATGTGGGCGGTCCTGCAGCAGGGAATCAGCACACTCGACGTGGACTTCGTGGCCTACGCGGCCGAGCACTTCGACCGGCTCCTCGCGAACGCCACCGCGCCGGCCTTCGAGCGCGCCCTGCGGGAAGCATCGGAGGGATAATCGGCTGCGCGGGCGACCGCGAAACGACCGTCTGGAGGAGCGTCCCATGAGCCAGACCGCTTCCGACCGATCACCTGATCGGCGGACGCTTCTTGCCTTTGCGGGCGTTGTCCTGTTCGGCGGCCTCAACGGCCTCGGCGTGAAGCAGACGGTCCAGGAACTCGCTCCGTTCTGGGGTGCGTCGCTGCGCTTCCTCGCCGCCGGCCTCATCCTGCTCGTAATCGTCCGCGCGTCCGGCCGGTCGATGCCGGGCGGCCGGAGCCTCGCCGGCGCGCTGCTGTACGGCGCGATCGGATTCGCCGCCAGCTACGGCCTGATCTACCAGGGGCTCCGAGAGCTATCGGCGGGCACAACGCAGGTGCTGATCGCGCTCACGCCACTCCTGACGTTCGGGCTGGCAATCGTCCATCGTCAGGAGCGCTTCCGTGCCTGGGGCCTGGCCGGCGCGCTGATCGCGCTCGCGGGGGTGGCGCTCGTGGTGGCCGACCAGCTCAGCGTGGACATGCCGCCGGGCAGCCTCGTGCTCGTCGTTCTGGGAGCCGTCTGCATCGCCGAGACCGGGGTCATCATCAAGTGGATCCCGAAGAGCGACCCCTTCGCCACCAACGCCGTGGCGATGCTCACCGGCGCTGCCCTGTTGGTGGGCCTGTCCTTCGTAACCGGCGAGACGCACGCCCTGCCGTCCCGGCCGGCCACCTGGGCGGCCCTGGGTTACCTCGTGGTTTTCGGCTCGGTCCTGATGTTTGCCCTGTACCTGTTCGCGCTCCAGCGCTGGACCGCGTCTGCTGTCTCCTACACGACGCTCCTGCTGCCGCTCGTGACCGTCTCCACCGGCGCCCTCGTGGCCGAGGAACGCGTGTCGGCGCTCCTGCTGGTCGGCGGCTCCGTGGTCCTCGTCGGCGTCTATGTGGGCGCCTTCCTGAAGGGTCGACCGGCGCGGTCCTCGGCGTCTTCGCTGCCGGAGTGCCTGCCGGTGGACGCGCAGGCGTCACAGGCGCACTGAACGGGCCTACGCCCGGCCAGACGGGGGCCCCGCTACCGGATCTCGTCCACGTCCGTCCACCATTTCCGGCGGTCGCCGACCCGGTGGCGCATCCGCCAGGCAAACGGCTTGGGTACGTCATCGATCCGTCGCTTCAGCTCGACGACCGCCGCCCGAACCCGGGCCCGCTGATCGTCGGCGAGCTGCGCGTACGAGGCAGCCAATGCGGCGACCTTCTCCAGGTTCATCGTGAGGGTCCGCCAGAGGCCCCACTCCTCGGCGCACAGCGCGGCGATGCGTCCGATGTCGATCGTGTCGTCGTCGCCTGCGCCGAGCGGATGGTCGAGGAGGAGCAGGATCGTGTCGACGACGTCCTTCTCGTTGAGCTTGACGATCTGGAGCTTCGATAGGAGGAGTTCGGCAAGGGGGAGAGTGGGCAGGTCCGCCTCGAGTCGTCCGGCGAGCGGGATGACGTGGCAGAACTCGAGCCGGTCGTAGAAGACATCGAGGTGAATCCTCGAGACGGGGTTCTTGAAGATCGCCCGATGGCCCTCCGAGGTGATGAACACGTCCCGCGCCTCGACATAGCCGAGGGCCGTGACGGTCGCCGCGATGGCTCGTGCGTCGCGTCGGTACGCGGCGAAGTCGATGTCAGCGTAGGTCCGCTCGAAGGTCGGCAGGAGGCTTCGGGCGTCGGGGCAATGGAGCGCGACTCCGATGGACCCGAGGACGCGGATCGGCGCACCGGCCGCGGCCGCCGCTCCGACGAGGCGATCAACCTCGCGCTCGAGCGTCGTGCGGTCGATGACGACGGCGGTCTGGTCGCGGGTCATGGGCGCTGGCGACTCCGCTCGGGGGGACGGGATGGCGGCATTGTAGGCGCGCGACCGGCACCCGAACGGGCAGGCGAGGCGCTACCGTACCCGCCAACCGCCGCGGCTCTGAGCCGGGCGGTCGACGGAGGGCGGATCGCGACGTGGACGGGGCCAGGGTCGTCGTCATCGGCGGTGGGATCACCGGGTGCAGCGTCGCCTATCACCTGGCCCAGGCCGGCTGGACCGACGTGGTCGTCGTCGAGAAGGCCCAGCTGACCGCCGGATCCACCTGCCAGGCCGCCGGCCTGGTGACGATGTTCAACCCATCGAACACGATGATGCGGTTCCGCCGCTACAGCGTGGAGCTGTACGAGCAGCTCGGCGTCTTCGAGCGGGTCGGGAGCCTCCGGCTAGCCTCGTCGCCCGAGCAGCTTCGAGAGCTGGAGCGAACGGCGAGCCGGGCGCGCGGCATCGGGCTGGACGTCGGCGTGATCTCCGCAGATGCCGCCCGCGCGCTCATGCCGGCGATCGCCCCTGACTCGTTGTACGGGGCCGTGCATATCCCTGGCGATGGGCACCTGGATCCGCACACGGCGACGCACGCCATCGCGGATGCCGCCCGGGCACTGGGCGTCCGGTTCCGGCTCAATACGCGGGTAACGGGCTTTGCGCTGTCGTCGCGCCGCGAGGTTCACCGCGTCCTGACGGACCATGGCGCGATCGACACCGAGCTCGTCGTCAACGCCGCCGGGATGTGGGCGCCGCGGATCGCGGCGATGGTCGGCGCGTTCCTGCCCTCCACTCCGGTCGACCATCAGCACGTCGCGCTCAAGGCGGTGCCCGGCCACGAGCTGCCCCGCGAGATGCCCTGCTTCCGAGACCCGGACAACCTCGTCTACGGGAAGAGCGAGCACGGCGGGATGGTGTTCGGCGGCTACGAGGCAGAGCCTCGGTCGCGCTGGGAGGACGGGGTGCCGTGGGAGCACGCGGCCACCGCACTACCGCCCGACTGGGAGCGTTTCGCACCCCTCATGGCAGGCGCGATCCGGCGCTTCCCGTTCCTCGCCGATGCGGAGGCGGTCCGGCTGGTCTGCCACCCGGACGCGATGACGCCGGATGCGAACCCGCTCCTCGGCCCGATGCCCG
>DATIUS010000230.1:0-5680 GCA_035466655.1 Candidatus Sulfomarinibacteraceae bacterium
GCGCCCTACCAGCCGGGCAGGCGGGCGATGCTGAAGATCAAGCACCAGCGAACGGCCGACTGCGTCGTGGCGGGGTTTCGGTGGCACAAGAACGGGCCCGGAACGCATGTCGGCTCGCTCCTGCTCGGACTCTACGACGCGGACGGCAGGCTGAACCATGCCGGGATCACCTCATCGTTCTCGTGGGAGCGTCGGGCCGCGCTTGTCGAGGAGCTGGCACCGCTCCGTGAGGAGGCCCTCGGCGATCATCCGTGGCGGGAGTGGGCCGAGTGGGCCGGCTGGGGCGACGCCGAGGCGTCCGGCCAGCGCCTGCCCGGCGCCGGGTCGCGCTGGAACCGCGGCAAGGACCTGTCCTGGGAGCCGCTGCGCATCGAGCGCGTGGTCGAGGTCGCCTACGATCATCTCCAGGGTTCCCGCTTCCGGCACGCCACGACGTTCGTGCGGTGGCGTCCGGACAGGCGGCCGGCCGACTGCCGCTACGACCAGCTGGAGGAGACGGCCGCCTTCGAGATCGCCCGGATCTTCGGGCCGGGCTGATCGTGCGCCTCGGGGGCGTGGCGGTGTAGCGTTGGCCTGCTCGACACGTCAACGGTGTCGCAATGGCTGCTCAGCGACTGGACCTCGGCCGGCTGGCGTCCGCGGCCTTCGTGGTGCTCCTGGCCGTCTTCGTCGGCCTGCGAGCCCTCGACGTCGATCCGTGGGCGATGCCCGCCTACGACGTGTACGCGTACTGGGCGACGCGTGATGGCTTCGACTACTCGACCGCCCGCCAGGGCGCGACGGGCGCGTACCTCTACTCGCCGGCCTTTGCCCAGCTGATCTGGCCGCTGGCGGCCCTGCCGTGGCCGATCTTCGCGGGCGTCTGGACCGCCCTGATCGCCGCCCCGCTCCTCTGGCTCGCAGGCCGCCACGCGGTCCTCCTCGTCGTCCTCCCGCCGGTCTTCATGAGCATCGCCCTCGGCCAGCTGGACCTGCCCTTCGCCGTGATCGCGATCGTCGGGCTGCGCTGGCCGATGGCCTGGGCCCTGCCGATCCTGACCAAGGTCACGCCGGGCGTCGGCCTGGTCTGGTTCCTCGTCCGCGGGGAGTGGCGGTCGCTCGGGCTGGCGCTCGGCGCGACGCTCGCGATCACCGCGGCCTCGGTCGGCCTGGACCCGGCCGCGTGGCGGGGCTGGCTGGGACTGCTGTCGCGGATGGAGTTCCCGGCGCTCGGCGGCGGTCTCTGGTTCCTGCCGATTCCGCTCGGGCTGCGCCTGGTCGGCGCGGTCGCGCTCATCGCCTGGGGTGCGGCCACCGACCGTCGGTGGGTGCTGCCCGTCGGCGTCTGGTTGTCCGTGCCCACGATCTGGCTCAACTCCCCGACGATCCTCATCGCGCTGCTCCCGTTCGCCGCGGCCGGCGCCGCGACGCCGGCCGGCGCGTGGCTCCGCGCGAACCTGCCGGCCTCGGATCCGTTCGGGACCCGCCGACGGGTCAGAGCGTGGCTGCGCCGGGCACCCGTCTGAGGGTGCCGGCCGGCGCCGGGCGAGGGACCCGGCACCGTACGAAGGGGTGATTGCCCTGAGGCGGCGGGCGGCTACCGTCGCCCGCGTGAGCATGCAGCCACCCCGTGCAGTCCAGGCGACCCTGGTTCTCGAGCGCGTGCCGGAGGCGCCGCACGAGCCCGACTTCGTCGCCGACGCCCCACTCGTCGGGTTCGACGCGTTCCTCCCAGATGGCCGGATCTACGGCTGGATCCGCCTGGCGACCGATCGGCTGACCGATGTCCTGAACGCCCACTCCAGGTTCGTCCTCGTGAACGCCCAGGTCGAGGGGCTCGCCGATGGACGGGTCATGTGGCAGGAACGTCTGGAGGTCGAGCGCGACCACTTCCTGGCCGTCCGGGCCGGTGCACCCCGGGGCGACCCGACCCGTCGCGAGCACCTCCGCCTCCACCCGCTCGTCGTCCAGGCCGGCCCGTACCTCATCGGCGGCTTCCTGCACGTTCGGCACGGACTCGAGCCGATCGAGGAGATCGAGCTCCGGCCCCCGATGGTCCCCCTCTCGACCGCCTGGCTCGAGCACTGGCGCGATGGCCGTCGCCAGCGACAGTGGGCGGGGACGATCCTCTTCAACCGCACCCTGGCCGACGCCATCGAGGTCGTCCGTGACGCGGACCTCGAATTCGGCGTGTTGACCTACCCGCTCGGCTCCCGTCGTCGGGTGGGTGGGCCACCCGGCGATCTTGCAGCCTGGGTCGACGACGCCCAGGAGGCGGAGTCGTACCCACTCCAGGGGTCGTAGTCGGGATCGAGCGCCTCCTGCGGGGGGCGGTCCGACTCCGGCACGTGGATGAGGTTGACGCGCACGCGGTACCAGAGCGACGAGCGGCCGCGCATGCCGTCCACCAGGACGTCGGCGGGCTCGAGGAGCGCCGCGGCCGCCGGCCAGCGCGCCTTCCAGCGATCCAGGCCGGCAAGGGCCTCGTCCCGGCCGGCGGCGCGGGAGATCTCGATGACGGGGATCGCCGACTTCCGGCGGCCCGTCGGCGTCGGGCGGGTGCCCGCGCCTGAGGCCGTCGCCGCCTCGCGCGCGGCCTGGGCCGCCGCGAACCGCCGTTCCATCGCCGCGCGCGCCTTCTCGCGCGCTGCCTCGGCCTCGGCCGTGTCGTAGGCCTCGGTCGCCCGACGCTGGCGCGACGGCTGGACCCGGGGCGGCTCGCCCTCCTGTTTCCGGTAGTTCGGCGGCCACGGCGCGTCGCCCAGCCCGCCGGCTTCATCGCGCCGCGAGAGCTCGAGCAGTCCCTCGAGCGACCCGACGGCAGCGTCGATCCCGGCGCCGGCGTCCCCGATCTCCGCGAACCGTGCGGGGACCGTCCGGATTGTGAACGCCTCGGCCTCGCACGTGGGCATCTCAGCCCACGACAGCGGCGTCGAGACGCGGGCGTCCGGCAACGGCCGCACCGAATAGGCAGAGGCGACCGTTCGATCCTTCGCGTTCTGGTTGTAGTCAAGGAAGACGCCGTGGCGCTCCTCCTTCCACCATTTCGAGGTCGCGATTGCCGGCGCCCGCCGCTCCACGTCGCGGGCCAGCGCCAGCGCCGCCCGGCGGACCTCCGGATACGTCCAGCGACGCTCGATCCGGACGTTGATGTGGATCCCTCGCGAGCCCGAGGTCTTCGGCCAGCCGATGAGCCCGGCCGCCTCGAGCGCCTCCTTCGCCACCATCGCGACATCCCGGATCTGCGCCCACTCGACGCCCGGGACCGGGTCCAGGTCCACCCGGAGCTCATCTGGGTGGTCGAGGTCGTCGGCGCGGACCGGGTGGGGGTTGAGGTCGATGCAGCCGAGGTTGACGATCCAGGCCAGCCCGGCCGCGTCGTCGACGACGATCTCATCGGCCGTTCGTCCGGACGGAAACGACAGGGTCGCGACGCGCAGCCAGGCGGGCCGGTTCTCGGGGGCGCGCTTCTGGAAGAATGCCTCCCCCTCGGCGCCGTTCACGAACCGCTTGAGCGCCATCGGGCGACTGCGAATTCCGGTGAGTGCGCCCTCGGCGACCGCGAGGTAGTAGGCGACGAGGTCCCGCTTCGTCGCCCCGATCCGCGGGAAGAAGACCTTGTCCGGGTTCGTGATCGCGACGTCGTGGCCGCCGATGGTGAGGATCTCGGGTGGCACGGGCATGCGTGAGACGATACCCGTCGACGGAAGGGGCATGTCGATTCCGACGACCGCGGATCGTCATGAGGGTGACGGCGGCGTCGAGGCCGGCGAGTGACGGAGGGACCGCGATGCAGTACCTGTTCCTCATCTACGAGGAGGAAGCCCCGGGTGGGGCAGGCCCGGACCAGGCCGAGATGGCCGCGGACTTGCCGTTGTACGCGGCGTTCACCCGCGAGACGCGCGAGCGGAAGCAGTACCTGGCCGGCGAGGCCCTCCAGCCCACCTCAACGGCCACGTCCGTGCGGGTGCGCGACGGGCGCTCGACCGTGACCGACGGACCGTTCGCCGAGACCAAGGAGGCGCTCGGCGGGTTCTACCTCCTCGACTGCCGCGACATCGACGAGGCGATCGAGATGGCCGCCAAGATCCCGAGCGCCAGGCGCGGAACCATCGAGGTCCGGCCCGTCTGGGAGCTTCCCGCCGCGTACACCGAGGCCGGGGGAAGCTGAGCGCCCTGGCGGACGAGCGCGGCGCTCCGGAGACCGCGGACGGCGCAGCAGGCCCGAACGGCTCGGCGGGCGCCGACGCCATCGACCGGCTGTTTCGCGCGGAGTCGGGGCGGGTGCTCGCGACCCTCATCCGGTCGTTCGGTGACTTCGACCTCGCCGAGGAGGCCGTCCAGGACGCGTTCGCGACGGCCGCCGAGCGATGGCCGCGGGACGGCGTGCCGCCCAACCCCGGGGCGTGGATCACGACCACGGCCCGCAACCGGGCGATCGACCGGCTCCGCCGGACGCGCAGACTGGCCGACAAGACCGAGCGGCTGGGTCGCGAACGGCGGATCGAGGAAGAGCTGGCGGCGGAGCGACCCGAAGAAGAGGTGGGCGACATGCCGATCGACGACGACCGCCTCCGGTTGATCTTCACCTGCTGCCACCCGGCACTGTCGATGGAGGGACGCGTCGCACTGACCCTCCGGACGCTCGGCGGACTCCAGACACCGGAGATCGCCCGGGCCTTCCTGGTCCCGGAATCGACGCTGGCCCAGCGACTCGTTCGGGCGAAGCGGAAGATCCGTGCCGCCGGGATCCCGTACCGGGTGCCGCCCGATCACCTCCTGCCCGAGCGCCTCGACGGCGTCCTTCAGGTGCTGTATCTGGTCTTCAACGAGGGGTACGGGGCGTCGTCCGGCGAGGCGCTCGTCCGGCGCGAGCTTTGCACCGAGGCAATCCGGCTCGCCCGGGTCCTCGCGGCACTCATGCCGGATGAGCCGGAGGCCCTCGGGCTCCTCGCCCTGATGCTCCTCCATGACGCGCGGCGAGACGCGCGGGTCGGCGAGGATGGCGACCTGGTCCTCCTCGACGACCAGGACCGGTCTCGCTGGGATCGCAAGCGGATCGAGGAGGGAGTGGCGCTCCTCGAGCGTGCCCTCCGGATGAGCGCCCCGGGCCCGTACCAGCTGCAGGCGGCGATCGCGGCGCTCCACGACCGAGCCGCGACGCCCGACGAGACCGACTGGCCGCAGATCGCCGCGCTCTACGGGGAGCTGGAGTGGCGCTCGCCCTCGCCGGTGGTCGCGCTCAACCACGCGGTGGCGATCGCGATGATCCACGGGCCGGCGGCCGGCCTGGCGCGTGTGGACGACCTGGCGGCGAGTGGGGCGCTCGACGACTACCCGTACCTCCATGCCGCGCGCGCGGACCTGCTACGTCGGCTGGGAAGGTTCGACGACGCGCGCGCGGCCTACGAGCGGGCCCTCAGGCTGACGGCGAACGCTGCGGAGCGTCGCTTCCTCCGCCGACGACTCGCGGACGTGAGCGCCGCGCACGGATAGGCGCGGAATCCCGACAGCCGGGCGGCGCGGGCCGCCCGGCTGTCGGGGAGGAGCGGGCGGCGGGAGGAGGTCCGTCGCCTGATGTGGTCGGGCGCCGCCGAACGAGCGGCGCCCGTGGGTCGGTTGGATCAGCCGGCGCTGTCCGAGGTCGCGTCCGGGGTCGCGTCACCATTCCAGGGACCGCCGCCGAACCCACCTCGGCCGT
>DATIUS010000231.1:0-3856 GCA_035466655.1 Candidatus Sulfomarinibacteraceae bacterium
GGGCGAGCTGGCTGCCCGGGGTCGGGCGCACCCGGCGGACGATGAGCCGGACGGCCCGGGCATCCTGCTCGGCGGCGAACGGGGTGTACGTCGTCTCGGCCACGTCGGCCCCGCCGTCGATCCAGTACGGGATCGGCGTCCAGGCGTCGTCGGGGATCGCCTCGATCAGGCGACGGACGGAGCGGTGCTGACGGATCGTGATCGAGAAGCGGACACCCATCGCTCGGCAGACGGCGACGACCGCGTGGGCATAGAAGCCGCTGTCGGCCCGAACGGTGAGCTGGCCGCTGGCGCCCGCAGCGCGGACCCGGCCGATCGTCTCGCGCAGGAAGTGACCGGCGCTCCGGCCGCTGTTCGCGTTGCCGCCCCGCAGACGCGCCATGAGGACCTCGCCGGTTCCGGCGGCGATCGCGAGGAGCGGGTGATACCCGCGGACGCCGGTGTGGGTGAAGCGAGTGGCGCCCTCCTTCGCCAGCCCGTACGTTTCGCAGATCGTCGAGTCGAGGTCGATCGTGAGGGGAGCGCTCCCGGGTCCCGCTCCCGCCGCCCAGGCCCGTGCGAGGAGCTCACGGGAGACGCGATCGAGCTGGCGGACGTGGCCCCAGCGGAAGCTCCGCAGGAACGTCCCGAGGGTGGATGCCGCCTTGACGCTGAAGCCGAGGACCCGGCTGGTACCGCCAGCCCGGAGGGCGTTCGCGTCGTCGATACAGTCGCCGCCGGCGAGCGCCGACATGACCAGGGTCAGGAGCTTGTCGCCGGCGTTCGCTGCGCCGGCCGCCTCAGCCAGATGGACGTGCTCGTCGACGAGCGCCTTCAGGCCGAGGTGATGGGCCAGGGTGGCCGGCATCAAGAGCCCGGCGTCGGCCACCAGTCGATCGTCGTCGAAGGCCGTTTCGAGCCGGTCGAGGCTGTGCGATGATCGCATCAATCAGGTGCTCCTCTGTTGGGTCGATGGGTCGTCACTTCAACGCCATCTTCCCAGTTCAGATGGGCACCTGATTCGTCGTTTCAGCGCCTCGCAGGCTCGGTGCGTCGGTGGATCCGGGCTTAAGCTCCATCCCGCAGGCCGAGCGAGCCACGGTCGTGATCGCCACTCGCATGACGCCGACGGTCATACCGAAGACGAAGGTGTCAACGCCGCCCGATTCCGGTCATACGAAGCCGGGCTCGCTTCAGCCGGGCAGACGGGGCAACGCTGGCCCAGCAGCCCGGCGTGCCCGTCGGCTCAGCCTACAGGGCGCCGAGCCGCGATCAGCGCCCGGTGCCGACCCCCTCCGGATCCGCCACGGTCGTCGGCAGGTGCTCGAGCAGCGGCGGGGTCCAGGCCCAGGCGGCGCCGTGATGCACTCCGACGGCCCCATGCCGGGCCGCTTCCACCCGCAACGGCAGCCCGAAGATCTCGATGAACCCGACCGCCGAGGCGTGGTCGAACGCGTCGCCCTCGTCGTACGTGGCGAGGTTCTTGTCGTAGAGGGACAACGGCGACCGCCGCCCGGCGACGACCGCGGAGCCATGGTCGAGCCGCATCCGCACCTCACCGGAGACCACTCGCTGCGACGAGGCAACGTACCCGCGGAGGTCGCGATGCAGCGCCGAGAACCACAGCCCGTCGTAGGTCAGCTGCGCGTGCTCGTCGGCGACGAGCCGGTTGAACCGGAGCGTGTCCTTCGACAGCGTCAGACCCTCGAGCGCCCGATGCGCGGTGTGGAGGATCGTCCCCGCGGGAACCTCGTAGATCTCCCGGCTCTTGATCCCGACGAGCCGATCCTCGACGTGGTCGATCCGGCCGACCCCGTGGGCACCACCGAGGGCGTGCAGCCGCTCCACGATCTCGACCGGCGGGAGGAACTCGCCATCGAGCGCGACTGGGATTCCACCCTCGAACGTGATCGAGACCTCGACCGGCGCCGGCGCCGAGGACGGATCGATCGTCCACTCGTATGCGTCGGCAGGTGGTGACACCCACGGGTCCTCGAGGATCCCGGTCTCGCACGATCGGCCCCACAGGTTGACGTCGATCGAGTACGGCGACGACTTCGTGATCGGGATCTCTATCCCGCGCTCGTGCGCGTAGTCGATCTCCTGGTCCCGCGTCAGGCCCATCCCGACGCGCATCGGCGCGACGACGCTGAGCCCCGGATCGAGCGCATGGACGGCGACATCGAAGCGGACCTGGTCGTTGCCCTTGCCGGTACAGCCATGGGCGACCGCGTCGGCGCCCTCCTTCTGGGCCACTTCGACCAAGAGCTGGGCGATGAGCGGCCGCGCGAGGGCCGTGGCGAGCGGGTAGGCGCCCTGGTAGAGGGCGTTCGCCTGGAGGTGCGGCCACACGAAGTCCGTGACGAACCGCTCCCGCGCGTCCACGACGTACGCACGCGAGGCGCCGGCCGACATCGCGCGCCGTTCCACGCCCGGCCGGAGCGAGCCGCCGCCGACGTCGACCGTGAGCGTCACGACCTCGGCGTCGTACTGCTCCTTGAGCCACGCAACGGCGACGGACGTGTCCAGTCCGCCCGAGTAGGCGAGCACGACCTTCTTCATCGGATCTCCTCCATCCGGCCCCTTGTGGCGACCGGCGACTGCAGAACGGTGAATCGATCGAGCCAGCGCAGCAGGGCCGGCTCGGTACCGAACAGGACGATGAGCGTGTTGTCTCCGGCGACCGTGCCGACCTGGTCCCGCAGGGTCGATTCGTCGATCGCCTGGGCGATGACGCTGGCCGTGCCGGGTCCCCCGGTCAGGACGAGGATCAGACCGCTCCGCCCGACCGACACCGGGATGTCGGCGAGGATCCGCCGGAGCCGATCGTCCGCGTCGACCGTAGGGCGGGGGAGGTCGTCCACGAGAGCGTAGACGTGCCGATCGCCACGCCAGGCCTTTGCGAGGCCGAGTTCCGCGACATCGCGAGATACGGTGGCCTGGGTGACGGCGATCCCGCGCGCCGCGAGCCGAGCGGCCAGCTCCTGCTGGCTGGCGATCGACTCGCGCGCCACGATCTCGCGAACCGCACGCTGGCGATCCTGCTTCGAGGTGACCGGCGCCCCGACGGCGACGGCGCCCTTCATGCCGCGCCCGCCCGCGCCGATGGTGCAGATTGCGCCGAGGAGGTCGGCCGCGCCATCGCCGGCCGCGCCGACGTGATGCGCGTCCCGAAGGTCGGGTCGTCCAGGGCCCGCGCAACGGCACCGACCACCGACCCGTCGGCGATGATCGCCTCCGTTCCCTCCCAGCCGAGCGCACCGAGCGCCGCCCGGATCTTCGGGACCATGCCGCCGGCGATCACGCCGGCCGAGATCAACGCTTCGGCATCGGCGGCCGTGAGCGAGTCGAGCTTCCGGCCGTCGGCGTCGCGGACGCCGTCCACAGCCGTCAGGAGGACGAGCTGGCGGGCGCCGATCCCGGCCGCGATCCCGGCCGCGACGTCATCCGCGTTCACGTTGCAGACGATCCCGTGCTCGTCGCGGGCAAGTGGCGCGACGACCGGCACCTGGCCGGCGACGAGCAGCGAGTCGAGGAGGTCCCGCCGGAGCCCCACGACCCGGGCGACGAAGCCGAGATTCTCGACGCGTTCCGCGACGAGCAGGCCGCCATCGACCCCGGACAGGCCCACGGCGTCGACGCCGAGCGCACGCAGGCCCGCGACCAGCTCACTGTTGATGACGCCCCGGAGCACCGCGGCCGCGACCTCGAGCGAGGCGGCGTCGGTCACCCGGAGCCCGCCGTGGAACGTCGAGACGACGCCCATCCGGTCCAGCCATTCGGTCAGGCGCTTGCCGCCGCCATGGACGAGCACGACCGGCCGGCGGCGCCCGAGGGCTGCGACCTCCGCCAGGACGTGGCCCTGGTCGGCGATCGT
>DATIUS010000232.1:0-7144 GCA_035466655.1 Candidatus Sulfomarinibacteraceae bacterium
TAGCGTCTTCGGCAAGGTCGTCCACGACCAGTGGCGGATCGTCCTCGGCTGGGCCGCCTTCGCCGGGATCTGGCCGGCGATGTACGTCGCCCTCTACCCGTCGATCGGTGCGATCGGCGAGATGCAGCGGATGCTCGAGCAGTTCCCCCCGGCGCTCCGCGAGTTCTTCGCGTCCTCGAGCCTGGATCTCAGCTCGCCCGAAGGGTTCCTCAACATGGAGCTCTTCACGTTCGTTGCGCCACTCCTCGTCCTTGCCTACACCGTGGTCGTCGGCGGGGGAGCGACCGCCGGCGAGGAGGAGCGCGGCACGATGGACCTGCTCCTCGCCAACCCGATCCCGCGCTGGCGGATCGTGCTGGAGAAGGCGATCGCGTTCGTGATCGGCACGATCGTGATCGGGCTCGGGATGTGGGTCGGCGCGGCGGTCGGCGCGGCCGCGGTCGGCGTCGATCTCGACCTGTGGCTGGTTGGCCAGGCAATCGTCAGCTCGCTCCTGCTCGGGTTCGCGCTCGGCGGCCTGGCGCTTGCGCTCGGCGCGCTGACCGGCCGTCGCTGGCTCGCCGCGGGGGTCTCGCTGATGGTCGTGATCGCCGGGTTCTTCCTGAACGGCCTTGGCGCGCTCGTCGACTGGCTGGCGCCGTGGCGGCCGCTCTCGCCGTTCTACCACTACATCGCCAACGACCCGCTCAAGAACGGCCTGGACCCGGGGCACGCGCTCGTGCTCGTCGCCTGGGCGATCGTCGGGACCGGAGTCGCCGTCGTCGCGTTCGAGCGGCGGGACCTCGCCCGGTAGGGTGTCGGCGGGCGCGACGGGCTCGAATGCTGAGGCCCGTTTCGACCGGTTTGGGGCAACGAAACGGCCTCCCGGTCTTGATGTGCGTGCCCGCATCAGGGGCGGACGCCGGGCTCGTCACTGGCCCGGTATGTGGACACGCGCATCGGATTCGGAGGGCGTCCCGTGAGCCCTACGCCCCCGTGAGCCCTACGCCCCCGCGGGCCCTACGCCCCCGCGAGCCCTACGCCCCCGCGAGCCCCACGCCCCTGCGGGCCCTACGCCTCTGCGAGGGTGGCGTCGACGACGAGCTCGACGTTGCCCTTGAGCGCGATCGAGATCGGGCAGTTCTCCTTGGCGTCCTCGGCGATCGTCTGGAAGGTCGCGAGATCGATGCCGGGGACGTTCCCGACCACCGTGATCAGGCTCCTGGTGACCTTCCAGCCGCCACTCGCGTTGTCGAAGGTGACCTCGGCGCGGACGTTGAGCTTCACGGCCGGTGTCCCGTTCTTGGCCAGGCGCGACGAGAACGCCATCGAGAAGCAGCTCCCGTGGGCCGCCGCAAGCAGTTCCTCCGGCGAGGTCTTGCCATTGTGCGGGCCGGTCCGAGCCGCCCACGAAACCGGCATCCGCGAGAAGACGCCGCTCGAGACGTAGTCGATCGTCCCGGCGCCCGAGACGAGGTCGCCGTTCCAGGTGACGAGTGCGTGGCGGGTCTCGGCCATCGGTGGGTCCTCCCGGGTGCCTGCGCGGCTCGATGTCGTCGTTGCCGGACATCCTCGCACAGGATCGGCCGCGGGCCCGAATGCCCGCCGGTTGACGGTCAGCGACCGAGGATCGCTCGAACCTCGGTGACGAATGGCCGGTGCCGCGCCGTCCGCGGGAAGGCCACTCGGCTCACGCCGCCGAAATCGCGGTGCGCCTCCACGGCGGCGGCAAACGCGGCCGCGAACCCGTCGGCCTCGAGCGGATCGAACCCGTCCTCCCACCACAATCCCGCGATGCGGAGCGTCCCGGCGCGCCGCTCGATGCGCGGTTCGATCCGCCCGACAAGGCGGTCGCCGAAGAGGATCGGGAGGACGTAGTAGCCCCAGCGACGCTTCGCCGCGGGGACATAGACCTCCCAGACGTAGTCGAAGCCGAAGACCCGGCGAAGCAGGTCGCGATCCCAGCACAGGGGATCAAGCGGGGCAAGGAAGGCGACCGCAGCGGTTGCGCCGCCGGGTGGCTCGCCGGCGGCAACCTCGCGCTCGGACCGATGGAGGATCGGGAGCTCGGCCGTGACGATGAATCGCTCGCCTCTCATGCCCTCGACCACGACCGGCGCGAGCTCCCCGGCCGCCACGAGCTCCGCGCGCAGCTCGGTTCGCTCCGGGGCATACCGGCCCGTCCCGGAGAACAGCTCGGATTGGCCGCCCGTGCCGAGCAGCCCGCTGCCGCGGTACCTCGACAGGAGGCGGTGCCGGCGCTGCTCGCGCTCCGGGACGCTCCGTGCCAGCAGCGCGGCCGGGAAGAGGCGCTCGACGAGGTCGTACACGCGCAGGTTGCCCTCGCGCCGCGAGATCCCCAGGATCCCGGCCTCGGCGAGCGCCTCGAGGAGCGCCCGAACCTGGTTCGTCGGGCGCCAGTACCAGTCGATGGCGGCCCGCGGCCCGAGATCCCGGGGGAGGAGAGGACCCGCGTCGCGGATCCGGGCCAGGAGCTCCTCGACGAGCGGAGCGTGCTCGTCGAACGCGCCGCCCCGATGTTCTTCGCGGTTGCGATCCCACGTGAGCCGGTACCAGGGCAGCTCGGCGGTCGGCACGATCGAAAGCTGCTTGTTGTACGTCTCGTACAGGACCCGGTCGCGGTACAGCCAGCGATCCGTCCACTCGCGCTGGTAGCCGGCGATCCGCGAGAGGAGGACCAGGTCGTGGTTCCGCCCGGCGATCTCGAGGGGATCGAACTGGAGGGAACCTACCCGGTCGATGACTCGAAGCACGCTCTCCGGTTCGGGCGGGAGCCCGCGGGGCGGCGCCAGCAGATGGCGCAGGACGAGGAACCGCCGCGCGACGGCGCGGCTCAGCGATGGGATGGAGTCGGGCACGAGCCCGATGGTATCGGCCCGGGCGCCGACTGAGTCGCTCGGGGCTCATTCGGGCTCGACTGGGTATAGTCCGCGGCGCGCATTCGCGCTCGACACGCCTTCGCATTCGACTCGAAAGGACCCGCATCGTGGTGCGCCTGACCCAGCTCGCCCTCGCCACCCGCAGCGTGACGCTCCTCCTGGCGGTCGCCATCTTCGGCGCCGGCATCTTCGCGTGGGGGCAGCTGCGCCAGGAGCTTGTGCCCGACGTCGAATTCCCGGTCCTGACGATCGTCAGTCCGTACCCGGGGGCGGGCGCGTCGGACGTTGCGGAGCAGGTCACGAAACCCATCGAGCGGGCGATCGGCTCGACCTCGGGAATCGAGTCCCTCCAGTCGACCTCATCGAACAGCCTGTCGATCGTCACCGCCCAGTTCGTCTTCGGCACGGATCTCAAGGAGACACGCGCGACGGTCGATCAGGCGCTCGCGGCGGTCGGGCTCCCCTCCGGCGTCGAGCCGAAGGTGCTCGTGCTGAACATCAACGCCCAGCCGGTCATCGTCGCGAGCGTTCGAAGCGCCGGCGATGCCACCCTCGAGGAGGTCGTGAGGATCGTCCAGTCGGCCGTGATCCCGGAGCTGTCCGGCATCGATGGCGTCGCCTCCGTCGCCGTGACCGGTGGCCGGGAGTCGCGGGTCCGGATCGCCCTGTCGGTCGAGAAGCTGGCGGCGGCGGGCGTCAGCCTCCAGCAGGTCCAGGGCGTGCTCGCCGCGAACAACGTCACCTTCCCCGTGGGACAGATCCCGATCGACGGCGTCTCCGTGCCGGTCTCCGCGCTCCACCGGTTCGACTCGGTCGAGGAGCTCCAGGACCTGGTGGTCGGCGTGCAGACCGGTGGGACCGGGTTCCCCGGGGCGCCCACGCTCCCCGGGGCGCCGGGGGCCGGC
Source organism: Candidatus Sulfomarinibacteraceae bacterium (assembly GCA_035466655.1). Lineage (GTDB taxonomy): Bacteria > Chloroflexota > Limnocylindria > Limnocylindrales > CSP1-4 > UBA5189. Next base: position 3,785 of record DATIUS010000232.1, read on the forward strand.
GCGCCCTCGGCCGGCGCGCCCTCGATCCCGACGCCCGTCACGCTCGGCAGCCTCGGTGTCGTCGAGGAAGTCCAGGTGGCGAGCACCGGCTTCTCGCGGACGGGCGGCGAGCCGAGTGTCTCGATCTCAGTCTCCAAGACAGCCGATGGGAACACGGTCGCCGTCTCGGCGGCCATCGAGGCGGCCTTCGAGGACGCCGAGGCCCGTCTCGGCGACCGGATCGAGATCCAGACCGTCTACGACAGCAGCACGTTCATCATCGAATCGCGCGACGGCCTGCTGAAGGAGGGCGGCCTCGGGGCGGTCTTTGCCGTCCTCGTGATCTTCCTGTTCCTGCTCAACGTGCGGTCCACGGTCGTCGCGGCGGTGAGCATCCCGCTCTCCCTCGTCGCGGCGCTGGCCCTCATGCTCGTGGCCGGAATCAGCGTCAACATCATGACCCTGGGCGGCCTCGCGGTCGCCATCGGACGGGTCGTGGACGACGCGATCGTCGTCCTCGAGAACATCTATCGGCACCGCGGCCGCGGCGACGACATGGCGACCGCCGTCATCGGCGGGACCCGCGAGGTCGCCAGCGCGATCACCAGCTCCACGCTCACGACGGTCGCCGTCTTCCTGCCACTCGGCCTGGTCGGCGGGTTGATCAGCCAGTTCTTCCTGCCGTTCGCGCTGACGGTGACGTTCGCCCTCCTCGCGTCGCTGGTCGTGGCGCTGACGATCGTCCCGATCCTCGCCGCGACCCTCCTGCGGAACGTGAAGCTCCAGCTGGGCCCGGACGGCGAGCCGCGCGAGACGATCTGGCAGCGCACCTACGAGCCGCTGCTTCGCCTGGCGCTCCGCAACCGGTTCACGCGCTGGGGCACGATCGTCGCGGCGTTCGCCCTGTTCGCGGTGACGAGCGGCCTGCTCACGGGCCTGCCGACCCAGTTCCTCAACACGGGTTCGGAGAAGTTCCTCCAGATCTCGGTCGTGCCGCCGGCCGGCGCGACGTCCGAGGAGGTCATCGCCCGGGCGGACGATGCCGCCCGGCTCCTCGAAGCGGACGACGAGGTCACCCTCACGCTGGCGACGATCCCCGGCGAGGGAGACACGAGCTTCCAGACGCTCGCGGCGGCGACCGCCGGACGGCCCCAGAACAGCGCCATCATCTTCACCCGCCTGGTCAGCTCGGCGGACCTGAAGGCGGCCACGGATCGGCTGAAGTCGATCCTTGGGCCTATCGTCCGCGACGGCTACTCCGTCTCGGTCGAGGAGAGTTCCGGCTTCGGCGGCACGTCGCTCAGCCTCGTGGTCACCGGGACAGATCCCGCGAGGATCGCTGCCGCCTCAGACGCCATCCTCGCGGCGCTCGCCGACGATGCCGAGCTCGACAACCTCAAGAGCGACCTGGTGCGCGCCGCTCCCGAGATCCAGGTCCAGGTGGACCCCAACAAGGCGATCCTTCTCGGCCTCACGACCGCCCAGGTGGGGGCGGACCTCCGGTCGGCGCTGACCGGCTCGCCGGTCGGTCGCATCCTGCTCAACGGCGCACCGGTCCAGCTGGATCTCCGCCTCGACGCCGGAAACCTCGACTCGGCCGAGGCGATCCGCGGGCTTCCCGTCGGCCTCGCGGCACGCGCGCCGCTCGGCCAGATCGCGAATGTGGAGGAGGTGGAGACCCGGGCCCGGGTGACCCGCGTCGGTGGCCAGGATGCGGCCACGATCACCGCGACGATCCGGAGTGAGAACACTGGAGCCGTTTCGCGCGCGGTCACCGACCAGGTGGACCAGCTCCGGGCAGCTGGGGATCTCGAGGGTGTCGAGGTCTCGATCGGTGGGGTCACCCGCCAGCAGAACCAGGCCTTCGCCGGCCTGTTCGCGGCGATGGCCGTCGCGATCCTCCTCGTCTATGTCGTCATGGTCCTCGTCTTCAACTCACTGGTCGACCCGCTCGTCATCATGTTCAGCCTGCCGCTCGCCACGATCGGGGCGTTCCCGGCGCTGGCCATCACGGGCCGGCCGATCGGGATCAGCGCCCTCATCGGCTTCCTGATGCTGATCGGCATCGTCGTCACCAACGCGATCGTCCTGCTCGACCTCGTCGAGCAGCTTCGCCACAAGGGGATGACGACCGACAAGGCGCTCGTCCAGGCGGGCCGGACGCGGGTCCGGCCGATCCTGATGACGGCCGTGGCGACGATCATCGCGCTCGCTCCGCTCGCGCTCGGGTTCAACGAGGGCTCAATCATCGCGGCCGAGCTGGGAACGGTCGTGATCGGCGGCCTGATCAGCTCGACCCTGCTGACGCTGATCGTCATTCCCGTCATCTACTCGCTCGTGGACGGGGCCAAGGTATCGGTTCGTCGTCGATTCGGCGGGGGGCACCCGGTACCGGCCGAGTAGACCGGTGCCGGCCGAGTAAGATGCCGGGGTGATGGCTGAGGCGTCCCCCTCGACAGCCGGTTCGACGATGGCGGCGCGCGTCGCCGAGGTGGTCCGCGACATCGCTCGCGGTGGACTTGCCGGTCTGCTGGGCGGCACGCTCGTCGGCGGCATCGGCGGCCGAATCGTGATGAGCGCCGCGGCCGTGCTGAACCCGCAGGCGACCGGCCTGCGAACTGAGAACGGCGAGCTCATCGGGGCGTTCACGCTCAACGGGACGCTTGCCCTGATCGTCTTCGGCGGGATCGGGGCCGGCCTCATGGCCGGCGTCGTCTGGGTCGTCATCTCGCCCTGGCTCCCGGGCACCGGGATTCGCCGGGCGCTGCTCGCCATGCCGATTGCTGCCGCCCTCGGCGGATCCGTCCTGATTGAGCCGGACAACCCGGACTTCATCGTCCTGTCGCGGTACGAGACGCCGATCGTCGCGATGCTGCTGGTGCTCGTGGCGCTTGTCGGGGCCGGCGTCACATTGGCGGATGGCTGGCTGGACCGGCGCCTGCCCCGGCCGCGTGCCAGCCTGGACCCTCAGGCGCTCGCCTACGGGGCCGTCGCGCTCCTCGGGGTACCGCTCCTGATCCTGACCGTACGGGCCTTTCTCGACCCGAGCTTCGCCGACCATCGGCCGGTCGGCGCCGGCTGGGCCCTCGTGGCAACCGGTGCCGCGACCGCCGCCTGGTGGACCGCGCGGATCGTGACCGGGCGTGCCGAGCGGCCGATGGCGCTGCTCGTCGCCGGCCGGATCGGCCTCGTCACCGCGGCGATCCTCGGCGGGCAGTTCCTCGTGGTGGACGTGGCGGACATCCTCGACATCGGCTGACCGGGCTCGACATCGGCTGAACGAGCGCCGACCGATCAGCGGGGCGCAGCCCCGGACCCGACCGCCGCGACGAGCCGGTGCACGAACGCGGTCTGCGACGGATTGGCCCGCCGGAGCGCCTC
>DATIUS010000233.1:0-1545 GCA_035466655.1 Candidatus Sulfomarinibacteraceae bacterium
GGCCGCATACCGGGCATGGACGAGGTCGCGGACGCTGTCGACGATCAGCTGGAGGACGCGGTCAAGATCCAGCTCGCCGGCGATCGCTCGCGTCGCGCTGTCGAGGGCATCGATCGCGGCGACGACGCTGAAGTCGGCAGCGGCAGTCTCCGAGAACGGCCGCGAGACGATCTGGTCGGTCACGACAGAGAGCGTAGCAGGGGGCGCGGGGACGACCGGCCCGCAGGAATGTGCCGGAGGTCACTTACCGCGGAGCCGCCCGATCCCGACCATGCGCCCATGCCGTTCGATACATGGACCAGCGCGTGCGCCGCCTCGCGGCCCGCCAAGGCGTCCGCCACCACCGACGCCGGGACCTGCGTCCGGGGCGGCGCGGACCCGGGGCGATGATCGCGATGCCGCTCCCCGGCCCTGAGCGGCGCCCCCACCCGATGGGCGGAATCCGCCGGATCCTGCTCGCCACGGATCTGTCGCCCGCGTCCGAGGGGGCGGCCCTCCAGGCACTCGACCTTGCCCACGACCTGGGCGCCGACCTGTTGATCGTCAGCGTCATCGATCCGGGCTCGCTCCGGCTCCCCGGTGGCCGGTTCGGCGCGCGGGTGGACCAGGTGCGCAACAGCCGCGAGACAGCGGCGCAAGAGCTCGTGACGCGTGGGCGCGCCGCCGGCGTCAGGGTCAGTTTCCTGATCTGGGAGGGCGAGCCGGCCGAGTCCATCGTCGACGCGGCCCGGAGCGAGCAGGTGGACCTCGTGGTCGTCGGGAGCCATGGGCGCGGCTCGGTCGGCCGGTTCTTCATCGGGAGCGTCTCAGACCACGTGGTGCGCCACGCGCATTGCCCTGTGCTCGTGGTCCGCGCCCGGGCCTCGGACGAGCCGTCCGCCTGACCTATTTCGTGTAGGCACCCCCGGGGTCGAGCTCCTCGCGGATCAGGCGCAGCTCGGCATCCGTCGGCGCGGGCGTCCTCGCCAGGCCGGGGGCGATTCTCGGTTCCCAGCCGATCGTGGCGCGGACCTCCTCGAGCGTGGCGCCCGGGTGCAGCGAGTCGAGGCGCATCTCGCCGTCGTCGCCGAAGTGCCAGATCCCGAGGTCCGTGACGACGACGGACGGTCCCCGCCCGAGCCAGCCCCCCTCCCGGCGGATCCGCTCGGACTGCTCGGCGCCGCCGAGGTTGCCGGGCGAGGTCCGGAAGTCGATCTTCTCGACGAACGACCGCGCGCTCTGGCGCATGATCACGAAGACCTGGCGGGCGTTGATCGCGATCTCGCACGCGCCGCCGCTGCCCGGCAGGCGTGTCTTCGGATGGTCATACGGGCCGATGACGGTCGTGTTGATGTTGCCGAACCGGTCGATCTGGGCGGCGCCGAGGAAGCCCACGTCGACCAGCCCGCCCTGGAGGTAGAAGCTGAACAGCTCGTACATCGAGACGACCGCGGTCGCGCCGGTGACGATCGTGGGATCGCCGATCGAGAGCGGCAGGCGGGCCGGCCGCGCCCCGAACACCCCTGCCTCGTAGACGAGCTCGAGGTCCGGTGCGACCGTCCGCTT
>DATIUS010000234.1:0-6926 GCA_035466655.1 Candidatus Sulfomarinibacteraceae bacterium
CAGGACGCGCTCGCCCCTGGCATCCAGCGGCAGGCCGGCCGCGAGGAGCCGGCGACGCAGTTCCGCACCGCGGATCTCCATGCCTTCGGTGGCGAGCACGCGCTTCGCCTCATCGACGATCCGGTCGATGAGCTCTGGGGCGAGGACGCGGAGGGTGGGGCGCATGGTCTCCTTCGCGGACGAGTGCGGACTGGCTCCATGGTGGGGGAGCTGGCCGCGCCCTGCACACCGCGCCCGTCTTGATACGGTCGATCCAGGTTGGGGACGTCGGCCGATGTGGATTCGTATGCGTGCTGGTGGACGGGGATCAGCGCTCCGACGCCCCGGCCTCCGTGCCCGTGCCGTGGACGAAGCGGGAGGCGTGCACCCGTGCGTGCTCGATCGCGTCCGGCGTCGAGTCGAAGACGTGTCGCTCATCCGCGAGCTGGTGGAAGACGCCGAGCCGCGTGAGAATGGCCCGGTGCTCCTCCCGGATGCCCGAGAGGAGCACGGAAACGTGCCGGTGCTCGAGGCGCTGGATCGTGTCCGCGAGGACGGACGCCCCGGTGGCGTCGATGGTGGCCAGCCTCGACAGCCGCAGCACGACTACCCGGACATCGCTGATCTCAGACAGCTCGAGCAGGAACGTGTGCGCGGCCCCGAAGAAGAGCGGGCCGTCCAGGCGGTAGGCCACAATGTGCTCGTCGAGGAGCGCCGACTCCTCGTCGTCGTGGTCGCCGGCGTCGAGCGGGATCTCGTCCATCCGGGCCGAACTTGCCACCTGCTGGAGGGCGAATGCCCCCGCCACGACGAGACCCAGGATCACGGCGGTGACGAGATCGAGCGCGATCGTCGCGATCGCCGTGAGGACCAGCACGACGGCGTCGCCACGGGTCGATCGGAGAATGGCAGTGAGGCTGGAAACCTCGATCATCTGGATCGCGGTGGCGACGAGCACACCAGCAAGGGCCGCCAAGGGGATCATCGCGACCCATGGGGCGGCGACAAGAACCACAGCCAGCAGGGCGATCGACTGCGTGATTGCGGCGAGGCGCGAACGCGCACCAGACCGGACGTTCACCGCGGTTCGAGCTATCGCCGCCGTAGCCGGAACCCCGCCAAAGAGCGGCACGACGAGGTTTGCGACGCCCTGGCCAAACAACTCCCGATCCGAGTCGTGTCGCTCGCCGACCCGCATGCCATCGGCAACGGTCGCCGAAAGGAGGCTCTCGAGGGCCGCCAGTGCAGCGACGGCGACGGCGGGGACGACGAGCCGGCCGACATCGAGGGAGGCAACATCCGGGATGCGAGGGAGCGGCAGTCCGGCCGGGATCGCGCCGATCATCGCGACATCCAGGTTGCCGACGGTTGCCGCGACGGTGGCGATCGCCACCGCCACGAGCGAGACCGGGACGCCCGGCCGCAGTCGCGTGGCGAGGAGCATCAAGCCTGCCACACCGCCGGTGATGGCGAGCGCCGTCCAGGTGGGCGCGACGGCCCACGTGGCCGCAGCCTCGAGGGTGGCAACGAGGACGGTCGCGTGCCCTGCGTCTCCCGCCAGCCCGAGCGCGTTCGGGACCTGCTGGAGAGCGATGATGACCGCGATCCCGATCGTAAAGCCCTCGACGACCGGCACCGGAATGTAGCGCATCGTGCGCCCGGCACCGGCGTACGCGAGGCCGACGAGGAAGAGACCGGCGAGTAGCCCGACGACGAGGATGGCCTCCACGCCGAATTGAGCCACGATCGGCACGAGGACCACGGTCATCGCGCCGGTCGGACCGCTGACCTGGAGGTTGCTCCCGCCGAACAGCGCGGCCAGGATCCCGGCGACGATCGCCGTGGCGATGCCGGCCTCCGCCCCACGCCCGGACGAGATCCCGAACGCCAGCGCGAGCGGCAGCGCCACCACGCCGACGGTCAGGCCGGCTACGACGTCGCGCCTTGGATGTCGTGCCATCGCACGTATGTCGGCACGGCGCGGAATCAGGGCCTGAACGCGCTCGCGCGCGGACACCAACGTGGCCTCGGCGCCAGCGGAGAGGGACGTCATGATCCGCGAAGTGTCGCCGATGCGGCGTCGCCCATGTTGAGCGGCCCCCGCTACCATGCGCGGACGGGAGGGATCCGATGAGCAAGGGCAGGCTGGAAGCCTTCAGCGACGGGGTCATGGCGATCCTCATCACGATCATGGTCCTCGAGCTCAAGGTCCCGCATGCGGCGACGATCGATGCCCTGGAGCCCCTCGCGCCCGTCTTCCTCAGCTATGTCCTGAGCTTCGTCTACCTGGGGACGTACTGGAACAACCATCACCACCTGATGCAGGCGTCGAAGGTCGTCGACGGCAGGGTGCTCTGGGCGAACCTGCACCTCCTCTTCTGGCTTTCGCTGTTCCCGTTCGTGACCGGGTGGATGGGCGAGAACTCGTTCGCTCCGATCCCGACGGCGGTCTACGCGACGGTCTTCCTGGCCGCCGCGGTCGCGTTCTACATCCTCGTCCGGGCGCTCGTCGCCGCGCCCGGGCAACCGCCGGCGCTCGCCGCCGAGGTCGGAAGCGACGTGAAGGGCAAGGTCTCGGTGATCGCCTATGCCGGTGCGATCCCGCTCGCTCTCGTGGCGCCGCTGCTCTCGCTCGTGCTGTTCGTGGCGGTCCTGGTCCTCTGGTTCATCCCGGACCGCAGGATGGAGCGAGCCCTCGGACGGTAGCTCCTCCTGGCGCGGGACCGGCTGATGGGCCGCCCTCGCGATGCCGATGGGCTCCCGGGTTGGTGATGTGTGGCCCGTGCCGACGTGTCGGCCGACCGTCCATAGTCAAAGGCACGGAACGCGGTGCGCCCCGACGCCGTGGCCTGGATGGGTCGCGACGTCGCCCGTCCGCCGACCGAGAGTGACGGGACGAATGATCAGGCCGGATGACGGTCTCTACGCCGCGCTGGTCCGGCGGGGCATGTCACGGCGAGCGTTCCTCAAGTTCTCCGCCGCGATGGCGGCGGCCCTCGCGCTCCCTCCCGCGTATGCCCCGCGAATCGCCGCCGCCGTTGAATCGGCCCCCCGGCTCCCGGTCATCTGGCTCCGCGGTCAGGCCTGCGGCGGCGACACGGAGGCATTCCTCCAGGCCGCCGACCCCACGGTCCCCGAGCTCGTCCTCGACCTCCTCTCGATCGAGTACCACGACGCGCTGATGACCGCGTCGGGCGAGGCGGCGGTTGCGGCACGGACGGCGGCGATGGCCCGCTACCCGGACGGGTACCTCGCGGTGGTCGAGGGCGCCATCCCGAGCGCGGACGCGGCGATGGCCTGCACGGTCGGCGGCATCGCCTTCGGGGACGTCGTCCGCGAGGTGTGCGGCGGCGCCGCCGCCACGATCGCCGTCGGCTCGTGCGCGTTCGACGGTGGCGCCCCCGGCGCCGATCGCGGGCCGACGCACGCCGTGGGGGTCGAGGAAGCGGCCGGCGACGCGGTTCGCGACGGGCGGCTGGTCAACCTCCCGGGCTGCCCCGTCAACGTCGTGAACCTGACCGCGACGATCGTCCACTACCTCACCTTCAAGGAGCTGCCGCCGGTCGACGCCAAGCGGCGTCCACTGTTCGCGTACGGAAACCTCCTCCACAACCAGTGCGAGCGGCGAGGCCACTACGAGTTCGGCGAGTTCGCCCTGGCCTGGGGCGACGAGGGTGCGCAGAAGGGATGGTGCCTCTACAAGCTCGGCTGCAAGGGCCCGGAGACGTTCGCGAACTGCCCGACCGCCTTGTACGCGGAGGGGACGAGCTGGGCGATCAAGGCCGGTCACGGCTGCATCGGCTGCACGATGCCGGGGTTCTGGGACTCGATGGGCCCGGCCTACCAGCGGCTGCCGGCCCCGATCCCGTTCGCCGCGAACGTCCCCGCCGCGCACGTCGGAGCGCTGCTCGTCGGCGGGGTCGCCGCGGTCACGATCGCCCACGGCGCAGCGACGTACGCGCGCGAGGTCGGTCGCCGGGTCCGGGCCCGGCGACGGTCGGAGACGGTCGACTTCACGCTCCCGAGACCGGCTGAGCGTCCGGCGGCAGCCACGCCGCCATTGACGCAACCGCCAGCAGCGGCCACGCCGCCGTCGACGGAGCCGCCGGCAGCGGCCACGCCGCCGATATCGGTCGAGCCGCCGGCATCGAGCGCGTCGCCGGGCCCGCCGGCCCCCGGAGGGGCCTGACATGACCCGGATCGTCATCGACCCGGTCACCCGGATCGGGGGTCACCTGCGAATCGAGGCGGACGTCGAGGGCGGCGTCGTGACCGACGCGTGGAGTGCCGCGACGATGTTCCGGGGCCTGGAGCCGGCGCTCGTCGGGCGCGATCCGCGCGACGCCTGGCTCCTCGCCCAGCGGATCTGCGGCACGGACAACGGCGTGCACGCACTGGCATCGGTGCGGGCCGTCGAGCACGCCCTCGGGGTCGTGGTGCCTCGCAACGCGCGGCTGGTCCGCAACCTGCTTGCCGGCTGCCAGCTCGTCACCAGCCATGTGTCGAGCTTCTACGGGCGCCACGCGCCCGACTGGGCGGACCTGCCCTACGCCATGGCGGGGGCGCCCGCGGAGGCTGCCGGCGGCCCGCGAGCGACCGGCGCGTCGCCGGAGCTGAGCGCCGTGATCGGCGCGCACGCCATCGAGGCGCTCGCCTGGCGCCGGACCATGGCGCGCCTCGTGACCTTCCTCGGCGGGAAGAGCCCCCATCCGCAGACCTTCCTCGTCGGCGGCATGAGCCTCACGCCGCCGTGGGGCGGTCCGCTTCGGGCGACCGTCGGGGAGCATCCGCGCCGGCCCGGGTCGAGGGCCCCGGCTGCGCTGTCCCAGCGGGGCCTGGCAGCCATGGCCAGCCTCATCGATACCGTCAGGACGTTCGTCGACAGGGCCTATCTCCCCGACGTCCTCCACCTCGCCGACGCCTACCGGGACCGATCCGGGATCGGGCGGGGGATCGGCAACTACGTTTCCTTCGGCGAGTTCCCGGAGGACGATTCGGATGCCCCGGCGCTCCTTCTGCCCCGGGGTCGGATCATGGATCACGACCCCTCGGTCGTCTTTGGCGCCGACCAGAGCGGCGTGGCCGAGACGGTCGCTCACGCCCACTACGCCGACGACGGCGACGGGTCGACGCTGCGCTACCCGCTCGACGGGCGGACCTCGCCGCGGTACGGGGGACCGCCCGCCCCGATCACCTCGATCGCCGGCTCGACCCGGTACAGCTGGGCGAAGGCGCCGCGCTACTTCGACGATCCGATGGAGACCGGCCCGCTGGCCCGGGTCACCGTGGCGTACGCCGGGGGTCGTGCGGCGGGCGAGGCGGGCATGACCGCCACCCGGATCGTCGGCGACCTCGGGCTCGGCGCGGACGAGCTGCTCGGAACGCTCGGCCGCACGGTGGCCCGTGCCGTCGAGGCGAAGATCGTCGCGGATCGGCTCGCCGGCTGGCTCGGCGAGCTGACCGCGAACCTCGAATCCGGGGACCTGTCCTTCATCGAGATCTCGGCCTGGGACCCCGCTCGCTGGGCCCACGAGGCCGAGGGCTGGTCGGTCGGTGAATCGGCGCGCGGCGCCGTGGGCCACTGGGTCCGGATCCGGGACCGGCGGATCGCCGACTACCAGGTCGTCGACGGCAACACCTGGAACGTCTCGCCTCGTGACGCCCGGGGCCGGCGCGGGGCACTCGAGCAGGCGCTGCTCGGGACGCCCGTGCCCGATGCCGCCGACCCGATCGAGCTCCTCCGGACGATCCGTTCGTTCGATCCCTGCATCGCCTGTGCCACCCACTGAAGGAGGCGAGCGCCGCATGACCGCCCTCAGCGAGCCGACCGGCCCGATCGTGCGGGTCACGCAGGCGGGCCACATCGGGCACATCGCGCCCGGGGCGCCCGCGGAGGCGAGATTCCGCCTCTACATCTGGCAGCTACCGGTTCGGCTCACGCACTGGGTGACGGCGGCGTGCATCGTCATCCTCAGTCTCACCGGCGGCTACATCGCCGACCCGTTCCTCATCCCGCCCGGGGGCGCGGTGATGACGGTCGTGCGCCAGGTCCATATCCTCGCGGCGATCACGCTCCTCGCTTCTGGCCTCCTGCGGATCGTCCTGCTCCTCACCGGCAACCGGTTCGCGCGCTGGTCCGCCTTCTTCCCGACCTCCTCGCGCCAGTTCACCGAGATCTTCCGGCAGGCCGCCTTCTATGGCTTCCTGCGCAAGGAGATCCCGCGGATCCTCGGCCACAACCAGCTCGCCGCAAGCGCCTATCTCGTCCTGTGGTTCCTGCTCCTCGTCGAGACGGTGACGGGCTTCGCCCTCGACGGCCTCGTCGGCTCCGAGCCCGGCAGGACCGGCCTCGGGTGGGTGATCGGCTGGTTCGGGCCGCAGCTCGTCCGGCTGGTCCACCACCTCTCGATGTGGGCGATCCTGGCGATCTCGCTGTTCCACCTCTACAGCTGCATCCTCGTCGACCACCTCGAGAGGAACGGGCTCCTGTCGAGCATCTTCAGCGGCTTCAAGTACGTCACCCGCGAGGAGATCGTCGAGGCGCGCGACGGCGGTCCCGATCTCGTGGAGTCGGTGGAGTGACCGGACCGCTCGAAACCGGGCCGAGCCCCGCGGGCCCGCCGAGCACCACGGGACCGGCGAGCCCCACGGGGCCGACGGCATCGCCCGGCGCGACGCCGGTCGGGCCGAGCCCGGCCGGACCCGTCGGGCCGAGTCCCGCGGGCCCCGTAGGTCCGAGTCCGGCCGGACCCGCAGGATCGGGCGGGCGACCTGCGCGTTCCCGCAGAAGTGACCTCCTGTTCCTCCGCCGCCCGTTGGAGCTTGCAATCCGGGGGCTCCTGATCGCCAACATCCTCGTGATCGCGCTCCTGCTCGTCGTCGTCCTGACGTCGCTGCCGAAGACGCCCGGCCACCCGGACCAGGCGACGCCGTCGGAGTCGATCAAC
>DATIUS010000235.1:0-4160 GCA_035466655.1 Candidatus Sulfomarinibacteraceae bacterium
CACGGCGCAGCGGAAGAGGTCCGGCGCGAGGATCGCCGCCTGCAGCGACGCGAAGGCCCCGAAGCTGCCGCCGTAGGCGCAGATCCGCGCCGGGTCGGCGAAGCCCTTCTTCACGGCCCAGCGGGTCGCGTCCACGACGTCCTGCACCACGCGATCGCCCCAGCGGCCGTAGCCCGCCTCCTGGTAGGCGAGCCCGTACCCGTCGGAGCCGCGGTAGTTCACCTGCAGGACCGCGAACCCCTCGCTCGCGAGGAGCTGCACCTCGGGATCACCCACGTGCACGTGCCGTCGATGACCTCGAGACCGCGGCTCGATGCCCGGTCCATGACCTCCGGCCGGACCCCGTGGGCGCGGATGACGACCGCGGCGCCGTGGTCGACGTCGTCCAGCGTGTCCACCGTCCGGATCCCGAGTGCCTGGAGGTCCTGGACCACGCCCTCGTTGTGGACGACCTGGCCAAGGGTGTGCGTCGCCTTGCCGGCCGCACTCGACTCCTTGGCCTTGTCGATGGCCTCCCGGACGCCGTAGCAGAAGCCGGTCCGCTTCGCGATCCTGATGTCGGTGACGGTTCCCATGCTGGCCGAGTATCGCACGGGGTCGCCCTCCGACCCCCGCGGCGGGTCCGACACCGGGCGGGCGAGGCTCAACCGTTCGGCGGCGGGTCCCCGTAGAAACCGCGCTGGCGCGGGGGCAGGAGCGCCGCGATTCGCCGCATGATCAAGTCCGTGCCCGCTTCCTTGGCGTGCCGCCGGTCGAGGGCCGCACCCGGATCCGCGCCGGCGAGTGCCTCGTCCAGCCGGAACGGCTCGCCGATCGTGATCGAGACCGACGGCGTGAAGCGCGGCAGTCGCCGACCCTTCGGCCAGAGCCGGTCACTGTCCCCAACCCCGATCGGGACGACGATTGCGCCCGACCGCGACGCGAGGACGGTCACGCCGTCCTTCGCCGCCTGGAGCCGCCCGTCCGGACTCCTCGTTCCCTCGGGAAAGACCGCCAGGATGTGGCCGGCGTCGAGGATGCGCATCGCCGTCTTGAATGCCTCGACATCCGCCGCGCCGCGCTCGACCGGGTGAACGCCCCCGTGGCGGGCGAGCCAAGCGAGCCCCGGGACATCGAACACCTCGCGCTTGCCGAGCCAGTTCATCGGCCGGCCGATGCGTGGGTTGAGGAAGCCGCCGATGAGAACGGGGTCGGCGTTCGAGGCGTGATTGGCGACCACGATGACGGCGCCCGTGCGCGGGATCGCGCCGACGTCACCGACGATCCGGACGCGCGTGAGGAGGCGGGCCAGGACCCGCATGACGAACGACCCGACGGTGATCACGACGTTCAGCCGGGTGGCGATCGGTGTCGGCTCCACAGGACGGCGATGGCGGGGCTTCGCCGCCGCCGCCCGCAACGGGACGGGCTCCGCGGGCGGGTCGCCGCCGGTTGCGGGCTCGGTTCGCGGGACAACACCGGTTGCGGGCTCGGTTCGCGGGACGTCACCGGATGCGAGCTCGGCCTCCCGGCGGCGAATCGCCTCGACGACGAGCCCCACCGTCGTGGCAAGCGCGTTCCCGTCCGTCCGGAGATGGATGGCATCCGGCGCCGCCCGGAGCGGGGCCACCGGGCGGGTCCGGTCGATCTCGTCGCGCCGGCGAAGCGCTTCGAGGATCTCGGTTGCGTCGGGATCGCCGGCGCCGATGCCGCGCTCCTGGGTCCGGCGACGGGCGCGTTCCTCCACCGTCGCATCCAGGTAGAGCTTCAGGTGGGCATCGGGCAGGACGACCGTCCCGATGTCCCGCCCGGCCATGACGATCCGGCCGGCGGCGGCGATCCGGCGCTGCCGCGCGAGGAGGGCGGCGCGCAGCTCGGGGACCCGCGAGATCCCCGACACGGCGGCGTCGACCTCGGGTCCGCGAATGGCGCCGGTGACGTCCTCGCCGCCGAGGCAGACCCGCGCGAGCCTCCCCGCCTCGTCCGCCTCGATCTCGACCTCGCCGGCCAGCCCCGCGAGCCCCGCGGCGTCCTCGGCCGGGATCCCCCGCCGCAGCGCAAGCCACGTCACCGCGCGGTAGAACAGGCCCGTGTCGCAGAAGCGATAGCCCAGCTGTTCGGCCGCGGCCGCCCCGACGCTGCTCTTGCCCGACGAGGCAGGCCCGTCGAGGGCGACGATGAGCCCCGCGCTCGGCGGGGTCGCGGCGGGGTCAGGCATCAGGCCGATGGTACGACTCAGGCGACCTCACGCTTGATCGTCCGGGCCGCGAGGGCCACGAACAGCAGGGCGATGGCAGCGAGGACGGCGAGGTCAGCCTGGACGGCCGAGGACCCGAGATCGGCGCCCTCGAGCATGACCTCGCGCAGCCCGTCGACGGCGTAGGTCATCGGCAGCACCGCGGCGACGGCCTGGAGGACGTCGGGCAGCCGCTCGACCGGCCAGAAGATCCCGCCGAGGAGGCCCTGCGGGACGATGACGAGCGGGATGAACTGGATGACCTGGAGCTCGGTCCGGGCGAACGTCGACAGGAAGATCCCGAGGCTCACGGCCCCGAGCGACAGGACGACGGTCAGGAGGAACGCCAGGAACGGGCTCCCCGCGCTGGCGACATCGAGACCGATGGTGAACGCCGGGATCGGGCCGAGCGACGGGACGTCGATCCTGGCGAGGACGAACAGCGTCAAAGCGACGACCTGGATCGTCGCGAAGATCCCGAATCCGAGGCTGTAGCCGAGGACGATCTCGCCGCGCGTGACCGGCGTCGCGAGGAGCCGTTCCAGGGTGCCCCCGACCCGCTCGCGCAGGAAGCTGATCCCCGTCAGGAGGAACACGAAGAAGTACGCGAAGTAGCCGAGGAAGACCGGGGCGAGGACGTCGAGGTTGTCAGCGTCGGGCGAGAGAAAGATGGTCTCGCGGACGACCTCCGGGACCACCGCCTTCGCCCCGAGCGCCTTCCCGATCTCACCGGCCACCGTCGCCATCAGGCCCTGGAGCGCGCCGAGCCGGGCCCCGTCGGCGCCGGGATCCGTCCCCGCGGTGATCACCGTGAGGACGGGCCGCCGTCCCGCACCGACGTCCGCCAGCAGCGAGGCCGGCACGACGACGGCAATGTCCGCCTCGTCGCTACGCAGCTGATCCTCTGCGGCATCGGGCGAATCGGTCCAGGAGACGACCTCCACCCCGTCCGGGGCACCGGTCGTGACCGTGATCAGCGCGTCCACGATCCGCTGGCCGGGGGCGCCGGCCTGGTTGACGATGACCACGTTCACCGTGGCGTCCTTCGCGTCGCGGAGCACCCATCCGAGCAGGGCCGTGACGACGATCGGCACGACGAACATCAAGCCGAGGGTGCGCTCGTCCCGCCGGAAGCCCTGGGCAATCCGCCGGGCGACGGCGAAGACCCGCGTCCTGCTCACGCCCGCACCTCGAGGGGCCTGCCCTCCGCATCGAGGCCTGCGTAATGGAGGAAGGCGGCCTCGAGATCCGTTGTGCCGGCGCCCTGCCGAAGCTCGGCGGACGATCCCCTCGCGAGCACCTTGCCGGCCCGCATGAAGAGGAGCTCGTCGCAGCGATCCGCCTCGTCCATCACGTGGCTGGCGACCAGGATCGTGGTGCCGGCCGCGGCCAGCCGCCGGAAGTGCGTCCAGAACTGGACGCGCAGGGCCGGGTCCACGCCGACCGTCGGCTCATCGAGGAACAGGACCGGCGGCTCGTGGACGAGCGTGCACGCAAGCGACAACCGGCGTCGCTGCCCGCCTGACAGGTGCATCGCCGGTGTCCCGCGCCGGTCGTTGAGCTCCACGAGATCCAGCGCCCTGCCGATCGCGTCGATCGAGACGGCACCCAGGAGCCGGGCGAAGAAGCCGATGTTCTCGCCGACGGACAGCTCCGGATAGAGCGCCTCGGCCTGGGGCATGTAGCCGATCCGGCCGAGCATCGGGCGCGACGGCATCCGCGTCCCGAGGATCCGGGCCTCGCCGGCCGTCGCATGTGCGAGGCCGGTGAGGAGCCGGATGAGGGTGGTCTTGCCGGACCCGTTCGGGCCCAGGAGGCCGTAGATCCGGCCGGGCGCGAGCGACAGGTCGATCCCGTCGACGGCATGAATCGACCCGAAGGTCTTCCGGAGGCCGTCGGCCTCGACCGCTGCCGCGGAGGCGCTCATCGACCCGGAGGATAGTCC
>DATIUS010000236.1:0-8287 GCA_035466655.1 Candidatus Sulfomarinibacteraceae bacterium
AGGGCGGTGCAGGCGGCGAGCGACTCCTCGCCCTCGCGACTCCAGAGGCGCCGCAGGAAGGCCATCCGGTGCGCTACCGCGCGGCCTCACCGGCCGTCGCCTCGCCGCTCGCGATCTCGCGTGCCGCCGCCTCGAGGGCGACGAGGGCATCGCCGAGGCCCTCGCGGCGAGCGCCCCGGCCCTGGGCCATCTCGGGCCGGCCCCCGCCCCGCCCGTCGATCGCCGCCATCGCGGCCCGGACCAGGTCCCCGGCGGAGATCCCTCGCGCGACGAGCTCGGCGGAGACGGTGACGAAGACCTGCGGCTCGTCAGCGTCGAGCCCAAGGGCGACGATGCCGCTGCCGAGCGCGCCGCTGACGTCCCTGGCCACGCGCCTCAGCTCGTCCATCGAGTCGAACGGCGCGGCAAGCGCCGCGAGCCGGACGCCCGGGGCGATCTGCACCGCCCGGGCGGCGATCTCGGCGGGCTTTGGAATGCCGCCCCCGGTTCCGGCACCGGCGCCGGCCTTCAGGCGCCGCCGCGCCTCGCGGAGCTCGTCCTGGAGCGCGCCGATCCGGGCCGCCACGGCCTCGCCGGTCTGGGCGCCGACGGCCGACATCGCCGCCTCCAGGGCCTCGGCTCGGGACCGGAGGTAGGCGTCAGCGCCGGCGCCGGTCAGCGCCTCGATCCGGCGCATCCCGGACCCGATGCTCCGGTCCGACGTGATCACGAACCCGCCGATCTGGCCGGACGCGCGGCAGTGCGTCCCGCCGCACAGCTCGAAGCTGTAGTCCTCGACCCGGATCGTCCGGACGGTCTCGCCGTACTTCTCGTCGAAGAAGGCGTCCGCGCCGGCATCGATGGCGTCCTGCATCCCCATGAACGCGATGGAGACGGGCCGATCCTCGCGGATGATGCGGCGAACGTCGTCCTCGATAGCGCGCCGCTCGTCGTCGGTGAGCCCGCGGTCGAACGGGTAGTCGAAGCGCAGGTAGTCCGGGGTCACGAGCGAACCGGCCTGGCGGGCCCGCTCCCCGACGACGTGACGGAGCGCCCGGTGCAGCAGGTGCGTGCCGGTGTGGTTGCGCATCGTGTGGGCTCGGCGGTCTGCGTCAACCTCGGCGACGACTGCCTGGCCGACCGCGAGGAAACCCCGCAGCGTCCCACGATGGACGATCAGGCCGCCGACGGGCTTCTGGGTGTCCTCGACCTCGAACACGACGGTCCGGTCGGCGTCGCGGAACACGCCCCGGTCGCCGACCTGGCCCCCGCCCTCGGCATAGAACGGGGTCCGGTCGAGCACGACCTCAGCGGCGGCTCCCGGCTCGGTTCGCAGCTCCTCGTCGCCCTTTGCTTCGAGGGTTTCGTACCCGATGCCGTCGCGCAGGATCGCGACGACGCGGACGTCGGACACGGTCGTCGTTTCGTAGCCCAGGAACGTTGTGTCACCGGTCCGCCCATGGATCGACTGGTAGAGCGAGCTCAGCTCGGCATGGCGGGCGAGCTCCGCCTTCTTGCCCGACCGCGACCGCTCGCGCTGCTCGGCGAGCGCACGGTCGAACCCGTCACGGTCCACGCCGACGCCGTACTCGGCGGCGAGCTCGACGGTCAGGTCGATCGGGAAGCCGAACGTGTCGTGGAGCTTGAATGCGATCTCGCCCGGGATCATCGGGGCGTCGGAAGGGAGATCCTCGGGCCGCAGCCCGACGACGCGCTCGTTCGAGGTCAGCGGGATGAGCGCGTCCTCGAGGAGACCGGTGCCCGCCTCGAGGGTCCGGACGAACTGCGCCTCTTCGCGGGCGATCGCCCCGAGGATCTCGGCCCGGCGTTCTTCCAGGTGGGGATACGCCTCCGCCATCGTCTCGATCACGACCGCCGCGGTTTCGGCCATGAACGGCTCGCGCCGCCCGAGGAGCCGGCCGTGCCGCACGGCGCGCCGCAGGATCCGCCGGAGCACATAGCCGCGTCCCTCGTTCGACGGCAGGACGCCGTCCCCGATCAGGAACGCCGCCGCCCGCGAGTGGTCCGCGATGACCTGGTAGCTGAAGCGCTCCGCCTCGAAGGCGTCGGGGTCGTGGCCGAGGAGCTCGCGCATGCGGGCGTGGATCGGCGCGAACAGATCCGTGTCGTAGTTCGATGGGACCCCCTGGATGACGCTGGCGAGGCGCTCGAGGCCCATCCCGGTGTCGACGCCGGGCGCCGGAAGGGACGTCAGGCTGCGGTCCGGATGGAGCTCGAACTGCATGAACACGAGGTTCCAGATCTCGAGCCAGCGCGGGCAGTGCTCGGAGTGATCCGGGACACAGAAGTCGCCCTCGCTGAACTCCGCGCCGCGGTCGTAGTGGATCTCTGAGCACGGGCCGCACGGGCCGATGTCCGCCATCCGCCACCAGTTCTTCTCGTCACCGTTCGGGAAGTCGCCCCACCGGGCGATTCGCTCGGGCGGCAGGCCGATCTCCTCGTGCCAGACCCGGTAGGCGTCGTCGTCGGTCGAGTAGACCGTCGCGGCGAGCCGATCGGCCGGGATCCCGAGATCGCGGGTCAGGAAGTCCCAGGCGTATCGAATGGCCTCCGGCTTGAAGTAGTCCCCGAAGCTGAAGTTGCCGAGCATCTCGAAGAGCGTGTGGTGACGGGGCGTCCGCCCGACCTCCTCGAAGTCGTTGTGCTTGCCGGCGACGCGCAGGCAGCGCTGGTAGTCGACCGCGCGGTTGTAGCTGCGCTGCTCCGCGCCCGTGAGCGCGTCCTTGAACTGGACCATGCCCGAGTTCGTGAAGAGGAGCGTCTGATCTCCGCCCGGGACGAGGCTGGCGCTGGGCACGACCGTGTGGCCGCGCTCCGCGAAGAACTCGACGAAGCGGCGGCGGATCTCGGCGGCTGGCAGCGGCGTGATCCGTGGATCGCGCCGGAATTCGGGGGTGGACATCCGCGGCAATGGTAGCCGAGCGGGACCTCCCGGCCCGCCGCTCGGCGAGGCATCAGGAGCGGGGTCCGCCCAGCGCCGCCGGCCCATCGCCGGCTCGAGCCGCTGCCTCCGATGGCCGCGTGGCTCGCCGGCGCCGCCAGCGCTCCCAGATCGTCGAGCCGGCGATCACCGCCCCGACGAGCGCGCCGATCGACAGGCCGCGCAGGAAGGTGGATCCGTCGGGCTGCGGGCCGTGTCCCCACCCGCCGACCGCGCGAGGGCGACGTTCCCGCCGGTGCCGGGTGGCGTCGCCGCTCGCCGGTCTTCCGGACCTCACGGCTGCGCCTCGTGCGGCGGGTGGCCATCGCGCCGGGGCGGCGGTTCGCTCGTGAGCGGGGCATGGGGCGGCGCCACCAGCTCGGTCGTGGGCGGCACGCGGCGCGGGAGCGGTGGCTCGCGCCGGCCGAGCTCGGCCACGAGCGCCACGACGACGATCCCGACCCAGGCAAGGGCGGACGCGCCGACCAGGTGGAAGTCGCCGATCCGGACCGGGTCCAGTCCGAGCCGCCCGGCGAGGGCGTCTCCGGCCCAGGCTCCGAGGAAGGCAGCCACGACGAGGACGGGCAGTCGGCGACCGGCGCCGTCGCGGACGAGCGCGTAGACGGAGACGTGGAAAACCCCGACGAGGAGGGCGAGGATCGGCGCGGGTCCGATCGTCACGCCACGCAGGCGGGATCGGCGAGCGCGCCGGCACGACGGCCCGATCGAGCGGCAAGCCCCGCCGCCGGCCCGGGTCGCGCGATGCGCCCGCCGCCGAGGCACGCGTCGTCGTCGTACAGGACGGCCGCCTGGCCCGGGGCGATCGCCCAGACCGGCGCGTCCGTCTCGACGATCCAGCGAGCGCCCGGCTCGCCGTCCGGCTCGTCATCCGGCGCGAGGCGCACGGTCGCCGGAACCGGTTCGGCACGGTGGCGGATCCGGACCGCCGCGCGAAACACCGGGGCCGGAGGAGCGTCGGCCACGAACCGGACCTCGTCCACCTCGAATGTCGTCGTCTCGAGGTCCTCGCGGCGGCCAAGGGTGATCGTGTTGGTGACCGGGTCGACCCGCGAGACGTACCGCGGCGCCCCGAGCGCGATCCCCAGGCCGCCTCGCTGGCCGGGGGTGAAGCCGGCCGCGCCACCGTGCGAGCCGACCCTGACGCCGTCCGCGTCGACGACCGGGCCCGGCTCCGACGTCCAGCCGCCGCGCTCGCGGAGCGCCCCCCGGACGTCGCCGTCGGGAATGAAGCAGATGCCCTGGCTCTCCGGCTTCTCGGCGGTCGCCAGCCCCAGGCGCCGTGCCACCGTGCGGACCTCGGGCTTGGTCAGCTCGCCGAGCGGGAAGCGCGCGTCGCGCAGCTGGGCCTGCCGGAGGCCGTACAGGAAGTAGGTCTGGTCCTTGTCCTCGTCCCGGGCGCGCAGGAGACGCGCCCGGCCGTCCGGCCCCACCTCGCGCCTGGCGTAGTGCCCGGTCGCGACCGCCTCGCAGTCGTAGAGATGCCGGGCCCGGCCGAGGAGCGCTCCGAACTTCACGGTCGTGTTGCAGTCGATGCACGGGCTCGGCGTGGTCCCGCCGAGGTAGCCGCCGAGGAACGGCGCGAGGACGCCGTCGGCGAACTCACGCTCGAGGTTCATGACATAGAATGGGATGTCCAGCTGTGCCGCCACCCGGCGCGCGTCCTCTGCCGCGTCGAGCGAACAGCAGCTCTTCCGGAACTCGGAGATCGTGTCCGCGACGTCGTGGAGGCGCATCCAGACCCCGACGACCTCGTGGCCCTGCGCCACCAGCAGGGCTGCGGCGACGGACGAGTCCACCCCGCCGGACATCGCGACGAGGATCCGGCCGGCCGCGCTCATCTCCGAGCTGTGGGGGCGGCCTCCCCCGCCCGCGAATCCCGCCCGAGGCCGCGGTCGGCCGCGATCACCGCCGCCGCGGCGCGCGCCGCCCGGACGACCCGTGGCACGACGGCGAGCGCCTCGTCGATCTCGACGTCGGTCGTGGCCCGTCCGAACGAGAAGCGGAGCGAGCCGCGCGCCTCCTCCTCCGGGTAGCCCATCGCGGCCAGGACGTGCGATGGCTCGGCAGAGCCCGTGGTGCAGGCCGACCCGACGGACGCGGCCACGCCCTCGAGGTCCAGCTTCACGACGACGGACGCGCCCTCGACCTCGCGGACGACGACCGACGCGAGGCCCGGGAGGCGGTTCTTCGGATGACCGGTCAGCTCGATCCCCTCGACCCCGGTCAGCGCGGCGACGAGGCGATCCCGTCCCCGGCGGAGGCGGCGGACCGTCGCGTCCCGCTCGGCGACCGCGAGGCCGAAGGCAACGGCCATGCCGACGGCACCGGTCACGTTCTCCGTCCCGGCCCGCCGGTACCGCTCCTGCGTGCCGCCGTGGAGCTGGCCGAGGAGGTGCGTGCCGGCCTTCAGGTAGAGCGCGCCGGCGCCCTTGGGCCCCTCGAACTTGTGGGCGGCGATGGCGAGGAGATCGCAACCGAGCTCGTTCACATCGACCGGCAGGTACGGCGCCGAGGCCACGGCGTCGACGGCGACGAGGCAGCCCTTTGGGCCGCTGGCCCGAACCCGCTTCACGATCTCGGCGATCGGCTGGATCGTCCCGACCTCGTTGTTCGCGTGCCCGATCGCGACGAGGATCGTCCGCTCGGTGAGGGCGGCTCCCACCTCGTCGGGATCGACCCGGCCGTAGCGGTCGACCGGCAGCTCGACAACCTCGAACCCGAACTTCTCGAGGTGCTGCAGCGGTTGGAGGACGGCGTGGTGCTCGACCTTGGTCGTGATGATCCGATGTCCGCGCGCCTTGCCGGCCCAGGCGGCGCCCTTCAGCGCGAGGTTGAGCGCCTCGGTTCCGCCGCTCGTCAGCACGATCTCGCGCGGCCCGCAGCCGAGCCCGGCCGCGATCCGCTCGTGGGCTTCGTCCAGCGCGGCCCGGGCGCGGCGGCCCCAGGCGTGCGGCGAGCTCGGGTTCCCGAACTCCTCGCGCAGGTACGGGAGCATCGCCTCGAGCGCCTCGTGCCGGAGCGGCGTCGTCGCGGCATGGTCCAGGTAGATCGGCATCGAGGTGATTGTAGGCCCGTGGCGTCGGATGCCCTGCGCCCGCCTCGGTGCCCGGCTGCACCGCAACCATCGCCGGGACCGACCCGAGCGCATCGATCCCCTCCGGGCGAGTGCTAGGCTCCGGCCGTGAGCCGATCCGTCCCGGGGGTGTTCGGAGGGCTTCGACCACGTCGGTCGCTTCCGCGGGCCGTCGCCCTGGTCGTCATGGTCGCGATCGTCACGGCCTGCTCGTCGACCGCGCCCGAGCCCACGTTCTCGCTGTCGATCCGGAATTCGGGCGATGCCCCGCTCCGGCTCAAGGTCCTCGCGGGGACCGAGGGCGGACCGCCGCGCGCTCTCTTGATCCCGGCAAGGAGTGGCGTGCTCGAGACCGAACCCGGGCCGATGAGGGTGCGGGAAGGCAAGCCAGAGCCCGTCGTCGTGGAGGTCTACACGGACACGTGCGCGCTCCTCGCCAGCCTGAGCGTCGGCGAGGGCCGAACGCAGATCGTCATCGACGGGAACTTGGCGATCACGACGACCCCGGGGGTTCCGGACGTCTCCGGCGCGGTCGAGCCGGGGCTCGCCGCGACCTGTTGACCAGCGGCCCGTTGATCCGCGGCGGCCTACGTCTCCGGGCGGCTCCGGTCGTACTCGCGGCCTCGCTCGCGCTCGCGCTCGTGCTTGGCGAGCAGGCGCTTCCGGAGTCGGATTGACAGCGGCGTCACCTCGACGAGCTCGTCGGTGGCGATGAACTCGATCGCCGACTCGAGGGTCATCGGGCGGGGCGGCGTGAGGCGGAGCGCCTCGTCGTGGGCGTGGGTCCGGATGTTCGTGAGCTTCTTTTCCTTGGTCGGGTTGACATCCATGTCGCCCGACCGGGAGTTCTCGCCGACGATCATGCCCTCGTACACCTCGACCCCGGCGCCGATGAACAGCTCAGCCCGCTCCTGGAGATTGAACAGGCCGTAGGCGTTGGACGTCCCGGTCCGGTCGCTGACGAGCACGCCGGCCGTCCGATGGGTCACCTCGCCGGCCCACGGGCCGTAACCCTCGCCGATCTGGTGGAGGAGCGCCGTTCCGCGGGTGTCGGTCAGGAGCTGCCCGCGATAGCCGATCAGCCCGCGGATCGGCAGCACGAACTCCATCCGGACGCGCCCGTCGGCGTCGCTCGTCATCTGCTCGAGGCGACCCTTGCGGGCCGAGATCGCCGTCTGGACCTCGCCGATATAGTCGGGCGGGATGTCGATCGTCACCCGCTCGTACGGCTCCTGGACGTCGCCGCCGACCTCGCGCAGGATCACCTCCGGGCGGGAGACCGTGAGCTCGAAGCCCTCGCGCCGCATCTGCTCGATGAGCACGGCCAGCTGGAGCTCGCCGCGCCCGCGGACCTCGAAGGTGTCGCCGGATTCGGTCGGGTAGACCTCGATCGAAACGTTGCCCAGGACCTCGCGGTCGAGGCGCGCCTTGATCTGGCGTGACGTGACGAACTTCCCCTCGCGGCCGGAGAGCGGCGACGTGTTGACCCCGAACGTCATCCGGAGCGTCGGCGCATCCACGTCCAGGCGCGGCAGCGGCCGGGGATCCGCCGCATCGGTGATCGTGTCGCCGATCGTGACGTCGGGCAGGCCGGCCATGGACACGATCTCGCCGGCAGAGGCCTCGGTGATGTCCACCCGCTCGATCCCATGCGCCGTCTGCAGGCTGGTGACGGTGCCGGACAGCGTGACGACACGCCCCGGCTCCACGCTCCCGGCCGTGTCGTCCGCCTCCTCCCGCACGACCACGATCCGCTGCCCCACACGAATCGAGCCGTTCCGGATCCGCCCGACGGCCATCCGGCCGACGTAGTCGTTCGCCGACAGGTTGGTCACGAGGAGCTGCAATGGGTGACCCGGCACATGACGCGGCGGCGGCGTCACCCGGACCAGGAGATCGAGCAGCGGGCGGAGGTCGGTGCCGGGCACGGCCAGGTCGAGCGTCGCGGTGCCGAGCTTCGCGTTCGTGTACACGACCGGGAAGTCGATCTGGTCGTCGTCCGCACCGAGGTTGATGAACAGCTCGTAGACCGCATCGAGAACCTCGGCCGGCCGGGCGTCCGAGCGATCGATCTTGTTGAGCGCGACGACGACCGGTAGCCGGCGCGCCATCGCCTTCTGCAGGACGTACCGCGTCTGCGGGAGCGGACCCTCGGCAGCGTCGACGAGCAACAGCACGCTGTCCACCATGAGCAGCGATCGCTCGACCTCGCCGCCGAAGTCGGCATGGCCCGGGGTGTCCACGATGTTCAGGCGGACGCCGTCGTGATCGAC
>DATIUS010000237.1:0-3130 GCA_035466655.1 Candidatus Sulfomarinibacteraceae bacterium
CGGCGGCCGGCGGCCAGGGGCCCGGCCATGCAGCGAAAGGAGCGCCGCAACACGTGCCTGGCGATCCGGGGATCCTCGCCGCGACACTGGCGGCGCCCTGGGGACCGATCCACGTCGCCGCCAGCGACCGCGGCATCGTCGCCGTCGAGCTGCTGACAACCCGCGAGGCGTTTGCCGATGGCCTCCAGCGGCGGCTCGGCCGCCCCGTTCGATGGCTCGAACCGGGCGAGGGAGCGGCGAACGAAGCGCACGCGGCGGCCGGCGGCCATCTTCGGGCCGCGATCGAGTCCGTTGATGCGGCGACGCGCATCGCAACCGGCGACGTGGCGGAGGGCTTCCGGCGCGCGGGCGATGCGGCCACGCGCATCGCAACCGGCGGCGGCGCGGACGCCCTCACCCGCCTGCCGCTCGACCTCGAGGATCGGCCGGCGTGGGACCGAGCCGTCCTCGATGCCGTCCGGGCGATCCCCCGCGGCGAAACCCGGAGCTACGGCGAGATCGCGCGCGCGATCGGACGGCCCGGTGCGGCACGCGCCGTCGGCGGGGCGGTGGGGCGGAACCCGATCAGCCTGCTCATCCCCTGTCATCGCGTGATCGCGGGCGACGGCACGCTCGGGGGCTATGGCGGTGACGCCTGGGGTAGCCGCGACGAGCGACTCGCCCTGAAGCGCGAGCTGCTCCTGCGCGAAGGGATCACGGTCCGGAACCGGGGCGGCTAGACTCGGCGCCGTTCTCTGCCGAGGACGTCCTGCCGGAGAGATGATGGCCAGCGCCCCCGCCCCTGCCCCAGTCCAAGCCGCCGCCCCCGCCCCGTCCATGTTCGCGGTCTTCCGGCGACGTGATTTCTCAATGCTGTGGATCGCCCAGCTCGTCTCGACGGCCGGCTCGTCGCTGACCGACCTGGCCGCCGGGATCTTCGTCTGGCGAGCGACCGGATCGGCCCTCGCCGTCGGGCTGACGCTGATGGTCACCGCCGTCCCGAGCCTCGTGGTCGGCCTCCTCGCCGGGGTCTATGTCGACCGGCACGACCGCAAGCGGATCCTCATCTGGACCTGCCTGGTCCAGGGCGTCATTGTCTCGACCATCGCGCTCGTCATCGGCATCGACGCCATCGCCCTCCCCGGCCTCTACATCCTCCTCCTGCTCAACGCCGGGGTGAAGCAGTTCTTCGACCCCGCCCACGACAGCCTCATCCCCGAGATCGCCAGCGACGAGGAGCTGGCAGCCGCCAACTCGTTCCTGTCGATTGCGTCATTCGGGTCGACGGCGATCGGGTTCGCGGGCGCCGGGCTGCTGGCGGGCAGCGTCGGCCTGCAATGGGCGTTCATCATCGATGCCGCGACGTTCGTCTTCTCCGCCGCCTGCATCAGCCTGATGGGTCGGTACCCGATGCCACAGCCAGAGGGGGCGGCGAGCGCCGCGGTCATCCTGGCCAACCTGAAGTCGGGCCTGAGCATGCTGGTCGGCACGCCGATCATTCGCTCGCTCTTCGTCGTCGGCGCCTTCATGTTCTTCTCGTTCGGCCTGTGGAACGTGCTGCTCCTGCCGTTCACCCTCAAGGTCCTGGATGCCACCGAGTTCCAGTACGGCCTCCAGGAGGGCCTCACGTCGGTCGGCTTCGTCCTCGGCTCGTTCTTCATGGCGCGGTTCTCGAGCAAGCTGCCGGAGCCCGTCTGGGTCATCGTCGCGATGGCCGGGATGGGGGTCTGCGGCGTCCTGTACGGGCTGTCAACGTCGATCGGCCCCGCGATCCTGTTCGTCATGGTGTCCGGGTTCTTCAACTCGCCGTCGTCGGTGGCTCGCTCCGTGCTGCTGCAGCGGAACACGCCGCGCGAGATGCGAGGCCGGGTGTTCTCCGCGTTCTACGTCATGCGCGACATCATCTTCCTGTTCGGCATGGCCGGTGCCGGGCTCGCGGACCTCGTCGACATCCGGCTGCTCATCGTCACGGCGGCGTCGCTGCTGTTCGTGTCGGCCGCATTCACCCTCGTGGCACCCGGCCTGGGCGTGTCGACGTGGGGCGCCGCAACGGCGCGGCTGCGCGGCGCGGAAGGTGCGCCCGCACTCGGAGCCTTCCCGGTCCGGGCGGCGACGCTCGCCGACTTCGACCGGCTCGCCGTGCGTCTCGGTGCCTTCGCCCGGCTCTCCCCCGAGCAGCGCGCGTCGTTCGTCCGTGCCGCGACCGTCCGCGATGTCCCGGCCGGGACGCGGATCATCGAGCACGGCGACGCCGCGACGGCTGCCTTCTTCATCCTCGAAGGCACGACCACGGCGGGGGTGCCGGTGGATGACGGCTATCGCGGGCTGTCGACCATGACCTCGGGGGACTTCTTCGGTGAGATCGCGGCCCTGACCGGAAGCCTGCGGACGGCCGATGTCGTCGCCGACGTCGACACGGTGCTGCTCGAGGTGCCGGCAGAAGCACTCCGGGCGACCATGGTGGTGCCGGAGATCCAGCGCGTCGTCCTGTCGGCGATGACGAGCCGGATCCAGCGGACGCAGGCCGCGGACCTGCCTCGCCTCGCCGGGATCGGTCAGGCGAACCTGCGCGACCTGCGAACGCCGCGGGCGGTGGTCGAAGAGGTGCCGACCACGTAGCGATCCGGGCCCGGATGCCCAGCTGCTCGCCGCGCGCCACCCCCGGACGCGTCAGCGCAGGATCGACCGCTCCAGTGCGAACCGATCCGGGATGGACAGGGTGTCACGCGCAAGGACGATGAGGCCGCGCGCGACGAGGTCGGCGAGCAGCCGGTTCACCGACTGCCGCGACCCGCCGATCATCCCGGCAAGCTCCGCCTGCGTGTACGGCCAGGGGAGCGTGACCCCGCCCGAGGCATCGGGCGGAACGCCGTCCGCCTCCCGGAGGATCCGGCTGGCGAGGCGTGCCGGCAGGTCCAGGAAATGCAGGTCGTGCACGTGCCGCGTGAGCGAGCGAACCTCGAACGCGAGTGACGCGAAGAGCGCCCGCCGAAGCGTCCGATCCTCGTCGATGAGCCCGAGGAACGTCTCGCGCCGCAGGACGAGCAGCTGGGTTACGCCGAGGGCGACGGCGGTCGCCGAACGCGGCGCCTCGTCGAGGAGTGCCAGGGCGCCGAAGAAATCGCCCGGACCGAGCGTGGCGAGGATCGCC
>DATIUS010000238.1:0-7219 GCA_035466655.1 Candidatus Sulfomarinibacteraceae bacterium
GCCGAGACCTGTCCCCACTACCTGACCCTCACCGACGACCGGTACGAAGCCACCGATGACATCGAGGTCGCCAAGGTCATCATTTCGCCGCCGCTCCGAACGGCAGCCGACGGCGACGCGCTGTGGGCCGGCCTCGCCGCCGGCGATCTCGACCTCATCGCGACGGACCACGTCCCGGATCGCGTCGCGGTCGAGAAGGGCGATGCGGCGCGGGGGGTGCCCTTCAACGAGATCAGCAACGGCGCGCCGGGGATCGAGACACTGCTCGCCATCGGCTTCTCGGAGGGCGTCGCGCGCGGGCGGCTAACCCCGGAGCGACTCGTCGACGTCCTGGCGACGACGCCGGCTCGCCGGTTCGGGCTCCGGCGGAAGGGCTCGATCGAAGTCGGCAAGGACGCCGACCTCGTGCTGTTCGACCCGGCGGCACGCCGAACCATCCGCGCCGCGGATCTCCATCACACGAGCGACTACACCCCGTACGAGGGGCTCGAGATCAGCGGCGCGGTGCGCTCGGTGTTCGTTCGTGGCCGGGCTGTGATCCGCGACGGCGCGTTCGTCGGCGAACGCGGGTATGGTCGGTTCGTCGAGCGCGAGGGCGCCGGCGACTGACGAGGAGGTCTCGATGGGCGGCAGCGGCGACCCGGTGACGATCGCCTACTTCTATCGGACGCGGTGGGGCGCACACGACGAGTTCGCCGCGCTTTTCGATCGCAACCACTGGCCCATCCTCCGCGAGCAGCTGGCAGGTGGCCGCTTCGTCGACGTCCGCGCCGCCACGCCGCGATTCCACGGCGACGGCCGGGCCGACTGGGACTTCATGGTGACCATCACCTACCGCGACTGGGCCGCCGTCGAGGCCCACTCCGAGGCCAAGATCGCCCGCCGTCGCTACCCGGACCAGGCGACCTTCAAGGCCGAGGAGCAGCGCCGCTTCTCGCTCCTCGAAGGCCATTGGGACGTCGTCCTGGAGCCCCACCGCCTGCCCGAAGGCTGACGGACCCGGCGTGCGCTGTTTCGCCGGGCGAGGGCGGCGGTCAGGTGCCGGTCATCCGAATGAGGACCCGGAAGGTGCCGGCCTCGGCGAAGCCGAGGCGACGATAGACCGAGCGACCCATCGCGCTCGACTCCAGGAGGCCGATCCGGGCCCCGCGCGCCCGGGCGTCGAGGAGCGTGGCAAGCGTGATCGCCCGGCCGATGCCGCGACCGCGGGCCTCGGGAACCGTCGCGACGTTGTAGATGCCGACCATGTCGCCGTCGAGGACCCCGATCGAGGTCGCCACCGGACGGCCGTCGAGACGGGCCAGGAACATCCGGATCGGCGAAGCGGTACGGGCGGCGGCGCCACGGAACATATCGGCCATCGGCCCGGCAAACCGATGCGGCAACTCGAAGCCCGTGACCGCCGTCGCCGTCGCCACGTCGGATTCCTCGGCCGAGCGAACTCGGTCGATCTCGACGCCGGCCGGGCGCTCCAGGGCACCGAGACCCGCCGTGTCCACCCACATCGCAGGCTCGCCCGGCCCGTCGTCGTCCCGGAAGCCGCGGGCCGCAAGAATCGGCGCAAGGGCCCGGGCCGGTCCCGGAGGCAGCCACCACGAGTACGCCGGCATGTCGTCGAGCTCGTCCAGCGCCGCGTCAATGATCGTGGTCGGCGGCACGGCCGCGGGGTCGCTGGCCATCACCCGGTTGAAGGCCGGGATCGCAACTGGCGTTCGCCCGACGACGAGCGGCCAATGCAAGGCGGTCCGGACATCGGGACCGGCGAAGCCGTCGAGGATCGCCCGGTACGTGCCGGCAAGCCGGGCGAAGATCGCCGCCGCCGCCGGATCGAGGTCCTCGTCCTTCATCGTTCGGCTCGTCACGGCAGGAGCCCGTAGGCCCGTGGCGTGAGGAACGGCTCGAACTCGTCGGCCAGCACCAGGGCGTCGACGACCGCGACCGCGTCGTCGAGGCGTCCGGCAGTCGCACCGGAGCCGCGAATCGTCGCCAACTCCTCGTCGCGGATCGCCCGGTACCGGGCGGCCGTCAACGGCCGACCGTCGTCGAGCGGCGCGCCCGTGACGCGCCATTGCCAGACCTGGGACCGGGAGATCTCGGCCGTGGCCGCGTCCTCCATCAGGTTGTTGATCGCCGCCGCGCCGTTCCCGGACAGCCAGGCGTCGAGGTACTGGAGCGCGACCGAGACGTTGAGGCGGACCCCGGCCTCGGTGATCCGCCCGCCCTCGACCCTGACGTCGCGAAGCTGCGCGGCAGTCACGGCGACGTCGTCGCGGAGCCGGTCCTTCTGGTGCAACGCCGCCCCCAGGACGCCGTCGAACACCTCGGTCGCGAGTGGGACCAGGTCGGGATGTGCCACCCACGTCCCGTCGAAGCCGTCGCGCGATTCACGCTCCTTGTCCTCGCGGACCCGGGCCATCGCGGTGGCGTTCACCGCGGCGTCCCGGCGCGACGGGATGAACGCCGCCATCCCGCCGATCGCGTGGGCGCCGCGCCGGTGGCAGGTCGCGACGAGCAGCTCCGTGTACGCCCGCATGAACGGGACGGTCATCGTCAGCTGCGCTCGGTCGGGGAGGACGGCCGGCGGCCGAGCACCGAACGTCTTGATGCAGCTGAAAAGGTAGTCCCAGCGCCCCGCGTTCAGTCCGGCCGCGTGCTCGCGGAGCTCCCAGAGGATCTCGTCCATCTCGAACGCGGCGTGGATCGTCTCGATGAGCACGGTCGCCCGGACGCTCCCGCGCCGGATCCCGAGCGCGTCCTGCGCCCACAGGAAGACATCGTTCCAGAGCCGCGCCTCGAGATGGGACTGGAGTTTCGGCAGGTAGAAGTACGGGCCCGTGCCGCGAGCCATCCGCTCGGCGGCGTTGTGGAACAGATACAGCCCGGCGTCGAACAGCGAGGCCGACATCGGCGCGCCGTCCACCAGCAGGTGCCGCTCCTCGAGATGCCAGCCCCTCGGCCGGACGAGGAGCACGGCCGGCCGATCCCCCACCCGGTAGGCCTTCCCCTCGGGCGAGGTGAACGCGAGCGTGCCGCGGACGGCGTCGCGCAGGGCCGCCTGCCCGCCCACGACGTTCGCCCAGGTCGGCGAGAGCGCGTCTTCGAGATCGGCCATGAAGACCTTCGCCCCGGAGTTCAGGGCGTTGATCATCATCTTGGGCTCGGCGGGTCCGGTGATCTCGACGCGGCGGTCGAGGAGGTCCGGGGGCGTCTCGGCCACGCGCCAGGCACGATCGGCGCGGATCGCCGCCGTGGACGGCAGGAAGTCCAGCGTTGCGCCGGCGCGGATCTCCGTCGCCCGCACGTCCCGCCGCTCGAGCAGCCGCGCCCGCTCGTCGCGGAACCGCCGCTCCAGCGCGGTCAGGAAGTCGAGCGCCGCCGCTGACAGGACCTCGGCGCTCCCGGCCACAGCCGGCCCGCGGACCTCGACCCCCGGCTGGGACGCCGCCATCGGGTCAGCCCCCGCGCCGGACCGTCGCGTCGATGAGCCCGTGCGGCTCGGTCGTGGAGACGAAGACCATTCCGGGATTGTCCAACCCGAATGGCTCCAGGTCCACCGTCCAGTGGTGGAGGTTCGGCAGGACCATCCGAACCCAGTCCATCGCCGGCTCCGCCTCGAGCATCGCCGTGCCCATGATCCAGATGGAGGTTTGCACGGACGGGCTGAAATGCTCGGCGAGGACCGTCAGGAGGGTGCCACGCGCCCGCTCGAAGGCGGCGTCGAAGTCGAAGCCGGGCTCGGCGGCCGTCTCCCCGTACCGCCAGACCGCGGTGATCTTCGTCGCCATCAGCCGATCGTCGACCTCGGGCAGGGTCGTGTATCGATCGCGATCGAAGCCCGTGAAGGCCGATTTCGTCGTCTTCATGACCGTCAGGTCCTCGATGCCGGCCTCGACCGTGGCCCCCGCTACCGACGCGGCGATGACCGCCACGCGAGTCAGGTCCCCCAAACGGGTGAATGCGTCCGGCGCGGGGCCGGCGACGAGCGGGATCCTCGCCCAGCCGTGCTCGCGGAGCGTCACGGTCGCCCGATCCACCTGCGGATAGGCGGCGAAATGACGCGCGAGCTGGAGGCCGAACGCCTCGGGCGCGCCGGTCAGCCGGTCCCGGGCGAAGGCATAGACCGTGTTCTTCATCGTGTCGGTGGCGATGACGTTCGCGTTGTCGCCGTCCACGTGGGCGGCGCTGAAGTCGCCCTCGAGCGCGATGTCCACGGTCAGGTCGCGGAGGTGGTGACGGTCCGGCTCGCGGGTCACCGTGACCAGCCGGATCCGCGACTTGCCGTACCGGTTGGCGCCGAGCTCGAACACCGTCCCCTCCTCGTTCACCGGCCCGACCCTCACCCCGCGTCGTGGCGGGCCATCGCGATGTCGACCACCGCGTCGAGCGCCCGATGCAACTCGGCGTCCCGGTCGGCCGAGAGCGCCGCGGCCATGTCCGGCAGGAGCCCGGCCCGCGACCGTCCGGCCACGAAGACACAGTAGCGGAACCCAAAGCGCGCCTCGTAGGCCTCGTTGAGGCGCTCCAGCTCCGCCGCGACGCGGCGCCGCTCTGCCTCGACGGCGACCGCCTCCTGCTCGGCGGGCTCCCGGTCGTAGCCCTGCTCACGGAACGAGAGCGCCGACACCGACTCGGGCGCGGCGCCGAGGCGCGGGTGCGCGTCGATCAGCTCGACCTGCTCGTCCTCCGGCATCGCGTGGGCGATCACCCGCCCGGTGGCGAACAGCGACGCCGAGTCGCCGAACGGGCGGGCGGCGACGAGCCGACGGAGGAACCGCGGTGCGCCCTCGAACAACGGCGCCAGCGCCTCGGCGGCCCTGGCGTCGGCGGCTGCGTTGAGCGCGCCGATGTCGAGCCGGCTCACCAGCCCCCGGCGTCCCGAACGATCCGATGGAGAATCCGCGCCGATACGACCCGGCGGTAGTCGGCCGTGGAGCGAACATCGTCGATCGGAAGGAGCTCCACCGCGAGCGCCTCGGCGGCCGCGTCCGCCGTCTCGGGCGTGGGCCGGGCGCCCTCGAGGACCGACTCGGCCGCGGCGGCACGGACGGGGGTCGGAGCCACGGAGCCGAGTGCCACCCGGACGTCCGACCAGCCGGCCGACGGCCCGTGGGCGCGCCAGCTCACCGCCATCACGACCTTCGAGATCGCCTGGGCGCGGCGCGTGCCCACCTTCCGGAACCGCGTCTGGCGGCCCGCCGCGAGCGGGATCCGGATCTGCAGGATCAGCTCGTCCGGTTCGAGCGCCGTTCGCCGGTAGGCTGGGAAGAAGGCGTTCGCCGGCACGGTGCGCTCACCGCGATGGCTCCCGACGACGATCTCCGCGTCCGTCGCCAGGAGGACCGGCAGGGAGTCGCCGGCCGGCGACGCGTTCGCGATGTTGCCGCCGAGCGTGCCGCGGTTCTGGATCTGTGCGGCGCCGATCGTCGCCGCTGCTGCGACGAGGGCGGGTGCGTGCTCGCGGCAGAGCGCCGACGCACGGATCTCGCTGAACGTCGTCCGAGCGCCGAGCACGAGCGCGCCAGATTCCAGGCTGATCCCCTCGAGCGCGGCCAGGCGCGAGAGGTCGAGCATCCGGTCCGGGATCGGCCCGATCTCACCGGTGATCCGAACCATGATGTCCGTGCCGCCGGCGATCGGGACGATCCCGCCACCGGCCAGCAGGGCGTACGCCTCGGCAAGGCGGTGCGGCGTCTCGACGGGCGGCTCGGCCGGCATCGGTCAGCCCTTCCGTCTGGCTCGACGAAGGAGCCAGACGATGAGCGCGGCGACGACCGCGAAGCCGCCGACGACCTGGCGCGGCGAGAGGCCGACGACGAGGTCGCCGGGGTCACGACCCGCCCGAACGGCCGCGGTGTCTCCTGCCGGATCCGAGACCCGATCCGGGACCCGATCCTGGCTCTGCCGATCCTGGCTCACGGCTCCGCCTCCGCGTCCCCTACGGCAACCGCCGCGATCGCCTCGACAATCTTCTGGTAGCCCGTGCAGCGGCACAGGTTGCCGGCGATCCCCTCGCGAATGGCGTCGTGGTCCGGGCCGCCGCCCGCGTCGAGGTAGGCGCGGGCGGCCATGAGCATGCCCGGCGAGCAGATGCCGCACTGGGCCGCGCCGAACTCGAGGAAGGCCTCCTGGAGCGTGTCGAGGGTGCCGCGTTCGCGGGCCGCCAGGGCCAGCCCCTCCACCGTGCGGACGATCCGGCCGTCCACCTGGCACATCGGGACGAGGCAGCTGTCCACGACGTGCCCGTCGAGCAGGACCGAGCAGGCCCCGCACTCGCCCTCGCCACAGCCCTCCTTCGTGCCGGTCAGCCCGAGGTCCTCGCGAAGGACGTCGAGGAGGCGGCGCATGCCGGGGACGTCCACCTCGGCCGGAGCACCGTTGACCAGGAACCGGATGGCGGTCATCGCCGGCCAGTTGCGGTCATCGCCGGTCCGTTTGCGCTCATCGCGCCCCAGCGGCCGGCTCCGGCGCGCCCGCAAGTGCCTCCAGGATCCGTTCGGGGGTCGCCGGCAGCTCGGTGATCCAGGCGCCCACCGCGTCGTGGATCGCGGCGATCACGGCCGGTGCCCCGACGTCCATCGGCAGCTCGCCGACACCCTTCGCGCCGTGCGGTGCCCCGCTGAACGGTGCCTCGACGAGGATGGTCGTCAGGCTCGGCGCGTCGAGTGCCGTCGGGATGAGGTACGTCGCGAGGCGGTCGTTGAGATAGCGGCCGTCTTCGAGCTTGATCTCCTCGATCGTCGCGTACCCGATCGCCTGGAGGGTCCCGCCCTCGACCTGTCCCTCGCACAGGACGGGGTGGATCACCTTGCCCACGTCGTCCACGGCGATCACGTCGCGGACCGCCACCTCGCCGGTGTCGAGGTCAACGTCCACGCTGGCCAGGCAGGCCGCCCAGCCGAATGCCGGGTAGGCGTCGCCGCGGTAGGTGGCGTCGTCGAACGAGATTCCGGGATAGGGCTCGAACCGCTGGTCAATCCGGGTCGGCCCGTGCCGGGCGGCGTCCTCGTGGCAGATCTCGGCGAACGGGCGGCCATCATGACGGCCCTCGACTTCGGCCCGGAGCCGGCGAGCAGCGGCGATGCACAGCCCGCCGACGACCATCGCGGTCCGGCTGGCGACCGTCGGCCCGCTGTCGGGGACCTCGGCCGTGTCCACCGGCGCCATGTCGATGAGGTCGGGCGAGAGGCCGAGCTCGGCGCCGACCAGCATCGGGAAGATC
>DATIUS010000239.1:0-8025 GCA_035466655.1 Candidatus Sulfomarinibacteraceae bacterium
GTGGCCTCGCGAGCCCGCTCTGGCGGCAGGTGCTCGCGGACGTCCTGGACGCGGACCTCGTGACGACCTCGACGACCGAGGGTGCGGCCTTTGGCGCCGCGATCCTCGGGGCCGTGGGGGCCGGCTGGTTCGCCGATGTCCCGGCGGCGGCCGCGGCCCTCGTGCGGACGAGCCCGGCGGCATCGGTGGGCCCCGGGCGGACCGCGTACGCCGATGCCCACGCGGCCTACCGGGAGCTCTATCCGGCACTGGCGCCGATCTTCCACCGCGATCGGGCGCTCGAACCGGGCCCGAGGGGCTCGTAGGACGCTGGCGCGACCACGAGGTGGGCATTCCGGCGGTACGAGACCGATACGGGCGCCGAATCCCGTCCCCGCGGATGCCCCGCGGCACGGGCGAGCACGCTGCGCGAGAACGCCGCGAACGTTGTCGACGTCAAGGCGGAGGCATGCCCATCTGATGGGCCCGGGCGGGGTCAGGAAGCGCGGCGGCCACGCTGGTCGAGCTGGTCCGGCGAGCCGAACGAGCCTGGCGGACTGAACGAGTCAGGTTGAACCGAACGCGCCCGTCGCGAGCGGGGCGGACCCCGGAGAGCACGCGACCGCCCCCGCCGGCCACCGCGCGACCGCGGCCGTCGCGGCCGCTACTGGTGCAGCGACGCGAGCTCGCGCTCGGTGACCTCGCCGGGGGCCTTGCCCATGATGATCATCGCGAGGACCTCGTCCGTCGTGACCTGGCTCTTGATCACCGTGCCGACGACCTTGCCGTGGTACATGACGCTGATCCGGTCGGACAGGTCGAAGACGTCGTGGATGTCGTGGCTGATCAGGAAGATGCCGATCCCCTCGGCCTTGAGCTGCCGGATGAGGTCCCGGACCTGGGTCGTTTCGGCCGGACCGAGCGCGGCGGTCGGCTCGTCCATGATCAGGATCTTCGCGTTGAAATGGACCGCCCGGGCGATGGCCACCGACTGGCGCTGGCCGCCGGAGAGCGACTTGACCGCTGCCTTGAAGTTCTTGAAGTTCGGGTTGAGGCGGAACATGACCTTCCGGGTCGCCGACTCCATCGCCGTGTCGTCGAGCGTCCCGGTCCGGTCGGTCAGTTCTCGTCCCAGGAACAGGTTGGCGGCCGCGTCGATGTTGTCGGCGAGCGCGAGCGTCTGGTAGATCGTCTCGATCCCGAGCGCCTTCGCCTCGCGCGGGTTGCCGATCGAGACATGGCGGCCCTCGATCCAGATCTCGCCCGAGTCGGGCGGGCGCGCCCCGGACAGGGCCCGCATGAGGGTCGACTTGCCGGCGCCGTTGCCGCCGACCACCCCGACGACCTCGCCGGCGAACAGGTCGACCGTGACGTCCTCGACCGCGTGGACGCCGCCAAAGGCCACGTTGATGTGGCGCATCTCGACGAGCGGGGTGCGCGCCGCGTCGCTCATGTTCACGCTCCTCCGCGGCTAGCGGGTCGACCGGCGCCGGACGACGGCGTCGAGGCCGACCGCGGCGACGAGGACGATGCCGACGACGATGTCCTGGGTCGGCGAGTCCACCCCGAGGAGGACCATGCCGGACCGGAGCGACTGCATGACGACGGCTCCGAGCACCGCGCCCGGGATCGTCCCGATGCCCCCCGAGAACGACGTGCCGCCGATCACCGCAGCCGCGATCACGTCAAGCTCGTTCTGGACGCCGAGGCCGGTCACCGCCGCGTTCAGGCGGGCGGTCTGGACCGCTGCGCTGATCGCGACGAGGATGCCCAGAAGGGCATACGTCCCGACGATCGTCTTGCGGACGTTGATGCCGCCGAGCTCCGCGGCGTCCGGGTTGCCGCCGATCGAGTAGACGTAGCGGCCAAATCGCCGGCGCGTACCGAGGAACGTGACCGCCAGGGTCACGCCGATCATGATCAGGACCGGAAAGGCGATCCCGGTCGAGATCTGGAGGCCGCCCGGCGGCTCCGTGATCCCGTTGGCCACTGCGTACTGCGTGGCGAGGGCCGGCGGCCAGAAGTAGTTGTTGGCGACCCAGACGAAGGCCAGGATCGCGGCGCTGCCGGCGGCGACAACGGTGGCCACGGCCCACGTGGGCCGCACCGGGAAACCGTACCTGCGGCGACGCCGGTTGCTCGAGATCACGCTGTAGGCAAGGGCGATGCAGGCGAGGATCCCGACGATCCAGCTGTTGATGTCGCCGAGGGCGCCGCGCGGTCCGCCGCCGATGAGCTGGTAGGTGGCGTCCATCGGGGCCATGGTCTGGCCCTGGGCGTAGCTGAAGATGAGGCCGCGCCAGATCAGGAAGCCGCCCAGCGTGACGATGAACGACGGGACGCCGCCGTAGGCGACGACGAAGCCCTGAAAGGCGCCGATGGCTGCCCCGAGGGCCACCCCGACGGCCAGCGCGACGATCCACGTGTAGGGTTGGTCGAAGCCGAGCCCAAGGGTCGAGGGGATCCAGATGACCTGGACCATCGCCATCGTGTAGCCGAGGAACCCCAGCAGCGAGCCGACCGACAGGTCGATGTTGCGGGACACGATGATCAGGACCATCCCGGTCGCCATGATCCCGATCGAGGAGCTCTGGACCGACAGGTTCCACAGGTTCCGGGGGGTCAGGAAGAGCCCGCCCGACATGACGTTGAAGCCGATCCAGATCACGGCCAGCGCGCCGATCATCCCGGCGAGACGCAGATCGAGCTCGGTCGAGGCCAGGAACGAGCGGATCGACCGCGTCGGTGGGGTCTCGCTCGCGCCCTCCCGGGCGCTGGTTGCCTCAGTCATCGGGGCGCCTCTTGTCGGGGTCCGGGTGCGATTGCGCCCTGCGCCGGCGGGGACCGCCGGCGCAGGGCGCGGGTGCATCGAGAGGGTTACAAGGTTCTCAGCTAGCAGCCAGCCACCGATCCGGCCGGGACGTCCTTGCACAGGACGTCCTTGCTGATCCAGCCGGCATCGAGGACGACGTTGAGGTTGTCCTTGGTGATCGGCTGCGGGACCAGGAGGATCGAGGTCATGTCGTTGCCGCCGGGGCTCTTGAAGATGCCCACGCCGGTGACCTTCGAGATGTCCTTGTTCGCACAGAGCTGCGCGGCGGCGTCGCCGGCGGCCTTGCCGAGCAGGCGGGCATCCTTCCAGACGTCCACGGTCTGCGTGCCGAGGGCAACCCGGTTGAGGGCGGCGGCGTCGCCGTCCTGGCCCGAGACCGGCACCTTGCCGGCAAGACCCTGGGCCGCGAGGGCCGCGATCACGCCGCCGGCCATCCCGTCGTTCTCGGCGAGTACGGCATCGATGTTGTTGTTCTCGGCGGTGAGGAACTGCTCCATCTCGGTCTGGGCGAGGGCCGGATCCCAGTTGTCCGTGTAGGTCTCGCCGACGATCTTGATGTCGCCCGACTTGACGGCGTCGCCGATGACCTGCTCCATGCCGCTCCGGAGGAAGTCGGCGTTCGCGTCGGCGCTGTTGCCCTTGATGACGACGTAGTTGCCCTTGGGCTGCGCCTTGAACACGGCCTCGGCCTCGAGCTTGCCGACGAGCACGTTGTCGAAGGTGATGTAGAGGGCCTTGGGGTCCTCGATCAGGCGGTCGTACGCGATGACCGCTGCGCCGGCGTCGATCGCGGCAGTGACGGCCGGCTTGATCGCCGTTCCGTCCTGGGCCAGGATGATCACGACCTTGGCGCCCTGCGAGACGAGGTTCTCGACGTTGCTGGCCTGGGTCTCGGCGGACGACTTGGCGTCGTTCGAGATGTAGGTGGCGCCGGCGGCTTCGAGCGCGGCCTTGATCGCCGGCTCATCCCACTTCGCCCAGCGCTCCTCCTGGTAGTTGTTCCAGGAGACGCCGACCTTGCAGTCCTTGGCTCCGCCGCCGCCGGGAGCCGTGGTGGCACCCGAGCTACAGGCTGAGACAACCATTGCGGCGGCGGCCGTGAGGACCGCTACCCTGCGCAGAAACATCAGTGACTCTCCTCCTCGAAAGTATTCTCTTGGTATTCGCGTAACCCTCGTAGGCTAGCACCCTCCTTGACGCTTGCGGCGACAACGCCTGCGGCGACTTCCTTGCTTGCGGGGGACGCCGGACCCGCCTTGACCCGCGCGGAACGCGGGTCTGGAGCGAGTGCGGACACCGGAACGGCCGGCATCACGCGCTCACCAGTTGGACGAGCGCTTCGCGCGGCCCGAGCCAGGCGGCCGGGTCGGCAAGGAGCGGCTCAAACGCCATCTCGGCGGCGCCGAGGAGCGGGGCGTCCACGCCGAGCGTCGACGGAACGACCGAGACGAGGCGGCGCGGGGCGGCGAGCGCGGCACGATCCAGACCCGCCTCCACGAGATCGCCCACGAACGGATGGATCCGCGAGAACAGGCCGCCCAGGACCACCCGGCGAGGGTTCAGGATGTTGACGAGACCGGCCAGCCCGATCCCGAGCCAGCGTCCGACCTCAACGAGGGCGGCCAGGGCCTCGGGCCGTCCGGCCGACGCGTCCGCGATCAGCGCATCCACCGCGGCCCGGCCGCCATCGAGCGGATAGCCGGCGCGGGCGAGCAGCGCGCCCTCCCCGACCTCGGTCTCCCAGCAGCCGGTCGAGCCGCAGCGACAGCTGCGGCCGGTCGGATTGACGGGCATGTGCCCGATCTCCCCGCCGTAGCCGGCGATCCCGCCGAGGGGCCGCCCATCGACGATGATCCCGCCGCCGACGCCGACCTCGCCGTGGACGTACAGGACGTCGTCGGCGCCGCGCGCCGCGCCGCGCCGGAGCTCGGCCAGGGCGCCGAGGTCCGATTCGTTGCCCACCTCAACCGGCACGGAGAGCCCGGAGGCGTGCGCGAGCCGTGCCCCGAGCGGCGCGTCCGTCCAGCCGAGGTTGGGCGCGAACGCGACGACGCCGTCGCTCCGGTGGACGAGCCCGGCCACCGCGACGCCGATCCGGATCGGCAGCTCGTCCGCCGGCCGGCGGGCCAGGGCAGCTCGCGCCAGGACCAGGAGGTCGTCCACGATCTCGTCGACCGAGGAGTGCCCCCGGGGCCGATCGACGCGCCGGTGCTCGAAGACGACCCCGCCGGCGCCGACCACGGCGACGGCCAGGGAATCGACCGCGATCTCGAGGGCCAGGACGGTCGCGTTCTCGCCGATCAGCCGGACGACCGGTGACGGCCGGCCGGGCGTGCCGAGGCGGACCGCCGGCTCCTCGGCCACGATCTCGCCCGCGACGAGCTCGCCGATGAGCGCGCGGATGGCGCTCCGGGTCAGGCCGGTCCTCGCGACGAGCTCGGAGCGCGAGAGCGGACCGCGAAGGTGGAGCTCCCGGACGATCGCGCTCAGATTCGCGCGGCGCACCGTTTCGCTGCGCTGACCGACCTCTTCGCGGCTCACGAACACCGGTTTGTGATCCTCTCTTGCAAATGCCTGTGCTAGGCTCGTGCATGCGAGCCGGCACTGTCAAGCCGTGATCTCGACCCGCGCCGGGAGGACGGGTCTCCTGCCCTCGGCGCGGTCCCTCGCGACCGCGACCCGGCGAGCCCCGAGCCACGTCCCCGGCCGTTGCATACCGCTCGATCGCGCACAGGAGGTTCCCAGCATGAACTCGCTGCACGGCAGGGTCGCCCTCATCACCGGCGCGAGCCGAGGGATCGGCGCGGCGACCGGCAGGGCCCTCGCGGCCGCCGGCGCGAAGGTCGCCCTGGCCTCGCGAAGCGGCGACAACCCCGGCATCGACGGCGCGTTCGCGCGCGCGTGCGACGTCCGCAGTGCCGCCTCGCTCGAGTCGATGGCCGCCGCGACCGCCGACCACTTCGGCGCCCTGGACATCCTCGTCGTCAACGCCGGCGTCGGCGCCTACGGGCCGTTCCTCGAGCTGCCACCCGAGGACCTCGAGGAGATGATCGACGTCAACGTGAAGGGCGCCCTGTACGCGGTACGGGCGGCGCTGCCGTACCTGCTGAAGAGCGACGCGGCGGACATCGTCACGATCGCCAGCGAGGCCGGCCGCCGCGGGCTGCCGTACGAGGCGGCCTACTGCGCCTCGAAGTTCGCCCAGGTGGGCCTGACGCGGGCGCTCGACCACGAGCTCCGCGAGCAGGGCGTCCGGTGCACGAGCGTCTGCCCCGGCGGCGTGGCGACCGACTTCGCGATGGGCCACGGCCGGACGCCGGAGATGCCCGCCCTCGCCGGCATGATGTCGGCGACCGATGTCGCCGAAACCGTCCTGTTCGTTCTCACCCGTCCGAGGAACCACCGGATCCTCGAGGTGGCGCTCCGGCCGGTGACCGAGACGTCCTGGGGCTGATCGCAATGACCGACCTGCGCTGGGGGATCCTCTCGACCGCCAACATCGGTCGGGAGAAGGTCATCCCGGGGATCCAGGGCGCGGACCGCTGCCGGGTGACGGCGATCGCGTCGCGCGACATCGGGCGTGCCCAGCGCGTCGCGGCCGAGCTCGGGATCCCGAGCGTGCACCGTTCGTACGAGGCGCTCCTCGCCGACCGGGACGTGGACGCCGTCTACATCCCGCTGCCGAACCACCTCCACGCCGAGTGGGCGATCGCGGCGGCGCGGGCCGGCAAGCACGTGCTGTGCGAGAAGCCGCTCGCCACGACCGCCGCCGACGCCGAACGGATGATCGCGGTCGCGGAGGCCGAGGGTGTCCACCTCATGGAGGCGTTCATGTACCGCCTCCACCCGTCGTGGGTCGCCGTGTGCGACCTCGTGACGGCCGGACGGATCGGTCGACTCATCGCGGTCCAGAGCTGGTTCTCGTACTACAACGACGATCCGGCGAACATCCGGAACATCCGGGCCGTCGGTGGCGGCGCGCTCTTCGACATCGGCTGCTACTCCGTGAACCTGTCGCGGCTGCTGTTCGGGGGCGAGCCGACCCGGGTCGAGGCGTCGATCCGGCGCGACCCGGCCAGCGGCGTGGACATCCTGACGAGCGGCCTCCTCGAGTTCGCGGGGGGCGGGGTGGCGACCTTCACCTGCTCGACCCGGGCCGAGGACGATCAGCGGGTCCACGTCTACGGCACCGACGGCCGGATCACGGTCGGCATCCCGTTCAACATCCCGCCGGACCGGCCCACCGAGATCCACCTGGCCCACGGCGGTGCGCCCCCGGTCGCGCCCGCGATCGAGACCTTCACGTTCGCCCCGGCGGATCCGTACTCCGTGGAGGCAGCGCGCTTTGCGGCAGCGGTCCTCGACGGCGGGCCGACCCCAGTGCCGCCGTCAGACGCGGTCGCCAACCTTCGGGTCATCGAGCGCCTCTTCGCGGCGGATCCCCGCGAAGCGACGCTGCCCGGCTAGGTCCCCGGGAAGCGGTTCCGATGGGCCGGCGCAGGATTCGGATCGTCGCGACGCTCCTTGCCGTCGCGTCGCTCGCGGGCGTCGCGACGTTCGCGGTCGTCGTTCGGCCGTGGGACGCGAAGCCGGCCTGCCCGCCCGTTGCCGACCATCCCGACTGGTCCGTCGCGCGGCGCTGGGACGAGGCGCTCCTCGGCGCGATCCGCCGGGCCCTGCCCAACCCGCCCGTCCACGCCCGGAACCTGTACCACCTCTCGGCCGCGATGTGGGACGCCTGGGCGGCCTACGACGCGACGGCAGACGGCGTCTTCGTCACCGAGAAGGAGACCGCGTCCGACGTGCCCGCGGCGCGCGAAGAGGCCATCAGCTACGCGGCGTACCGGGTGCTCTCGGCGCGCTTCATCAAGTCGGTCGGCGGGTCCGATTCGCTGTCCGAGTTCGCGAACATCATGGATTCGCTGTGCTATCCGCTCGACGTCACGACCGTCGAGGGCGCCACGCCGGCAGCGGTCGGCAACCGGATCGCGAAGGCGGTCCTCGACGCGGGGCTGGCCGACGGATCGAACCAGGCGGGCGGGTACGTCGATCCGGACTACGCGCCGGTCAACCCGCCCCTCGTCGTCGCGGAATCGGGCGCGACGCTGGCCGACCCGAACCGCTGGCAGCCGCTCCAGCTGGCGCACATGATCTCCCAGAACGGGATCCCGATCGAGAACGGCGTCCAGCAGGCGATCGGGCCGCACTGGGGC
>DATIUS010000240.1:0-5068 GCA_035466655.1 Candidatus Sulfomarinibacteraceae bacterium
CCGGCCGGCTACCTCAGCTTCGGCGGTGCGAAGAAGTCGTCGTTCGGCGATCTCGCGATGCGGGGCGAGGACGGCGTCCGCTTCTTCACCCAGCGCAAGGAGGTCACGATCCGCTGGCCGGAGCCCGGCCGGCGCGCCGCCCTGAGCCTGGTCTTCCCGGGCAACAGCTGACCCTCGAGGGCGATCGAACCGCCGGGCGGCGCGACCAGCTCGTCGCCCGGCGGTTCCGCCACGCGCGGTCGCGCCGTCCCGCGGCAGGCCTGCGGCGGGCCCGGCCCGGGCGCCGGGCACTTCAGTCCTCGGCGACCTCGTAGCCGGCAGGCCCGGGGATGAACAGGAGCTCGTCGGGGTAGCACCAGCGCCAGTCCTCGCCCGGCTCGGCGGACCGGATCATCGGGTGGCCCGTCTCCCGGTTGTGGGCGGTCGCGTGGCGGTTCGGGCTGTTGTCGCAGCAGCTCGTCCGCCCGCAGCCCAGGCACTGGCGGAGATGCACCCACGTGGCGCCCATCTCGACGCAGGTCGAGCAGACACCGAGCGGCGACTCGACCACGGCGCCGGTCTCGAAGTGGTCACAGAGCGGCTGGGTCACGGGCGGATTCCTCGAATCACGGGCTCTTCCGCGCCTCGCGGGCGAGCCGAGCCCAAGGCGGCGGTGAGCACCCGAGCGAGCGCACTCAGACGT
The DNA here is from genome assembly GCA_035466655.1 of Candidatus Sulfomarinibacteraceae bacterium. Classification (GTDB taxonomy): domain Bacteria; phylum Chloroflexota; class Limnocylindria; order Limnocylindrales; family CSP1-4; genus UBA5189. Next base: position 683 of record DATIUS010000240.1, read on the forward strand.
GCGTGAGCGAGGGCGCGCAACCGACAACGCCGGGATCGGCCGATCCGCGAGGTGCGGCTTGGCGGAGAGGGTGGGATTCGAACCCACGGGGCTTGCGCCCGCCTGTTTTCAAGACAGGACCGTTCAACCGCTCCGGCACCTCTCCGCTCCCGAGGATAGCAGCGAGCTCCCGAGGGATGGCGGCTCTCCCCGGGCAGGGAGTGACGCCGGACCGGATCAGGCAGGCGCGGGCACCTGGTCGATGCCCATGTACGGCCGCAGCGGCACCGGGATCTCCAGCGACCCATCCGACCGCTGGTAGGTCTCGAGGATCGCGGCGACGATCCGGGCGAGAGCCAATCCTGAGCCGTTCAGGGTGTGGACGAGCTCCGGCTTCGCCCCGGGCTCCGGCCGGAAGCGGACGGCCATCCGGCGGGCCTGGAAATCGCGGAAGTTGGAGCACGAGCTGACCTCCAGCCAGCGCTCCACGCCCGGCGCCCAGACCTCGAGGTCGTACTTGCGGGCCTGGGTGAAGCCCATGTCTCGGGTCGCCATCAGGAGGACGCGGTAGGCAAGGCCCAGCCGCCGGAGCAGGTCCTCCGCCCGGCCGGTCATCCACTCGAGCGCCTCCGCCGACGCCTCGGGTCGTTCGAACAGCACCATCTCGACCTTGTCGAACTGGTGGACCCGGAGGATCCCCCGGGTGTCCTTGCCGGCCGCTCCGGCCTCTCGACGGAAGCACGGCGTGTACGCCGCGTACCGGATCGGCAGGTCGGCCGCCTCGAGGATCTCGTCGCGATGGAGGTTCGTGACCGGGACCTCGGCCGTCGGGACCAGGTAGAGGTCGTCCCGGGTGACGACGTACATCTGGTCCTCCTTGTCCGGGATCTGCCCGGTCCCGCGAGCCGACGCGCTGTTGACGACGACGGGCGGCCAGATCTCGGTGAACCCGTTCTCGCGGGTGTGGACGTCGAGGAACCACATGATCAGGGCGCGCTGGAGCGCAGAGCCCGGGCCGGTGTAGACCGGGAACCCGGATCCCGCGATCTTCGCGCCGCGGGCGAGGTCGATCATCCCGAGGGTTTCGGCGACGTCCCAGTGCGGGCGGCGCTCCCAGGTCGCGCCACCCGGCGCCGCGTCCGCGCCGACCTCGCCGTCGAGCGGCTGGACCCGGGGCAGCTGCTCGCCCCAGGTCCGGATCGTCACGTTGGCCTCCTCGCCGCCGACCGGGACGTCAGGCTCGGCGGGATTCGGGATCCGGAGGAGGAGGTCGTCGACGAGTGACTCGACCCCGGTGAGCTCGGCATCGATGGCCTCGAGCCGCTCCCCGATCGCGACCGAGCGAGCGCGGAGGGCGGCGACCTCGGGCCCATCCGGGCGCGCACCGCCCTTGATCGCATCGCCGATCGCCTTCGACGCGCTGTTTCGCTCCGCGCGGAGGGCGTCGCCCTCGCCCTGCAGGGCGCGCCGGCGTGCGTCCGCCTCCAGCGCGGCGTCGACGACGGAGGGGTCCTCGCCCTTGTCGAGAGCCCCCGTTCGAATCGCATCCGGCTCCTCTCGGAGCCTCGCCAGGCCAACGCTCACGCGGCACCTCCTGTGAGCGACATCGTCGCATTCGGGACGGCTGCCTCGCCCAACCGGCGGGCGACAAACGCCGGGTCAAGGCCGGCGAGAAGCCACCCGGCACGCGGCCCGTTGGGCCGGCCAAGGAACGAGAGGTAGAGGGCCGCGAACGCGCGGCCCGGAGCCAGGCCGACGCCGGCCGCCGTCCCGAAGATCACGGTCTGCCAGGCGTCCCCGCCGCTCGGCCCGCCGTCCTGTCCGATCGCCGCGGCGAGAGCGACCAGGAACGCACGCTGCTCACCGTCCAGCGCACCGGCCTCCGGAGGCAGGTCCTCGCGGACGGCCATCCGGGCGCGGTCGGGGGCATAGGCCTCGAGCCAGGCGCGAGCCGCATCGGTGCGTTCATCGAGCCCGGCCCGCTCGCGCTCGGTGAGCGGACTCCCCTTCTCTGCCGTCATCAACGCCGGGATGTCGGCGCCGGGCACCTGGACCAGGAAGGCGAGATGAGCGAAGTTCGGCCGGAAGGCGGCCGCCTCGGCGGCGACGTCGGCGTCCGCGTCGCGCAGGGCGTACCGGAAGACGGACGCGTAGCCGGGGGGCAGCTCGCCCTTCACCGGCCGCCCGGCGGTCGCGTCGGCGAGCCTGTCGAACTCGTCGAACAGGCGCGGAACGGCATCCGTCCCCTCCGGGTCGAACTCGATCGCCTGGTTCGGGCGGGGCCGGATGAAGAGCGTCCGAAGCTGTTCGGGCGGGATCACCTCGACGATCTCGTGCGCGGCGGCGCCCCGACCCTTGGACGTGGACATCTTGCGTCCGCCGATGTTCAGGAACTCATAGCGGACGTTGATCGGCGGCTCGCGCTCGAAGACCTCGCGGGCGATCGCGTCCGACCGGTCGCGCGACCCGCCGGCCGTGGCGAGATCCTTGCCGCACGGCTCGATCGTCACCCCGAACAGGCTCCACTGGGCGGCCCATTCGAGGTTCCAGGGCAGCTTCGCCCGCCCGCCGAACGGCGCAACCCAACCGGAGGTGCCGCAGCCGTGTGCCCAGGCGACGAGATCCTTCCGGCACTCGTAGTAGACCCGCTCGCCGTCCCATTTCGTCACGATCGTGGTGCCGACCTTGCCACACGTCTCGCAGATGACGAGGACGGGGTGCCAGGTCTCGGGGTGCTGGACGTTCGACACGCGCCGGTAGAGGTCCCGGACGACGTGGGCCCGGTCGAGCGCCGTCCGGACGTAACCGTCCATCGCCCCGCTCGCGTAGATGTCGCTCATCCAGTAATAGCGATCCGGGTGGATCCCGAGGTCGGCGAACAGGTCGATGAAGATCTGGGCGTGGTGCCGCGCGTAGGAGGCGTGGCCGTCGCCCGCCTGGTCCGGAATGTGGGCGAGCGGAACGCCCATTGACCGCTCGATCGCGTCCGGAGTCAGGAGCGCCTGGGCGTCCATCGCGTCGAGGTCGTCCACGCCGTACAGCAGGGTGGTGGGATGCCCGGCGCTCCGGAGCGCCCGGGTGATGACGTCGAGGATGACGGGCCCGCGGAGACTCCCGACGTGGACGGTGCCGGACGGCGTCTTGGAGTCGTTGACCACCTGCGGGCCCGAGACCCGCGCTGCCAGCTCGTCCGCCCAGTCCATCTCCGACCTCGTCTGTCAGTCCCCTCGGCGCCGAGTCAGCGTTCGCCCTCCGAGGGCGGAGGCGACGCGCCAGCGAGCCATTGGCCCGAGGACTCCGCGGCGGAGCTCCGCGACGCCACCGGCCCGAGGTCTCGACGCCCCGCTCGCCATCGGTCTGAGGACTGTTAGCTGATCCCGACGATCGTATACGCGATATCGCCGGCTGGGACGCGAACGGTGATCCTGTCGCCCTTCCTGCGCCCGAGGAGCGCCCGGCCGACCGGGCTCTCGTTGCTGATCCGACCCTCGGTCGGCCGTGCCTCGGTGGACCCGACGATCGTGAACGACTGCTTGCCGTCCGGACCGTCCACCTTGACGGTGGAGCCGATCTGGACCATCTCGATCGAATGGTTCTCGTCGATGATCGTGGCGTTCTTGATCAGGGCCTCGAGCGTCTGGATCCTGCCCTCGACGAACGCCTGCTCGTTCTTGGCGTCCTCGTACTCGGCGTTCTCGCTGAGATCGCCGTGCTCCTTCGCGTCATGAATCCGCTGGGCGATCTCGGGACGGCGCGCCGAGACCATCTCGTCGAGCTCCTTGCGGAGCTTCTCGAGGCCGTCGCGCGAGATATAGGTGGGCTTGTTGTTCACGAGCGTTCAGCCCCTGCGTGGCGGGCCACGGATCGCCGCTGAGCCGCGGGTCGTCGGTGCCGTGCCGGTACTTGATACAAGAGAACCCCAGCCGTCCGCGGCGTTCCCGCGGGCTGGAGTTCGAGCCGGGCGCGTAGCCTAGCGCCCGCCCCGCGGGGTGTCAAAGACCCCCGGTTCGCAGCGGCGGCCGCTCACCCGAGGCATCGCTACGGGTGCACGCCCTGCGGAGCGGCGACCTCCACGACGCCCGACGACAGGCCGTACCAGAGCTCCCACGCGTCCCACTGGTAGGTGGTCCGCGTTGCCCAGGTCAGGCTGACCTCGTCATGGCGATCGGGACGCAGGCGCCCGTCGACGAGCTGCATCACGAACGGCCGACACTTGCCCTCGGTCATGCGACAGCCCTCGAGGAAGGCGACGTACCACCGGCCCGCCGGATCCCACCAGTAGTCCAGCCAGTCGACGGTGCCGGTCCAGCGGGTCCCATCCGGGTCCGCGAAATCCACGCGGCCGGTCGCGTCCTCGTGGAAGCCCCGAACGACGACCGAGAACGTGATCGAGGCCGTCGTGCCCTC
>DATIUS010000241.1:0-8975 GCA_035466655.1 Candidatus Sulfomarinibacteraceae bacterium
CGAGGCCGTCGCCGCCGAGCCCGAGCCGGAGCCCGAGGCCGTCGCCGCCGAGCCCGAGCCGGAGCCCGAGGCCGTCGCCGCCGAGCCCGAGCCCGAGGAGCAGACCACCGCGCCGGCCTGACGGCGCCCCAGGCCCGAGTCGGCGCAACGGCTCGGCGCCCGACGCTGCCTGCGCTGTCGCGCGACGGCGCGCAGCGACCAGCTCGACGGGTGGCCTCAGATCCCCGGTGACGAGCGGCTTGTGCTCGTGGGTCGCGTGCTAGCATGGCCGTGCGCCCCTGCGAGGCGCAGAAGGGGAACAGGCGTTCGACCCGATGGAGCGCTTCGACAAGTTCACCGACCGAGCGCGCAAGGTCCTGACGCTTGCCCAGGACGAGGCGCAGCGGTTCAACCACAACTACATCGGCACCGAGCACCTCCTCCTCGGGCTCGTGCGCGAGGGTGAGGGCGTCGCCGCGCGCGTGCTCGAGAACATGAATGTCGAGCTCGCCAAGGTCCGTACCGCCGTCGAGTTCATCATCGGCCGCGGCGACCGCCCGGTGGTCGGCGAGGTCGGGTTGACCCCGCGCGCGAAGCGCGTCATCGAGCTGGCGATCGACGAAGCTCGCCGCCTGGGCCACAACTACATCGGCACCGAGCACCTCCTCCTCGGCCTCGTGCGCGAGGGAGAGGGCATTGCCGCCGGCGTCCTGGAGTCGCTGGGCGTGAACCTTGACAAGGTCCGCCATGAGGTCATCCGCGTCCTCTCCCAGTCGTCCTCGGTCGGTCCGGCGCAGGAGACGAAGCGGACATCGAAGACGCCCACGGTGGATGCCCTCGGGATCAACCTGACCGAAGCGGCCCGTGCCGGCAAGCTCGATCCGGTCATCGGGCGGGAGAAGGAGATCGAGCGGGTCATCCAGATCCTCGGCCGGAAGCAGAAGAACAACCCGGCGCTCATCGGCGAGCCCGGCGTCGGCAAGACCGCGATCGCCGAGGGCCTCGCCCATCGCATCGTCGCCGGGGACGTGCCGGACATCCTCCTGAACAAGCGTGTCCTCACCCTCGACATCGGGTCGCTCGTCGCAGGAACGAAATACCGCGGGGAGTTCGAAGAGCGGCTCAAGAAGATCATCGAGGAGCTCCGCAACACGAACGACGCCGTCCTGTTCATCGATGAGCTCCACACGCTGGTCGGCGCCGGCGCCGCCGAGGGCGCCATCGATGCGGCGAACATCCTCAAGCCGCCGCTCGCCCGTGGCGAGCTCCAGTGCATCGGCGCGACGACCCTCGACGAGTACCGGAAGTACATCGAGCGGGACGCGGCGCTCGAGCGTCGCTTCCAGCCGGTGATGGTCGAGGAACCCACGCTCGACCAGACCATCGAGATCCTGATGGGGATCCGCGAGCGGTACGAGCAGCATCACAAGGTCACGATCACCGACGACGCCGTCAAGGCGGCCGCCGACCTGTCCATCCGCTACATCACGGATCGGCACCTCCCGGACAAGGCCATCGATCTCATCGACGAGGCGTCGAGCCGCGTCCGGCTCCGCCACGCCTCGGCCCCGCCCGCGCTCCGCGACGCGCAGCGCGAGCTCGAGCGCGTCACCAAGGAGAAGGACGCGGCGATCAACGCCCAGGAGTACGAGAACGCCGCGAAGCTCCGCGAGAGCGAAACCGAGGTTCGCGAGCGCGTCGACGGGCTCCGTGAGGCCTGGCAGACGTCGGTGGCCGGCGACGCCCCGACCGTCGACGAGGAGGAGATCGCCCAGATCGTCGCGATGTGGACGGGGATTCCGGTCACCCGGATCGCACAGGGTGAATCCGAGCGCCTGCTCCACATGGAGGATGCGCTTCACAACCGGGTCATCGGCCAGCAGGAGGCGATCGAGATCGTCTCGAAGGCCGTCCGCCGCGCTCGCGCCGGCTTGAAGGATCCGAAACGCCCGATCGGCTCGTTCATCTTCCTCGGGCCCACCGGGGTCGGGAAGACGGAGCTCGCCAAGGCGCTGGCCGAGTTCATGTTCGGGAGCGAGGACACGCTCATCAAGATCGACATGAGCGAGTTCATGGAGCGCCACAACGTCAGCCGGCTGGTCGGGGCGCCGCCCGGCTACGTGGGCTTCGACGAGGGCGGGCAGCTGACGGAGGCCGTGCGTCGCAAGAGCTACGCGGTCGTCCTGCTGGACGAGGTCGAGAAGGCGCATCCGGAGGTCTTCAACATCCTCCTCCAGATCCTCGAGGACGGGCAGCTGACCGATGCCAAGGGCCGCCGAGTGGACTTCCGGAACTGCATCATCATCATGACTTCGAACCTCGGCGCGAAGCAGCTCCAGACCGGCTCGTCGCTCGGTTTCCGGGCCGTCGCCGACTCCGATGAGGCCCGTGCGCAGAACTCGTACGACATCATGCGCGAGAAGGTCCAGGCCGAACTCAAGAACAACTTCCGCCCCGAGTTTCTCAACCGCATCGACGCGACGGTCGTCTTCCGGACGCTGACCGTGGACGAGATCCGCCAGATCGTCGACCTGATGTTGAAGCGGGTGCGCGATCAGCTCAAGGCGCAGCAGATGGGCCTCGAGGTCACGCAGGAGGCGAAGGACCACCTGATCAAGCTCGGCTGGGACCCGGCCTATGGCGCCCGCCCGCTGCGCCGGGTCATCCAGAACCTCATCGAGGACGTGCTCGCGGAACACCTCCTCCTCGGGCGGTACGAGCCGGGTACGACGATCGTCGTCGATCGCGCGGACGAGACCGGGCTGGAGATCCACGCCGCCGAGCCCAAGACGCCCGTCGAAGTCTCCTAGTCGCCGGTGGCTCGGGCGAGCAGCCGGTACGTCTGCCAGACCTGCGGTGAATCGTTCCTCCGCTGGGAGGGACAGTGTCGGGCCTGCGGCGGATGGAATTCCCTCGTCGAGACCGTCGTCAGGCTGCCCACGCGCGGCGAGCGCCTCGCCACTGCCCGGCCGACGCGCGACGCGGCCGTGGCCGCGCCGCTCGGTGCCATCGGGGCTGAAGCGACACCCAGGCTGCGAACCGGCATCGGTGAGCTGGACCGGGTCCTGGGCGGCGGTCTCGTGCCCGGGTCGCTCGTCCTCCTCGGCGGTGAGCCCGGGGTCGGCAAGTCAACGCTCCTCCTCCAGGTGGCCGCGGGCGTCGTCGGCGGACCCGATCCGCCGAGCGGCGTGCTGTACGCGACCGGCGAGGAGAGCGCCGCCCAGGTTCGCCTGCGGGCCGCTCGCCTCGGATTGCTGGACGGGGTCGCGGGCTCGGCCATCGCCGTGCTTCCCGAGAGCGAAGTCGGCCGGATCGCCGAGATCGCCCGGTCGACCCGGCCGGCCCTGGTCATCGTCGATTCGATCCAGACGGTCACGGTGGACGAGCTTGACGGCCCGGCCGGCAGCGTCGGCCAGGTCCGGGAGTCGGCCCTCCGGCTGATGGACCTTGCCAAGGGTGAGGGGATCGCGGTCATTCTCGCCGGCCACGTGACGAAGGACGGATCCATCGCCGGGCCCAAGACACTCGAACACCTTGTTGACGCCGTGCTGGAGCTGGGCGGCGAGCGGTCGGGCGTCCTGCGTCTCCTGCGGGCGGCCAAGAACCGGTTCGGGTCGACCGAGGAGATCGGCGTCTTCGAGCTCGGAGAGCACGGCATGCGCGAGGTAGCCGATCCGGCCCGCGCCTTCCTCGTGGACCACGAGACCCCGGCCCCGGGCAGCGTCGTCGCCGCGACGATGGAGGGAACCCGCCCGCTGCTCGTCGAGGTCCAGGCCCTCGTCGCGCCGGCCGGCTACGGGACGCCGACGCGGCGCTCATCCGGGCTCGACGGCAATCGGCTGGCCCTGCTGATCGCCGTGCTCGCGAGGCGGGCAGGGGTCGCCCTCGGGACCCAGGACGTCTACGCCAACCTGGCCGGCGGCCTCGAGGTTGCGGAGCCGGGCCTCGATCTCCCGCTTGCGATCGCCCTGGCCAGCTCGCTGCGCGACCGGCCGGTGGCCCCCGGGACCGTGGCGCTCGGCGAGGTGGGCCTGCTCGGCGAGCTCCGGGCGGTGGCCGGGACAGATCGACGGCTGCGCGAGGCGGCGCGCCTCGGATTCGTGCGCGCGATCGTGCCCCGGCAGGCGCGGGGGACGTCGCCCGCGACGTCCGGACTGGAGATGATCGAGGTCTCGTCGCTTCGGGAGGCGATCCGGGCCGCGATCGGCGAGGTGGAGGTGCCGGCAGCGCCCCGGCGGGATCGTGACACCCGCATGACAAAGGCCGGCCCGCCGATGCTAGGCTGACCGCCGGTGATCCGATCCATCCGCGTGCTGGGCGCCGCCCTCGGCGGGCTCGTCGGAATCGTCATCGTGACGACCGACGCCTCGCGCTTCAGCGACGTGCCCGGCGCCGGCGCGGTCATCGTCGCCTGGGTGATCGCCTGGGTCGTGCTCGGCTTCTCCCTCCTGCCGTATCTGACCGTCGTCCCAGCGCTCCGGGTGGTCCGCGGCGTCCAGGAGCTCTCGACGGCGGAGTTCGTGACGGCCGTCATCGGTCTGCTCCTGGGCCTCCTCATGGGCCTGCTCCTGGGGTCGCCGCTGTCGGCGTTTCCGGCGCCGCTCGGCACCTGGCTGCCGGTCGGCGTGTCTCTCTTCCTCGGCCTCGGCATGGTCGGCCTGACCGTCGCCAAGCGAGCGGATCTCCTCGTGGCCGCCGAAGCGATCGGACTGGTGCGCCGCTCGGACCCTGAGGCCGCCGGCCGCCGCGGCGACCCGCACATCGTCGTCGACAGCAGTGCGATCATCGACGGCCGGATTGCCGAGATCGTCGAATCCGGGTTCCTGTTCGGCACGCTCGTCGTGCCGCGGTTCGTCCTCGACGAGATCCAGCACATCGCCGACAGCCCGGACGCCCTTCGCCGGAATCGCGGCCGGCGCGGCCTCGAGATCCTCGCGCGGATGCAGAAGGACGCTCCGACCCCGGTGGAGATCGTCGAGGACGACGCACCCGAGGTCGCCGAGGTCGATGCGAAGCTCGTCGCGCTCGCCAAGCGCTACAGCCGGGCGGTCCTGACCAACGACTTCAACCTGAACCGGGTCGCGGAGCTCCAGGGCGTCCGCGTCCTGAACATCAATTCGCTCGCGAACGCCGTGAAGCCGGCGCTCCTGCCCGGGGAGGAGCTGCGCGTCCGTGTGATCCAGCAGGGCAAGGAGGCCGGCCAGGGCGTCGGCTTCCTCGACGACGGAACGATGATCGTGGTCGAGGGAGGTGCCCGGCTGATCGACACGGACGTCGACGTCGCGGTGACCCGCGTGCTGCAGACCGTCGCGGGGCGGATGATCTTCGCCCAGCCACGCCACGACTGACCCCGCGGTGGGCGGCACCGATCCGCACGCGCCTCGACGGCCGATCGCCGACGCCATCGTCGTCGCCGCGGGGCGCTCGACCCGCATGGGCGGGCAAGACAAGCTCGTTGCCATGCTCGGCGGTCGTCCACTCCTGGAACGGACCATTGCCGCCATCGCCCGGGCCCCCGAGGTCGATCGGATCGTCCTCGTGGTCGCGCCAGGCCGTGAACCGGACCTGGCGTCGCTGCGCGGGTCACGGGTCGTCGCCGTCGTGCCCGGCGGGGAGCACCGCGGCGCCTCCGTCGAGGCGGGGTTCCGGGAGCTCGAGCGGCTGGAGTCGCTCGACGCCCGGGTCGGGGCCGGCGAGGAGCCGCGGGGCGACCGCGTCGTGCTCGTTCACGATGGCGCGCGCCCGCTCGTCACACCGGCCCTCGTCTCGGCCGTCGTTGCCGCCACCGCGGAGCACGGCGCCGCGATCCCCGTCGTCCCGGTCGCGGACACGCTCAAGCGGATCACGGTCGGGCTCGTCGGCGCAACGGTCGATCGGTCCGAGCTGGTCGCGGCGCAGACCCCGCAGGGCATCCGATCCTCGCTCCTCCGGCGAGCCTACGAGGCCTTCCCGGCGTCCGGGGCACGGCAGTTCACGGACGAGGCCTCACTGCTGGAGGCCTGTACAATCCCCGTCCACCCCGTCCCCGGAGACCCCGTGAACCTCAAGATCACCACGCCCGCCGACCTTCGGCACGCCGAGTCGCTCCTCGTCGGCGGCGGGTCGTTTCGCGTGGGCCTTGGCTCCGACGAACACCCGTTCGGGCCCGGTGAACCCCTCCGGCTCGGTGGCCTCGAGATCCCCGGGGCGCCGCGGCTCCACGGGCACTCGGATGGGGACGTCGCCCTCCACGCCGTGGCCGATGCGCTCCTGGGGGCGGCGGCGCTCGGCGACCTCGGCCGGATCTTTCCGGCCGACGCACGGACGCCGGCAGGGATTGCCAGCAGCGCACTCCTCGGCGCGGTCGTGGACCGCCTCGCGGCGGCCGGCTGGCGTCCCGCCAGCGTGGACCTCACGATCACCGGGGCGCGGCCGCGCCTCAGTGCGTTCCTCGAGCCGATGCGCGCTGCGATCGCCGGGCTCCTCGCCCTGGACCCGGCCGCGGTCGGCGTCAAGGCCTCGTCGGGGAACCTCGATGGCGCCGCCGGAGCCGGTCGGGTCGTGTCCGCCACCGCGCTGGCGACGATCGAACCGCTGGCCGGGCCGTCCGCATGACGATCCGGCTCCAGGACACCCTCAGCGGGGAGCTCCGCCCGCTCGTCCCGCTGGAACCCGGGCACGTGCGGATCTACTCGTGCGGCCCGACGGTCTACGGGCCGGCCCACGTCGGCAACTTCCGCTCGTTCCTGTTCGCCGACCTGCTGATCCGGTACCTCCGCTACCGGGGTCTCCGGGTCACGTGGGTCATGAACTTCACCGATATCGACGACCGGATCATCGAGCGGGCGAACGCCGCCGGCGAGGCGATCGATGCCCTGACCGACCGCTGGATCGCCCAGTTCGTGGCGGATGCGGCGGCACTTCGGATGACGACACCGGACGTCCAACCGCGCGCCACCCGCCACGTTGACGACATCGCGGAGCTGATCGCCACGCTCCTGGCCAACGGCCATGCCTATCGGACGGAGGATGGATCGATCTTCTTCCGGATCGCCGGCTGGCCGGCGTACGGCAGGCTTGCGCGCCTGGATCCGAGCCAGTTGCGGGTGGGGGAGCGCGTCGAGGCCGACGACTACGGCAAGGACGACGTCCGGGACTTCGCACTGTGGAAGGGTCCCAAGCCGGGCGAGCCTTCGTGGGAGACCGCCATCGGGCCGGGCCGTCCCGGCTGGCACATCGAATGCTCGGCGATGAGCATGCGCCACCTCGGCCGGAGCTTCGACATTCACACGGGAGGGGTCGACCTCATCTTCCCGCACCACGAGGACGAGATCGCCCAGAGCGAGGCCGCGACCGGCCAGCGGTTCGTCGACACCTGGCTGCACTGCGCTCACCTGCGGCTCGGCGGCGAGAAGATGGCCCGGCGGACGGGCAACATCGCCCGCGTGGCGGACCTCCTCGCGGCAGGCGTCTCCTCGCGCGCCCTCCGCTATGCCCTGATCTCGGTCCACTATCGAGCAGCCCTCGAGTTCAGTGACGCCGTGCTGGACGCGGCGCGCGCCGCCCTGGAACGGCTCGATACGCTGCTGGCGGCCCTCGACGCCTACGCGGAGATCCGGGCGGACGACCCGACCCTCACCGGCCTCCTCGACGGGACGAGGTCGGCGTTCGAGGCGGCCCTCGACGACGACCTCAACATCTCGGCCGCGCTGGCGGTCGTCTTCGAGCTCGTCCGCGAAGCGAATCGGCGGCTGGCGGCCCGGACCGTCTCGACTGCCGACGCGAGCCGGATCGGCGAGCTCCTCCACGACCTCGATCGTGTCCTCGGGATCCTGCCCGCGGCCGCGGCTCCGCTCGAGCCCGACCTCGCGGCGCTGCTCGAGGCCCGTCTTGCGGCCCGGTCGGCGCGGGAGTGGGCGCGCTCGGACCAGCTCCGCGATGAGCTGGCGAACCGAGGGATCCTCGTCGACGACACCCGCGACGGGCAGCGCTGGCGACGCGCGGACTCGACCGAATGAGCGACCGTCCGCGCCGAGGGGGCCGGGACGAGGATCGCCCGTCGCGAGGCCCGGGGCCCGTCGGCCGCGACGATCCCGGTGGCCGGGGGGGCCAAGCCGGTCCGAAGCGGCCGGCTGGTCCAGGACGGCCCGACCGCGCCCCCGGACCGGGGAGACCGAGGGCCGCGGGAGCGGGGGGAACGCGTCCGGCCGGGGCGGCCGACCAGCGTCCTGAACCTCGTCCGCGGCGGGGTCGGGAGTCCTCACCGCCTTCCTCCGAGCGTCCAGAGACCGGGTTTCGGCGGGCCGCCTCAGCGGCCGGATCCGGGGGCCGAGGGCCCGATCGGCCAGCGGGCGAGCGCCGCCCACCGCCGTGGCGCAATGGTCCGAGGCCCCCGGCAGGCCGATCCGGGCCAGGCGCAACGACCAGTCACGACCGCTATCGTCCCGGGCCGTCCACTCCCCGCGGTCCGCGCCCCAACCGCCCGGGACCCCTCGAACGGCCCATCCGGGGTGGATATTCCGGTGGTCCCGATCAATGGCCCGCCTGGCCGCCCGGGCCCGCCAGGCCGGCAGGTCCCGGTCGACCGGAGCGCCCGGTCGGCCCGTCTCCTCGCCCGTATCCGGTCGATCGACGCCCGTCCGGCGAGGATCCCACGGAGGAGCGCGATCACCGGCGCTTCGGCACGGATCGGCGGCCGCCGTTCCGGCCGGATGCGCGACGGGTGACGCATGCCGAGCAACCGTCGATTGGGCGACCCGCCCTCGGGCGACCCACCTTCGCACGGCCCGCCCTCGCGCCGACCGAGGAGCTGGGGCCCGGCGAGGAGCTGGTCGCGGGGCGCCGGCCGGTGGAGGAAGCGCTCGCGGCCCGCCGGCCGGCGATCCGCCTGCTCGTGACGCCCGGCCGCCGCCTCGCGCTCGAGCGCATCGTGCTCCACGCCACGACGCTCAGGATCCCGATCGTCGAGGTCGAGGGAGGATCGCTGACCGCCCTGGCCGGATTCGATGGGCACCAGG
>DATIUS010000242.1:0-3258 GCA_035466655.1 Candidatus Sulfomarinibacteraceae bacterium
GGCCGGCGCGCTCATCGCCCCGATCTACGAGGAGCTGCTCTTCCGCGGGTTCGCGGCGACGGCCTGGGCGCGGGCGGCCTCCCCCGCTGCCGCGATCGTCCGGACGTCGCTCCTGTTCGCGCTGGCCCACGTCCTGACGCAGGGCGGCGAGACGTTCGGCGACGCTTTCGGGGTAGCCGTGGTGGCCGCCGCGGGGCGGCTGCCGGTGGCCTTCGTCCTGGGCTGGGTCTACCTGCGACGGCAGTCGCTCTGGGCGGCGATCGGCCTGCACGCGGCCTTCAACGGGATCCTCCTCGTCCTGGCCGAGGCGGCCTTCCGGATCTGAGCCGCGGGGGGCGTGATCTCAGCGGGCATCGCGACCGCGCGCGCTCGCGCGGCGGAGTCGGAATGAGCGCGGGTGCATGGGCCGGTGACCGCCGGGTAAGGGCTCCTCGGTAGGCTTCGCCGCGTCCCTTGGATCCGGATGGCGGGGGGAATCGGCGGGCTCCCGTCGTCCGGGTCCGGGGACTCCCAGGCTCTGTCCCCAGCCCCGAACGGAGGAGCTCGATGACCCAGACGGAGCCGGACTCGGGCGCCCTCGTGCCGTTCCCGCGCGGCCGGGTCCTTCGCGAACTCCCGGTCGCCGAGCGGCCGCGCGAGCGGCTGGAGCTCCGTGGCTCCGCCGGGCTCAGCTCGGCCGAGCTGATCGGGCTGCTGTGGGGCACCGGGGCTCGCGGCCGGTCCGCCGTGGACCTTGCCGAGGATGCAATCTCGGCGTTCGACGGGCTCACCGGCCTGGCCCGGGCGTCCGGCCCGGAGCTGGAGGCGATTCCCGGTGTCGGGGGCGCCACGGCGGCGCAGCTCCAGGCCGCCTTCGAGCTCGGGCGCCGGCTCCTCGCCGACTGGCCGACGGGCCGATGGGCCGTCCGCTCGCCCCGCGACGTCGCGGACCGGCTCATCCTCCAGATGGGCCGGCTCGAGCGCGAGGAACTCCGGGTGGTGGTTCTGAACACCAAGAACGTCGTGCTCCGTGTCGCCACCGCCTACCAGGGCAACGTGAGCGCGTCGCTCGTCCGGGTCGGTGAGCTCTTCCGGGACGCCGTCCGGCTGACCGCTTCCGGCGTGATCCTCGTCCACAACCACCCCAGCGGGGACCCGACGCCCTCGCCGGACGATCTCCACCTCACGGCCGAGGCGCTCGCGGCGGGCCGGCTCCTCGACATCGCCGTCCTCGACCACCTCGTGATCGGTCACGACGCGTACGTCTCGATGCGCGACCGAGGCGTCAGCTTCGACCGACCCGGCCTGCCGCCGCATCCGGCCGCCTGAAGGCCCGCCGTCTCGCTGCGGCGGCATCGGGCGGCACGGCCCCCTATAGTCGGTCGAACCGTGATCGACGAGCTGGCCGACGACGAGCTGGGTGGCTTCCCGCGCGCTCCGGGCTCGTCCGGGCCCGGCAGGGCGCGGCCGTGATCGGCATCCTCCGGGCCTACCTGGCGCCGTACCGCCGGCCCATCCTCCTCGTCCTCGTGCTCCTCCTCGTCCAGGCGCTCGCGAACCTGTACCTCCCCGAGCTCAACGCCGACATCATCGACATCGGCGTCGCACGGGGGGACACGGACTACATCGCCCGGACGGGCGGGTTCATGCTCCTCGTCACGCTCGCGCTCGGGATCGCCGCGATCGTGGGGGTCTACTGGTCGGCGCGCGTCTCGATGGGGTTCGGGCGGGACCTCCGGAGCGACATCTTCCGAAAGGTCCAGACCCTCAGCCAGGGCGAGCTCAATCGGTTCGGGGCGGCCAGCCTGATCACCCGCAACACCAACGACGTCCAGCAGGTCCAGCAGGTCGTCCTGCTGGCCCTCAACGTGATGGTCTCCGCGCCGATTCTGACGATCGGCGGCGTGATCATGGCCCTTCGCCAGGACGTGCCGCTGTCCGGTCTCCTCCTCGTGATCATCCCGATCATGGCGGCCTTGATCGGGTTCGTGATGACCCGCGCCATCCCGCTCTTCCAGGCCGTCCAGCGCAAGCTCGACCGCCTGAACCTCGTGATGCGCGAGACCCTCGCCGGCGTGCGCGTGATCCGGGCCTTCGTCCGGACCCGCCACGAGGAGGCCCGCTTCGACGAGGCCAGCCTGGACCTGACCGACACGAGCCTGCGGGTGAACCGCCTGTTCGCGATCACCATGCCGGCCCTCATGGCGATCATGAACCTGTCCACGGTGGCGATCCTCTACTTCGGCGCCTACCGCGTCGACAGCGGCGAGATGCCGATCGGCAACCTGACCGCCTTCCTCCAGTACATCCTCCAGATCCTGTTCGCAATCATGACCGCGGTCGTCATGTTCGTGATGGTCCCGCGGGCGGCGGTCTCAGCCGGCCGGATCCGCGAGGTGCTCGATACCGCACCGCAGATCACGGACCCTCCGACGCCGGTCTCGCCGGCGCGCCGCGGCCGGGTCGAGTTCCGCGACGTCGAGTTTCACTACCCGGGCGCCGAGGAGCCGGTCCTCCGCGCGATCTCGTTCGAGGCGAATCCCGGCCAGACGACGGCGATCGTCGGGAGCACCGGCAGCGGCAAGACGACCCTCATCAACCTCGTGCCCCGCTTCTTCGACGTCACCTCGGGAGCGGTGCTCGTCGACGGCGTCGACGTCCGCGAGATGGACCGCCAGGATCTCTGGTCACGGATCGGGTTCGTGCCGCAGCGCGCGTTCCTGTTCGGCGGGACCGTGGCCAGCAACCTGCGCTACGGCGACGAGGGCGCCGCCGACGAGGCGCTGTGGCGGACGCTGGAGATCGCCCAGGCCCGGGAGTTCGTGGCCGAGCTGCCTGACGGCCTCGAGGCGCCGGTCGCCCAGGGCGGCACGAACCTGTCCGGCGGCCAGCGCCAGCGCCTCGCGATCGCCCGGGCGCTCGCGAAGCGGCCGGACGTCTACGTCTTCGACGACAGCTTCTCCGCGCTCGATTTCCGGACCGACGCGCGCCTCCGGGCCGCCCTCGGCCGCGAGCTCGGCGGAGCGACCGTGATCATCGTCGCTCAGCGGGTCGGGACGATCCTCCGCGCCGACCAGATCGTCGTCCTCGAGGACGGCGCGATCGCCGGCATCGGCACCCACGAGGCGCTGATGCGGTCGTGCGCCACGTACCGGGAGATCGTCCTCTCGCAGGTCGCCGAGGAGGAGGTCGCGTGAGCGGCCCGATGGGTCGAAGCGCGCCAGCCACCGGCCCCGCGGAGCCGGCCGGGCCCGCCGCCGGCCCCGGCGGCATGGGTGG
>DATIUS010000243.1:0-3318 GCA_035466655.1 Candidatus Sulfomarinibacteraceae bacterium
GGGGCTGACGGCGGAGGCCGGCGGAGGCCGGCGGAGGCCGGCCCCGACCTCCGGGCTGAAGGGCACGCAGCGGGAGGCCGTTCGTCCCTCCGCCGGATGGCCGCGACCGGCTATCGTCGCGCCGGGGAATGTGGCAGCTGAGCCAGCGTCCCGTCACGCCTTCCGGAGGAGTTCCCATGGACCAGCTCATCGAGGCCGCCCCTCGTCCCGCGGACGAACCGATCGTGGCGGAGCCAAACGAGCCGGCGGCCGACGCCGGCAACCCATCCCTGCGGACGCCGGAGCTGACGCGCCGCGGCTTCCTCCGCGGCGCCGCGATCACCGGGGGCGGACTGATGGCCGCCACGCTGGCGGCCTGTGCGCCGGCGACCCAGCCGCCGGGCTGGACGTTCGGACCGACCGGCGCGCCGGCCCCCGGATCGCCGACGCCGGGACCGGCCACGCCGGCCCCCTCCGCCGCGGCGACCGTCGCCCCGACCGCGGCCCCGTCGGGCATCCCGTCCGGCTGGAGCTCGCATGACCTCGACGCGCGAAACGTCGTCCGGCGCTACATCGGCAACCTCGCTCCGGCCCTCAAGGACATCTATGGCGATGCCGCCTTCGCAAAGCTCGCCGACATCCTCGGTGCCGCCGACAACTATCCCGAGCTGTCGGCCAAGCCCGCGTTCGTGCAGGTCCCCCAGGTCGTCCTGAACGACCTGCTCGCGCCGCTCACCCCGGAGCTCGACGGCGACGTCAAGGTCTTCCGGCTCACGATCGACAAGATCGATCAGCGCATCGATGAGCTGAAGGCACCCATCCCGGCGCTCGGCTTCAACGCGCAATGGCCCGGCCCCACGATCCGCGCCAACCAGGGCGATCGCCTCCGGGTCCACTTCACGAACAACCTGGATGAGACGACCGGAATCCACTTCCACGGCGTCGAGTTCGACGACTTCTTCCAGGACGGCATCCCGTTCGTGACCCAGAAGCCGATCGTGCCGGGCGAGACCTACGCCTACGAGTTCGTGGCCCGGACCGCCGGCTCGCTGATGTACCACTCGCACCACAACGCCACGGACCAGGTGGGGCGCGGGCTGCTCGGCGCGTTCATCGTCGAGCCGCCGAACGACCCCTACAAGGCGGATCGCGACTACACCTGGATCTCGAACGACGCGCTCGGTGGCTTCACGATCAACGGCCACGGCTTCCCGGCGGTCGTGCCGGTGCTCGCCGCGGTCGGCGAGACGGTCCGGATCCGGTTCATGAACGAGGGCGTGATGATGCACCCGTGGCACAGCCACGGCTACACGATGCGGATCGTCACCCGCGACGGTCACGACCTCGGCGGGGCGGCATTCGACTGCGACACGCTGGGGGTCAACCCGGGCGAGCGGTTCGACGCCCTCATCAAGGCCGACCGACCCGGCGTCTGGGCGTTCCACTGCCACGTGCTGCCGCACGTGGAGGGCCAGTCCGGGATGTTCGGCATGGTCACCACGATGATCGTCGTCCCGGAGAAGGCACATGTCGATGCGATCGTTCAGGCGCTGCTTGCCTAGCCGAGCGGCAGCGCTCGGTGCTCTCGGCGTTCTTGCCCTGGCGACGGTCACGGGTTGCGCGGTCGGAGCCAGCCCGGCTCCCTCCGCCGTCGCCCCGACCGTCACCGGCGCGTGGGTGCGCCCGCCGATCGGCGCCGACCGGCCCGCGGCGGGCTACCTGGTGATCACCAACCCCGGTCCGGAGACCGACGCCCTGCTCGGTGCCACGAGCCCCGTCTCGATGCGCGTCGAGCTCCACGAGACCGCGATGGACAGCTCCGGGATGGCCGGCATGCACCCGATCGAGCGGCTGGAGATCCCGGCCGGCGGCACGGTGCGCCTGGAGCCGGGCGGCTACCACCTCATGCTCATGGACGTCGGCGACATGATCAAACCCGGCGGAACCGTGGAGCTCAGGCTTCGGTTCGAGAGGGCCGGCACGGTCGTGGTCCAGGCGGAGGTTCGCGAGGGCTGACGTGCAGGCACGGTCCGACGTCCCCGGCCCGGTCCCCGAGCCCGCGCCGTCCCTCGACGGGGCGTACCGGCTCGTCGTCGTGCTCGCGATTGCGCTCGTCGCGCTCGTGGCGCTGAGCGCGATTCGGGGCGCCCTGGAGCCGGCGCCGGGACCCGAGGCGTCCACCACGGGCGCCGTCGCCGACCCGGCATCGTTCCTGTACACCGCGCCGGGCCCGGCGCCCGAGCTCGATCTCACCGACGACCGCGGCAGCGCCTTCTCGATCGCGTCGCTCGCCGGCGGGCCGGCCCTCGTCTTCTTCGGCTATACGCATTGCCCCGACGTCTGCCCGGCCACGATGGGCACGATCGGCCGGGTGCTGACCGCGTATGACCCCGAGCTCCGGGTGGTCTTCGTCAGCGTGGACCCGGAGCGCGACACGGTCGACTGGCTGCGGGACTACGTCCGGTACCTGCCGGCGGGGTACACGGCCCTCACTGGGACGCCGGCGGAGGTGAAGGGGACGGCCGATGCCTGGGGGGTCCGCTACGCGCGAGTGGAGACCGGCACGCCCGGCGAGTACTCGATGTCGCACACCGCCGAGGTCTACCTCGTCGACGCCGAAGGCCGGCTGCGCGCCCATTTCCCGTTCGGCACGCCGGAGGACCGGATCCTTGCGACCCTCCGGCTCGTCGCCGCCTCGACGCCCGCGGCCGGCTCGCCGGGTCCGGCGAAGACGCCGGCCACAACGGCCAGGCCGAGCCCGGCGACCTCGGCCTCGCCGAGCCCGGCGACCTCGCCCGCGCCGACGGAGGCGACGGCCATGGCGGTCGTGGCGGTCTCGTCCTCCGTCTGGGCGCGCGGCGACAGCCCCGTCATCCTGGCGCTCAAGGGCCCGGCGGGCCGGCTGGCCGACACCGGTGCGGCGGTGTCCGTCCAGGTCACGAGCAGGGACGGCGTGCCCCGGGGCGCGCCGGTGGCCGCCGTCGCGGTCCGGCCTCCCGGGGTGGCCGACGTCTCGTACGTGGCGGTGATCGACGTCCCCGAGCCGGGCTGGTGGGACCTGTCCGTGACGGCGGTGTCCGGCCCCGACACGTTCGTCGGCCGCGGCTCGGTCGCGGCGCTGGAACCGGGCGGGAGCGCACCGCTGGGCGAGGCGGCGCCGGGGATCCGCACGCCGACGCTCGACGACGTCGGCGGCCAGGCTCTCCGGATCACGACGGATCCGCTCCCGGACCCCCGGCTCTCGCGCACCTCCACGGCCGACGCATTGGCAGCCGGCCGGCCGTTCGTGCTGGTCGTGGATTCGGCGCGGTTCAAGGTGACTCCGGCCTGCGGCAAGGC
>DATIUS010000244.1:0-9975 GCA_035466655.1 Candidatus Sulfomarinibacteraceae bacterium
CCTCGGAGAACTGGCCGAGGAGCATGAGGGTCTGGGCAAGGGAGGCGAGCGCCCTGGCGCGCTGGGCGGTCGGCTCCCGCGGCATGAGCTCGACGGCGCGACGATGCTCTCGCAGCGCCCGGTCGTGATCGCCGAGGGCCCGCGCGACCCGGCCCAGCCGATCGTGCAGGCCGGCAAGCCGGCTGCGCTCCACGCCCTCGCCGAGCTGCTCGACGGCCGACTCGAGATAGGCGAGTCCCCGCCCGGTCCGCCCCGCCGCGACGGCATGGTCCGCCGCGAGGAGCAGCAGCCGGCTCGCGGCGTCGGGATCGCCGTCCGGCGCCTCGCCGAGCCCCATCACGATCTCGAGCGAGGCGAGCGTATCGGCCGGCGCATCGAGGGCGGCGGCCGCGTGCGCTGCGGCCAGGAACGCCGCTCGCGCGCGCGCCGTCTCGTGCGCGGCAAGCCAGTGGGGGGCCGCCGCGCCGGGCCGGGCGACGAGGGCCTCGGCCAGGGCCTCGTGGTGCAGCCGGTGCTGGTCGGGCAGCAGCCCGGCGACGATCGCCCGGGCGATGAGATCGTGACGCACCTCCAGCAGGCCGTCGTCGCGAGCCGCCAGGAAGCCGGCCTCGCGCGCTTCGTCCACTCCGGCGCGGAGCCCCGGGTCGTGGGACCCGTTCGCTCCGGTTCGCCGGGCGGCCACGGCCCGGCGCGGCGAGCGCGGCCCGGCGATCCGAGTGAGGGCCTCGTCGGCCGCCGCGAGCTCGTCCGGGCTGACCGGCAGCTCGGCGGTGCCCAGGAGGCGCAGCACGCGGTTGCAGTCGGGGCTCCGCCGCGACAGGCGGGCCGCAACGAGCGCCTCGAGCGACGTGCCCGGCGAGACGCCCGACAGCTCGCGGCGAGCGGCGAGCACCTCCTCCGCGAGAAGGGGGATCCCGCCCGATCGTTCCGCCACGATCAGGAGGAGTGAGGCCGTCGGCCGCGTCCCCTCGACGCCGGCGATGAGCCCGGCGAGCTCGTCGCGAACGAGCGGGCCGAGGGTGAGCCGCTCCGGCGGATCCGCCGCGTCGGAGATCGCGGCGAGATCGGAGAGGAACGGATGACCGCGGCCCAGGCTGTCCGTCCCGTACGTCGCGACAAGGCATGCTCGGGCGAGGCGCGGAACTCGGGCGAGGAAGACCCCGACGGCCCTCGAGGCCGCGTCGGCGAGGTGGAGGTCCTCGAGCAGGAGCAGGATCGGCCGCCGCTCCCCCGCGCGCTCCACGATCCCGAGGACCGCCTCGGCGGTCCTGGTCACCCGCCGATCGAGCCCGAC
Source organism: Candidatus Sulfomarinibacteraceae bacterium (assembly GCA_035466655.1). Lineage (GTDB taxonomy): Bacteria > Chloroflexota > Limnocylindria > Limnocylindrales > CSP1-4 > UBA5189. Next base: position 1,295 of record DATIUS010000244.1, read on the forward strand.
GGCGAGCGTATCCGTGACCCGGTCGCCGTCGCCCAGGCGGTTCGCCAGGCCGGGGATGAGGCGGATCATCGTGGGTACGGCCGGACCCACCACGCGCCGGAGCTCCGGGTCGTCAAGCGAGGCGAGGAACGGCCGCAGCCCATCGACGATCGGGGCATACGGCTCGGAGCTCAGTCCGGCGACCGCACGGCAGCGAACGACCGAGAACGGCTCGGCCAGGCGACCGACGCGACGCACCGCCTCGTCCATCAGCCGGCTGACGCCGACGCCGCCGACGCCGTCGACGATGAGGCGCCGGCCGGCGCCGTCGGCGGCGGCCTCGAGCGCGACCGCAAGACGGGAGATCTCCCGGTCGCGACCCACGAACCGCTCGCTGCTGGTCGAAGGCATGGCCGCATCGTGCCACACCTCGAGGAGGTAGAGTCCGCCGACGTGGACATTCCCCCCGTACCTTCGATCTGGCGCGACCGCGATTTCGTCCGGCTGTGGTCCGCCGGGACGATCTCGATCTTCGGCTCGCTCATCGGCCGGACGGCGCTGCCGTTCGTCGCGATCCTCACGCTCGGGGCGGGCGCGATCGAGGTGTCCGCGCTGCGCTCGCTCGAGCTCCTCGCCGGTCTCCTCGTCGGGCTGATCGCCGGCGCGTGGGTGGACCGGATCCGGCGCCGGCCGATCATGATCGGCGCGGACCTGGGGCGCGCCGTCCTCCTTGGCTCGATCCCGGTCGCGGCGATGATCGGCGTCCTGGGCCTGTGGCAGCTGTTCGCCGTGGCCTTCCTGACCGCGATCCTGACGACCTTCTTCGATCTCGCCGACCGTGCCTACCTCCCGACGCTCGTGCCGCCCAACCGCCTCGTTCCCGCGAACAGCGCGCTCACCGCCAGCAGCTCGGCGGCCGAGTTCACCGGCTTCGGGATCAGCGGCTTCCTCGTCCAGCTGCTGACGGCGCCGATCGCGGTGGCCATCGATGCCGTCTCGTTCGTCGTCTCGGCCGTCCTCATCCGGACGATCCGCCGGCCGGAGCCGCCGCCCCCGCCACGCGCGGACCGGGAGCCGATGCTCCGCGAGATCCGGGACGGCCTCCGCCTCGTCGCCAGCTCGCCCGTCCTCCGCGCCCTTGCGCTCGCCGGCGCCTTCTCGCACTTCGTGTGGGGCGTCTTCGGTGCCGTCTACATCCTCTTCGCCACCCGGGAGCTGGGGCTCGGCCCGGCCGCGATCGGCCTCATCGCGGGCGTCGGCGGGGCCAGCTCGTTCGTCGGAGCGGTCCTCGTCGGCCCGCTCGTCCGGCGCTTCGGGATCGGCCGGACCCTCCTCGTCGGAATGGCGGGCTTCGGGATCGGGAGCGCATTCATCCCCCTCGCTCCGGCCGGGGCCATCCTCCTCGGGGCGGTCTGCCTCGTCGGCCAGCAGCTCGTCGCCGACGGGGCGGCGACGACGTACGACATCGTGGACATGTCCGTTCGACAGTCGATCGTCGGGGACCGGCTGCTCGGCCGGGTCAACGCCACGATCCGCACGTCGTCCGTGCTGCTGCAGCTCGGCGGGACGGTCATGGCCGGCGTGGTCGGCGAGCTACTCGGGTTGCGGGCTGCGCTCTGGATCGGGCTGGTCGGGGCGGTCCTGGCATTCCTCGCCGTCTGGCTCTCCCCGTTGCGGTCCATGCGCGGCGTACCGACCTCGCCGTTTGGCCCGGCCATCGCGGGCGACGCGATCCCCATCACCGAATGAGCGACGAGACACCCGGCGGACCGACGCGCGGACCGCACCCGAGGAACACGCTCAACGAGCTCACCGGGGAGTCGTGGCTGTACTTCACGAAGTCGCTCTGGACGACGGCCTACCCGTCCGAGCTGGGACACGCCCGCCGGAAGGCGCACGGCGCGAACAAGCCGCCGCGGCTCATGGCGCGGCTGATCGAGTTCTTCACGCGGACGGGCGAGCTGGTCGTCGACCCGTTCGCCGGCGTCGGCGGAACGCTTCTCGGCGCGGCGATCGCTCGGGGTCCGCGGCGGGCGATCGGCATCGAGCTGGCTGCGCGCTGGGCGGAGGTCTATGCGGAGGTCGTAGCCGCGGCCGTCGCCGAGCGCGGCGGCCGGGGACCGGCGCTCGCCGACCTCGGGTCGCAGGACCCCGGCGGGCCACGGGGCTTCGATCCCTCGGGCTGCGAGCTTCGGGTCGGCGACGCCCGTCGACTCCTGGGTGACATCCCGGACGCGTCCATCCAGTTCGTCGCCACCGATCCCCCGTACAACGTCCAGCTGCCGATGACGATGTCGGGCGGTCTCCTGTCAGGCGCCTGGGCGAACCGGCGGACCGACTACTCGATGGTGACCGACGATCCGGCCGATCTCGCGAACGCGGCCGACTATGGCGCATTCCTCGACGCGATGACGGACATCCTCGCCGACGTGCGGCGGATCCTCGAACCGGGACGGTACGCGGCGCTCATCGTCCGCGACGCTTACCAGGACGGCCGGTACGTGTTCACCGGGTCTGACCTGGCGGCCCGGGCGGCCGGCGTCGGGCTCGTGCCGAAGGGCGACGTCATCTGGTACCAGGCGGGGACCCGCCTCCGGCCGTACGGCTACCCGAATGCCTTCGTGCCGAACATCACCCACCAGCACATCCTGGTCCTGCGCCGCGATCCGGGGCGTCCGCGGCCGCGGCGGCAACAGCTTGCCGGAGGAGCTCCGCAGGCCTAGCGCATCAGGCCTAGCGCATCCCTCGCGCCGCCAGCAGGGCGGCGAGGGCGTTCTCCGCCTCCGGCTCCATCGCGGAATCGCCGGCCCAGTCCGCGGCGGACGAGCCCTGGGCTGGAGCGCCGACTGTCGTCCGATGGACCCAGCCCTGGCGGCCGTCGGGGCAGAGGACGAGGAGATACGCGCCGGAACGCTCGCGGACCTCGACCTCGTCGCCCGAGGCAAGCTCGCCGATCCGCTCGGACCGGATCTCGTCCGGTCGATCGAGGAGCGGGCTGAAGGCATACCGGATCACCCGTCGCTCGGCGCGAGACGCCTGCTCTCCCGGGCCCGACCCGAAGGCCAGGCGCGGTCGCGGCGCCACGGGTGACCGGATCGGGTCCGTCCTGCGCGCCTCCAGGAGGGACGGTCGACGCCATCGCGGCATGGACGCTTCCGGGTCGATCGGCGCAACGGGGAGCGGCACGGAGGCAATCGCGTAGCCCGTCGAGGCCGACGCCTGGAGAACGTCGTCGGGAGCGATCGGCTCGGCATCGCGGCGGCGCTTGCTGAAGAGCGCGAACGCCATCCAGGTCGCGACGACGGCACTGGACCCGACGGCAACGGGGATCGTGGGCAGGCGCCCCCCGGTCGGGACGCCCAGGGCGCTGAGCCCGGCGTCGAAGGGGCCGGTCAGCCAGCCGTTCGCGTCGACGGGGCCGCGGTCCGAGATCGACCCATTGTCTCGTCCAACGGCCGGGTCCCCGGTGGTGGACGGGTCGCCCGCCGCCGCGAACCACGGGAGGAGCGGGCCCTCGCCGGTGCCGGACGGGGGGCTTCCGGAGCCCGAGGTCGATGTGCCGCTCCCGGCGCTCGCGCCGTCCCGGTCCGGGGTCCAGCCACCGGATCCTTCGATCCAGGCGCCGGTGCCCGCTCCCGACGCCGGTCCCGTCCACGTTCCGGATCCCGACCCGGTCGCGTCGCCCGGGCCGCCGCTGCCGGAGGTGGGACCGCCGGCTCCCGTGCCGCCGGCGCCCGTGCCGCCGGCGCCCGTGCCGCCGATAGAGCCCGGACCGACGAGCGTTCCGGAGCCGGCGTCATCGCCAATCGGGGTCGGTGCCGGGGTGGATGGCTGGGTGGGGGGCGGCGTCGGCTGGGGGGCGGCGGTCGGCGACGGTGGAGCGGTCGGCGCCGGGGCAGGTGGAGGTGTCGGGCTCGGCGGCGGCGACGTCGGAGTCGGTGGCGGAGGGGTGGGCGTCGGTGGTGGCGGAATGGGTGTGGGCGGTGGCGGGGTGGGGGTCGGGGCCGGGCCCACCACGACCGACCCGGATTCGAGCGCGTCGACGAATCGCTCGGCGTCGCGGGCCTCGAACCTGACGGCGTGCGTGCCGGCCGGGAGCGCCGTGCTGACCGTGAAGACGACCCCAGCCTTCCAGTCCGATCCGGCCCCGGACATCGAGTACGTGGCCCCGGCGACCGCCACCCGAACGTACTCGGGTGGGAGGGCGTGGGCATTCCGGTACGTGACCGTGAAGGTGATCGGGGTTCCGGTGTCCGCGGCGCGCGGTTCGACGATCGGCGATTCGAGCTTCGTCGGGCCGATCGGGGCGCCGAGGGCCGGCAGGGTCAGGGCCAGCAGGAGCAGCACCGCGCCGAAAGCGGATGCGAGCAGCTCCCTGGTCCGTCGGGCCGGCACGCGGGCGCGAACAATGTTCACCCAGACACCTCCACGGGCACGGGTCGCCCGTCGTCCCGAGGAGGATCGCCCGCGGCAGGGAGCCGATCAATGGTACGGCGGTCCCACCGACCCCTGACCCTCGCCGCCCGCTCGTTCCCAGGGCGTGTCCGTTGCCTGCCGGGCTGGTCCGGTGCGGTCCGGTGGACGCGGTGGTCCCGTTGTGTGGTGCCCCAGAGCCGAAGGGGCCATTCCCTCGCCCTCGGACACGCCCCACCATCAGCTCATGCAGGTCCTCGCCCCCGAGCACCCCGGCGCCGGCCGTGCGCGCACGCCCGACATCGCCCGCGCCTTCGTGGTCGGCGGGATCCTCGTCGTCGGCGCGTCGGTCCTCACCTACCTCCTCTTCACGACCGAGTTCCTCGGGCGATTCACACCGTCCGGACGCGCGTCGGCCGCGCAGTTGATGGCCGGGGCGCTCGCCTGGACGTTCGCGCTGACGGCGCCCGCCGGGTTCGGCCTGGTCGGTCTCCTCCGCGTCGGTTCGGCGATGGAGCGGGTCATTGCCCGTCGTCGCCGCCAGACGCCGGTCCTCCGAGTCGCCCACGCCGTGGCGGACGACCACGTGGTCGCGACGCGCGTCCGAATGCCGGATGGGGCTCGCGTCCTGCCCGAGCTGGTCATCGGCCCGTTCGGGGCGGCCGTGATCGAGGAGCTGCCGCCGCCCGGCGCCGTCGTCTCACGCGGGCCCCGGAGCTGGACGGTCCGCCTCGCCGACGGACGAGTCCACATGATCGACCACCCGCTCGAGCGAGCGACCCGAGACGCGGAACGGGTTCGGGCCTGGCTCGCCGGCGAGGACGCCGACCACGTCGTCAAGGTCTATGCGGCGGTCGTCGGGACGGATCCGGCCGTGGTGCGGACGCCGATGTGCGCATACATCACCGCCGACCAGGTGGGCCCGTGGCTGGCCTCACTGCCGCCGCAGCGCTCCTTCGACACCGACCGCCGCGACCGCGTCATCCGGATGGTCCGCGCCGCTCTCTGAGGCGCCGGCGTCGAACGCCTGGTAGGGGAGCCAGGACTCGAACCTGGAACCAGCGGGATATAAGCCCGCCGCTCTAACCGTTGAGCTACTCCCCCGCCGCGATGCTACACCGCGCTGCGGAGCCGTTGCGGCGCCGTCGTGAGCTTCGCTCAGGGACGCGGCGCACGGAGCCGTTCGGCGAGGTCGCGGATCGAGAACGGGCGCGGCCGGATTGCCGGCGCCGGCGGGGGCGTGATCCCGACTTCATCGGGCGTCGCGTCCGGGGGCTCGACCTCGGTCGGCGCGGTCGCCGGGATGGCCGGGCTGTCGAGCGGTTCCAGGTCGTCGGCGGAGAGCTCAGCGGGCAGGTCGGCGGACAGGTCGGCGACCAGCTCGGCGGTCAGTTCGGCGGTCAGTTCGGCGGTCAGTTCGGCGGACATGTCGGCGACCAGCGGCAGGTCGTCCGGGTCGGCCGGCCGGGGGACCGGGTTTGCCGGCACGACCGACGGTCGGGCATACGCTGGGGCGCCATACAGCTTCGGGAGCGCGACGTGCCCGTGTTCGTCCATTGACCTCGAGGCTCGCTCCGACTGGGCCGCCGGCCATCCGCCCGGCGCGCCGTCGCCAACATAGCGCCTCGCCGGCCGGCCTGCCGACCGCTCAGGTGAGGAGCGGCTTGAGCACCTGGCTGGCGACGACGAGCACGAGATAGGCGATCGGGGCGGCGGCGAGCAGGCCCAGGGCGGCGCTCCAGATCGTCCGGCGCACCCCGGTCCCGCTGCCTCTCGGCGCGGGGACGATCAGGTAGGTGATCAGGCTGCCGACCCCGAGGACGGCGGCCACGATCAGCGCGACGAGCGGTGCGCGCAGGTCGCCACCAGGCAGCTTCACTCCACGGGAGAGCGCGACGTCGTAGGCGAGGTACAGCCCGCCGAGCACCACGGCCACGGCCAGGTCCGCGAGGACCGCCCGGACGACCGGCCGCGGCGCGTTCCGGAACTGGCGCCAGCGAACCTCCCACCAGGATCGGCGCGGGACTCCCCCGGCCGCGGGCGACCGATCAACCGGAGACGCACCCGGCGGAGACACACCCGGCGGGGCGATCACGCCTCGCCGAGGATCGGCAGGGTCCGGCGCGGGGGCAGCGTCTCGGGCGTGTGCTCGGCCAGCACTCGAACGGCCGCGACGAACCGGTCCAGCTCCTCCTCCGAGTTGAAGAACCCGACGCTGATCCGGACCGCGTCGAGGAGCGGCAGGGTCCGGGCGATCGCGAAGACACGGGCGCCGAGCTCGTCGAGGGCAGCCTGCGGCGTCCAGCCCCGGATCCCGAACGAGACGAGCGTCGCCATCTGGTGGCGTGGGGTCAGGAGCTCGACGCCGGGGATCGCGGCGAGGGCGTCGGCGGCCCGGCGGGCCATGGTGGCTCCTCGCTCGTGCACGTAGTCCAGCCCGACGAACATCATCAGCCAGCCGAGGGCACGGGCCATGCCGACGACCGATGGCCGGTGCCAGTTCGAGCCTTCGAATCGCCGGGCGTTCGCGTGCCAGTCGGCTCGTCCGCGCGAGTCGTAGACGGCGAACGAGTTGTGGCCGGCGAACGACGGGCCCAGGCGGTCCCAGGCTTCCCGGGCGATCCAGCCGCCGCCCATTCCCTCCGGACCGAGGAGCCACTTCTGGGCCGGCACGGCGTACGCGTCCGCCCCGATCTCGCGCACCGAGACGGGGATGGCGCCGGCTGCCTGCGCCCCGTCCAGGACGACGAGCGCGCCCCGCTCGTGGGCGAGCGCCGCGATCCGCGCGACGGGCAGGACCGCACCGGTCGACCAGAGGACATGCGAGCACGAGACGAGTCGCGTTCCCGGGACGATCGCCCGGTCGAACGCCGCCATCGTCGCCGCGTCGTCCGAGCCGTCCCCCACGTCGGCATGGGCCACCTCCACGCCGATCCGGTCGCGCAGGGCGTACAACGGGCCCAGCCCGCCGGCGTGCTCCTGGGTCGTGGTCACGACACGCTCGCCGGCCCGCCAGTCCAGGCCCCACGTGACCACGTTCATCGCGTCCGTCGTCGAGTGGGCCAGGGCGATCTCGTCCAGATCGCCGCCGAGCAGCGCCGCCAGGGCGGCCCGTGCCTCGGCCTGCCGCTCGACCGATGCCAGGTAGTAGTCGGTGTGGCCGCGGCCGACGGTGCGCTCGTAGGACTCGATCTCGTCCATCGCCGCCGCGACCTCGGCCGGCATCGGCCCGACGGACCCGGTGTTGAGGTGGATGCCCGAGGCCAGCGCGGGGAGCGCGGCCCGAACCGCCGCGAACCTGGCCGCGTCGGTCGAGAGGGAGGAGACCACGGCCGTATGATACCGGCCATGCCCCACCCGACCGGTCGGCGAGGCTTCCCGTGAGCACCGTCGCGCGGCCCGAGCTGGCGGCCACGCCGGAGTGGCTCGCGGACCAGCTCGGCCGGCCAGAGGTGCGGATCCTCGACGTCCGGTGGCGACCGGACGGGACCGGCCCGGCGGTGTTCGCGGCCGGGCACATCCCCGGCGCCGCGCACGTGGACTGGCGGGAGGAGCTCGTCGAGCCGGAGAACGCGGAGGCCGGCCCCGGGCTCCGGCTGGCGGGCCCGGAACGCGTTGCGGCGGCGATGGCGCGAGCCGGTGTCGGCGACGGCACCAGCCTCGTCATCTACGACGACACCAACAGCCTGTACGCGGCGCGAACCTGGTGGAGCCTGCGGGCCTACGGGTTCGAATCCGCTCGGATCCTCGACGGCGGGCTGCCCGCCTGGACGGCCGAGGGACGGCCGCTCTCGAATGCCAGCTACCCGCCGGCGGCAGCCGACTTCACCCCGCGAGCCAACCCGCGGGTGCGCCTCACGACCGGCGATGTCCGGGCGCTCCTCGGCTCGCCGGACGTCCTGCTCATCGACACCCGGGCGGCGGCGGAGTACCACGGCCACGAGGGCAATGCCCGCCGGCTGGGCCACATCCCCGGTGCGATCAACCTGCCCGTCGGGGCGATGCACGTGCCCGGCAGCCAGCGGCTGCGCGATGGCTCGGAGCTCCGCGAGATGCTCCTCAAGGCGAACGTCACCCGTGGTCGCCGGATCGTGACCTATGACGGCGCGGGGATCGCGGCGGCCAAGCTGGCGTTCGTGCTGATGCTCCTCGGCCACGACGATGTCGCGGTCTATGACGGCGGCTGGGCCGAATGGGGCGACCGGCTGGACCTGCCGGTCGATCGCTGAGGACGAGCGGCGGTCGCCGGCCCGCGCCGGCGATCAGCTCCCGGCGTCCGGCGTGGGACG
>DATIUS010000245.1:0-7440 GCA_035466655.1 Candidatus Sulfomarinibacteraceae bacterium
CGTGGTCGTGGAAGAGGCTCTGGGCGACATGGAGGATCCGCTCGCGCGGCATCGCCAGCCGCTCGAAGAGGAGCTCGAAGTTGGCGAGCCGCGGCTTGTACCCCCCGGCCTGCTGCGCCGTGACGACCCAGTCGAACTCGACGCCAAGGCGGCGAGCAGAGGCGGCGAACAGGTCGTCGTCGCAGTTCGTGAGGACCCCTAATCGGAAGCGCGACTTGAGCGTCGCGAGGGCCGCCGGGGAATCCGGGAAGGCCGGCCAGTCGCCGACCGATCCGCCGAAGCCGGCCCGCTCGCGATCGGTCACTCGAACGCCGTAGGTCGCCGCCACCGCGTCCAGGCTCGCCCCGAGGACCTCGCGGTAGCGGCGAAACGGGCCTGCCTCGATCTCCGCTTCGCCAGTCGCGTACCGCTCGAGGAGCTCGTCGTCCGGCGGCTTGAGGCCGCGCGGGTCGAGAACGAGCCGAAGGCCCGCCAGGATGCCGGCCTCCCAGTCGATGAGGGTGCCGTAGCAGTCGAAGGTCAGGGCGTCGAAGGCCGTGAAGTCGAGATCCGTCATGGTCGGCTGCATGTTGGCATGTCCACGGCGCGATGCGGCGGGCCGGCCGGCGAGACCCGATACCGATGGCGCGGGACGAGCACGGTGCGAACGCGGGCTGAGGACACCGGTGGGCACGGATGGGATCGGCCGCCGGACGGGGCAGTTGGGGTGGCCTACGGGGGTCGAACCCGTAACCTGCGGATCCACAATCCGCTGCTCTGCCGGTTGAGCTAAGGCCACCGCGGGCGCGCGATCGACCCGATGGTCCAGGATCGCGGCCCGCGCAGTGTACCCGAAGACGTGCGCGCTCCCGGGCTGATCGTCCCGCCGCACGGCGTCCGGCAGGAGGTGTCCGGATGGGAGGCCGCTCTCCCGCCGGTGCATTTGCGCACCACCGGCTGGACGGCCGCGCGGCGATCGGAATCCGGTCCGGTGCGGTCGAGTGCGGTCCGGTGGGCGGGGCTGGTACCCCCGCCGCCGCGCCGCCGGGACCTCGGGGCCGCGGACGCCCGGACGGCGCGGGCATAGCGTGATCAGCGACCAGTTCGGTGGAGGCCGAGCGGCCGCCATCAGACGGATCACGAAGCCCCGGAGCCATGAACGTCCACCCCGTGCCCCGATCAGCTCCAGCCGCTCGCCATCGTCGCTCCCTCGCCGGCCTGGCCCTCGCCGCAGCGCTCGCACTCACGGTCGCGCTGCCGGGAGCAGTCTTCGCCTGGGACGCCGGCAGCTTCTCCGCGGCCGACGAGCAGCTCCTCGTGACACTGACCAACCAGGCTCGTGCCGCGGCCGGCCTCGCGTCGCTCAAGGTCGATCCGAAGCTCGTCGACATGGCGCGCTGGCGGTCGAAGGACATGATCGACCGGAACTACTTCAGCCACAGCATCCCGCCCGACGGGAAGAAGGTCTTCGACTACCTGACCTCGTCGGGGTACTGCTTCAAGCTCGCCGGCGAGAACCTCGGGACGAACAACTTCCCCGACGACATCGCCACCGAGACGATCCAGCAGGGCTTCATGGACTCGGCCGGCCACCGGGCAAACATCCTGGGCTCGAGCTGGAGCGTCATCGGGATCGGTGCCTACAAGGGCGCCGACGGCAAGCACATGTGGACCGTCCTGTTCGCCGCCACGTGCGGTGCGACCGCCACCCCAAGCCCCTCGGCAACGCCCAAGCCGACGCCGACGCCGACACCGGCGCCGACGGCGACGCCGAAGCCGACACCGGCGCCGATCGCCACCCCGCGGCCGACGGTATCCCCGACGCCGACGGCGGAACCGGCGGCGACCCCAACCCCGATCCCCACGCCGTCGCCGGCCACTGCGCCAGAGCCCTCGGCGACACCCACGCCTGAGCCCTCCCCGCGACCGAGCGCCCCGGGCCCGGGCATCCGCGGGCTCGTTGGACCCGGGGACGGCCGTCGACCCGGCGGCACGAGCACCCCGACCGCGTCGCCAGCTGCGACGCCGGCCTCGCCCGCGCCGCGCGGCCCCGTGATGCGGATCGTCGACCCGCCGATCGCGGCCGGACTCGTCGACACGATCGTGGGCGATGTCGCCGGTTGGTACTTCGGCAACTGAGCCCACGCCTGCCGCGGCAGCAGTCAGGTCGCGCGAAGCAGACCGGCCGCGCTCACGTCTACACTGGCGCCGCGCCATGACCGACACGCCCCATCCCGGAGACGTGATGCCCCCGATTCTCGAGGCGCACCACCTCACGAAGCGCTTCGAACTCGGTGCATCCACCGTGGAGGCCCTGCGGGGCGTCTCCCTCGCCGTCCAGCCCGGGGAGTTCGTCGCACTCATGGGCCCGTCAGGCTCGGGCAAGAGCACCCTCCTCCAGCTCCTTGGCGGCCTGGATCAGCCGACCACCGGGTCGGTCGTCTTCGAGGGTCGAGACATCAGCCGCCTCTCCGACGACGCGGCGACACGCCTCCGTCGCGAGCGGACCGGCTTCGTCTTCCAGGCGTTCAACCTGATCCCTCTGCTCGACGTGCGCGAGAACATCGCCCTGCCGTTCACGATCGCTGGACAGGACTGGTCGAAAGGCGAGCTTCGCGACCGGATCCGCGAGGTCATCGAGCTCGTCGAGCTGGCGGGAAAGGAACGTCACCGCCCGGACCAGCTATCGGCCGGCGAGCAGCAGCGGGTCGCCGTCGCGCGGGCGCTCGTGACCCGCCCGTCTGTCCTCCTCGCCGACGAGCCGACCGGCAACCTCGACTACACGACTGGCGGCGAGCTCCTCGATGCGCTCTGGCGGTCGTGCGACTCGGACGGGCAGACAGTCGTCCTCGTCACCCACGACGCGCGGGCGGCCGCCTACGCGGACCGGGTCCTCGTGATCGGTGACGGGCGGATCCGCGACGAGATCGGGCTCGGCCGGCGTGCCGACCACTCCGCGGCGCCACTCATCGCGCGCCTGGCCCAGCTCGGGCTCTAGCCGGACGTGGGCCTGGATCGGCTCGCCTGGCGGACGCTCGGGGCGCGGCCGCTCCGCTCGCTGCTGACGATCCTCGGCATCGCGCTCGGTGTCGGTGTCCTCTCCGCCTCGCTGGCGACGGAGGCGGGGATCGAGGCCGCGGTGAGCCGGACGGTCCGGGACATCGTCGGAACGGCGGACCTCCGGGTCTCGACCTTCCTGGAGCGCGGGCTGTCCGACGCCACGGTCGCCCAGATCCGGGAGACGGACGGTGTCGAGGTCGTCGCTCCGACGATCGAGAAACGAACCTTCCTCGCCGCCGGAGGCCTCGAAACCGCACGGGGCGCTCGTGATGCGGTCACCGTGGTCGGCATCGATCCTGCTCCATACGCGCGGCTCCACGACCTCGAACTCGTCGGCGGCGCCCGGCTCGCCCGGACCGACGAACCGTCCGCCCTGATCACGGAGGTGCTGGCTGCCAGCGACGGCTACATCCTGGGCAGCGAGCTCACGCTCCAGGGCGCCGGCGCGCCGGCGCGCCTGCGGGTGATCGGCATTCTCGCCGGCCCGGGGCCCACCGCCGGTTCCGGCGGCCGGACCGTGATCGTCCCGGTGGACGTCGCCCGATCGGCCTTCGGCCTGGACGGCGTCACGCTCGTGGACGTCGGGCTCGCCGCCGGCGTCGCGACTTCGGAGGTGGGCGCCGGCTTCGCGGATCGACTGACGACGGACCCGTACATTCTCTCGTCACCGTCGGACATCGCGGCCGGCCTCCGCGCCTCCACGGCGGACTTCCAGGCCTCGATCGCCCTGCTTGCCGCGATCGTCCTGTTCGTGGGGGCGTTCCTGATCGTGAACACCCTGTCGATGACGGTCGGGGAGCGTGCGCGCGAGGTCGGGCTCCTCCGCGCGGCGGGGGCCACCCGTGCCCAGGTCGCCAGGTTCGTGCTGGCCGGGGCGGTTGCCATCGGCATCGTCGGCTCGGCGCTCGGGCTCGCGGTTGGCGTCCTCCTCGGCATGCTGATGGCGAGCTCGATCCGCGCCCTGACCGGGTTTCCGACGCCGGTGACCGGCTTCGACGCGGCCAGCCTCCTGACAGCCTTCGTGGTGGGCATCACGATCACGATCGCAGGGGCGATCGAGCCGGCCATCAGGGCCGCGGGGATCTCGCCGGTGGAGGCGCTCCGCGCCCGGATCGACCTTCCCGACGCCCGGCGGGCTCGTCTTGGCTGGCTCGCGCTCGTCCTCGTCGCCGTCTCGGCCCTCGCGCTGCTCGTCCAGCCGCCCGCGGCGGGCACCGCCGGCGTCTACCGCGCCCTGGCTCTGTATGCGGTGCTGATCGTGGCCACCCTCTCGACCCCGCTCGTCCTGCCGTCCCTCGCGCGGATCCTGGGCAGTCCCTTCGGTGCGCTGCTGCGCCTGGAGGAGCGGCTCGCGCGCGGGTCACTCGCCCGGGACCGCAGCCGGACGGGGCAGACGGTCGGAGCGCTGGTGGTCGGGCTGGCGATGATCGTGGCGCTCGGCTGGACTGCCCAGGCGGCCCGGCATGCCGCGACGGCGTGGCTCACCGACGTCATCCCCGGAGACGAGATCCTGACTGCGATCCGCCCGGTCGAGCCGGACGAAGGCGTCGCCGACATCTTCGCCGCGCTGCCAGGTGTCCAGACCGTCTCGCCGATCGCAACCTTCGACCTCGCCATCCACGGGCTCCGCTTCGGCGCGGCCGCGGTGGATGGCGCCACCATGCTCGCGGACGGCCGGCTCACGTTCGTCGAGGGTGATCGCTCCGCTGCCCTGACGGCGCTCGATCGCGGCGGCGCCGCCATCCTTCCGATGACCGCGGCGAGGCGTCTCGGGATCGCCCTCGACGACTCGATGACGGTCGTGCTCGGCGGTGACGCGACCCTGGACCTCCGGGTCGCTGGCATCGTTGAGCGGTCCATCCCGGGGGCCGGCGGGGAGGCCATCCTCATCGGCTGGCCCGACGCCTCCGGGCGGGTCGGGGTGACCGGCGCCGACGTCTTCGCGATCCGGTTCGAGGACGGCGCGGGCGATGCTGCCCGGGCCGAGGTGGAGGCGACGGCACGCACCCTCGCCCTCGAAGCCAACCCGCTGTCGCGGGTCCAGGGCGCCGTCACCGAGGCGCTCGGGCGGGTCTTCGGGCTGTTCGACGCGCTCGCGCTCATCGCCGTCCTCGTCGCGGCGCTCGGCATCGTCAACACGCTCACGATCGGGGTCGTCGAGCGGGTCCGCGAGATCGGCGTCCTCCGGGCGATCGGGATGACCCGCGGACAGGCGTCGCGGATGGTCGTCGTGGAGGCGGCCATCCTGGGGCTCGTGGGGGCCTTCCTCGGGGCGCTGGTCGGGCTGGTCGCAGGCTTCGTCCTGCTGGTCACCTCCGGTGCATTCGACCCGAGCGCCGGCCTCCCTTGGACATCGATGGCCATGGCTGCCGTCCTCGGCCTGGCCGGCCCTGGGATCGCGGCATGGTACCCGTCGCGGCTGGCCGCTCGCGTCTCGATCGTCCGGGCGCTGAAGTTCGAGTAGACTCGGCCGGGGCGCCAGGTTGGCGCGGGGGAGGAGCCAAGGGATGACGATCACCGTGCCCAGACTGGACCGCCTGCCGGCCCACGAGCGCGGCATCACGATCGCCGACTTCCTGGTCCCGATCCGGCTGTCCGAAGGGATCGGGGTCCGCGTTCGTCATCTCGCCCTGATCCTCGCCGGCACGATCCTGATCGCCGTCTCGGCGCAGCTCCGCGTCTACCTCCCGAACGACCCGATCCCGGTCACCGGCCAGACGTTCGCCGTCCTCCTCGCCGGGGGCGCCCTCGGCTTCCGTCGCGGGATCGCCTCGACGACCCTCTACCTGCTCCTCGGCCTCGTGGGCCTTCCGGTCTTCGCCGGCGGCCGGAACGGGGTGGACGTCGTGCTGGGGGTCAGCGGTGGCTACATCGTCGGGTTCATCCTCGCGGCCGCGATCGTCGGGCGCCTCGCCGAGCTCGGCTGGGATCGGCACCTGCTCGGATCGGTCGGCGCGATGGTGATCGGGAGTGCCCTGATCTACGTCGTCGGCGTTCCATGGCTGGCCGTCACGGCGCAGCAGCCGCTCGATTGGGCGATCGCGAACGGTCTCTCGCCGTTCCTCCTCGGGGATGCGCTGAAGATGGCGCTCGCCGCGGCCGTTTTCCCGGCCGCCTGGTGGGTCGTCGGCCGCCGACCCGGGGACCGCTGACGGAGCCTGCCGCACGCGCTCGCCGCCGAGCGGTTCCTCACCACCGGACCGGACGGACCGGACGGACCGGACGGTCTCTCTCCCGGGCCGGTCAGTAGATCGACGGGAACCGGACCCGGAGCGTCGGCACCATGTCGGCGGGGCTCGCCGCGCGAAGCGCCTCGAGTAGCTGGCGCGTTCCGCCAAGGCCCCACCGGTTCGCCTCGAGGTAGCCGGCGAGCGCCGCCCAGAAGCGGTCCGTGCCCATGGCTTCACGAAGCTCGTCGAGCAGGTTCCCGCCCCCGACGTAGACGACCTCGTAATAGCAACCGGCCGTGTACTGGTCGATCGGGCGGTCGAGCGGCTGCGGGTCGCAGCGGCTGGCCCGCAACGCCCCGAGGACGGTCCGGGCCAGGAGGTCGGCCGCGGCCTCGTCGGCGAAGGGCTCAGCCTGCTGGTCGTTTCCGACCAGGCCGTAGAACCACTGGTGGGCCGTCTCGTGATGGATGAGGTAGGACAGGTTCCCAGAAGCGGTCCCGCGGGGCACGAGGACGAGCCCGGGTGATTCCATGCCGTAGCCACCGCGCGTCTCGACGACCGTGAAGGTCGACCACGGGTACGGGACGCCGAGTCGGTCGGCCATGCCCAGGAGCGCCCGGGCTGCCTGGGTCACGAGGCGGTCACCGTCCAGGCCGTCCGGTCGCGTGTACGCCCGGATCTCGATGCCCCCCGCCTCGCCGGTCGTGAGCGCGAAATCGGGCGCGAGCAGCACGGCGACGTCCCGGACATCCGTGACCTCGAAGGACCAGCGGCTGCGGGCACCCGGGCCATCCGCTCGGGTCGGGACCGCTCCGGGGGAGGCGAGCACCATCGGCGCGTCCGTCGTCACGCGCACCCGGACCCACGGGCTGCTCGGAGTGACGAACGGATCGCCGTGATTCGGGCGGTCGAAGGAGACGGCGCGGCTGACCCACGGGATCCAGCGATAGAGCGCCAGCGTGCCGCCCGCTCTCGAGAAGAGCCAATCGGAGCCGTCCAGATCGGGGCGAAGCGTTGCCTCGTACGAAAGCCGGATGGTCGCCACCGCGCCGTCGGGCAGGATGCCGCCGAGCGGCAGGCGGACCGTCTGGTCGTCGATCTCCGGGGTGACTGCGTGGCCGTCCACCGCTGCGCCAGTCACCTGGAGCTCGCCCAGCCGGGCGGCGACCGTGTTCAGATCGAGCCGGTCGATCCCGGATCCGGAGTCATTTCGAGCCACGATGACGGTCGC
>DATIUS010000246.1:0-5878 GCA_035466655.1 Candidatus Sulfomarinibacteraceae bacterium
GGAGGGTCCCGATCTCGACGTTGGCCGGATCGGCCACCCAGACGGCCAGGCGGGTCCCGGTCGGGTCGAAGCTGGCCTCGAAGCCGGCGAGCGGCCCGGCCGCGAGGACGACCGGCGACCCGGCCGGGCCGGGCGACGGCAACGCGGCGATCGTCGCCAGGGGATCGACCGAGGCATCGGGGGTCGGCGTGACATTCGGGGTCGACGTCGCGTCCGCCGAGGCGCCCGGGTCCGGGGAGGCCGGCGGGGGCGCTGACGGATCGACCCAGCCGTCGAGGACGAGCTGCCCGGTTCCCTCGACCCAGCCCGTGCCGGTCCCGTCGGGGATCAGCGTCCCGGACCAGTAGACGATCGTCCGCGACGAGGGGCTCACGACCGGGCGCCAGATGTCGGCCCCCGCCAGGTTCGTCACCGCAGCGGTCTCCGGGTCGAGCAGGAAGGAAACCGGGTGATCCTCCACGGGGAGAGCGGACGGCTCCCGCGAGGCATCCGGGTCCGGGGTTGCGGCCGGGGTCGCCGCCGGCGTCACCGACGGCACGGGGGTCGCGGCGGACCCGGACGGATCGCCGGTCTCCGCCCCGGTCGCCGGCGCCGCCGGCTCCACGCGGCTGGCGAGGACCTGGTTTCCGAGCCAGCCCGCGAAGAAGGTCCGGTGGTCCGCCGTCACGGCGGCCGCGACCGGGTCACCCACGCGCCAGAGGTAGAGGTCCGGACCCACGCTCCCGTCGATCGGGCGGGCCGAGAACGCCAGCCATCCGCCGTCGGCCGAGTACTCGGCGTCACCGACGACCACCACCCCGGTGAGAATGGCTCGGGGTGCATCCGGGTCCGCGCTGGCGGACGGAGCACCCGAAGGTCCGGCGGTCGCGTTCGGATCTGTGGTGGCGACCGGGGAGGGCTCCGGCGCCGGCACCTCCGTTTGCGGCGGACTCTCGACGATGGACGGCGAGGCGCCGGGGTCGACCGTCGGGGTCGGCGTGGGCGCCGGCACCGACACGACGAGGACCTCCCCACCACCCTCGGCGGTCGGGGCGGAGACGATGACGAGCTGCTGGCTCGACGGCGAAAGGACCACCGCCTGCGGCTCGGCCGCCAGCACCAGGCGTGTCGAGGAGGCGTCCTCGAGCGGGGCGCAGGCGTCGGGATCTGTGATGCACACCTCGTCCACGGAGGCGAACACGAGCTCGAACGTTCCATCGCCCCGGCCCTGGACCCAGCTCAGGTCCCTGGCTGTGACGGTAAGGGGCGTCGCCACGGGTCCCGGCGAGGCGGCTGCGGCGGCGTCGGAACCGGCACCGTCGGGCCCGATCGGGAAGCCGGTCTTCGGCATGATCGAGGTCCCGATCACCACGAGGACCACCAGGACGCCGGCTACGACCCCGAGCGGGAGCCGCGCGAGCCGGGGGCCTGCCGCGGCCAGCCGGGTCCCGCGGTGCCGACGGGCCGCCTCCTGCTCGATCGAGGCGGCCGTGCGGGCCCAGAGGTCTCGGGGCGGTTCCGGGGCAACGTCCGCGAGGCCGCGGAGGAGCGCGCGATCGGTGCGGTACGCCTCCATCTCGACCCGGCACTCGCCGCAGCCGGCGAGGTGCCCCTCGAGCCAGGCCTCGTCCGAAGGCTCGGTCGGCTCGATGAAGCCCGTGGCCACGATCGCCCGGGCGCGGTCGTGCGACGCCTCGTCGTCGTGGTGGCGGCGGCGGAAGGGCAGGGTCATCGGCCGCTCTCGTGACCGGCCGCGAAGCGCGCGTCACGCTCGGCTTCCGCGGCGGCCTCCGCGCCTCGCTCGGCGGCGAGGGCCTCGCGCAGGCTCTGGCGGGCGCGGGTCAGGAGCGCCCGGGCGGCGACGTGGCTGACGCCGAGCGCCGCCGCCAGCTCGAGGCCGGTCAGGTCGTGGACCTCGGCGAGGAGGAGGGCCGCGCGCTGGCGCTCGGGGATGCGCGCGAGCGCACGCTCGAGCGGGCCGGACAGCCGGGCATCCATCGCGAGCCGCTCGGCCGACGGCGATGAGCCCTTCGCCTCGCCGGTGAACGGCAGGAACCGGACGATCTTCCGCCGCCGGAGATCGTCGAGCGCGACCCGGTGGGCGATCTGGTAGAGCCAGGCCCGGGCGTTCTCGCCCTTCTCGAGCGTGTCGTAGGCGCGGTACGCCTTCACGAACGCGTCCTGGGTCAGGTCGGCGGCCATTTCCGGGTCGCGGAGCATGCGGACCAGGTAGGCGTAGATCTCGCCGTGGTGCTTCGCAAACAGGGCCTCCACGAACTGCGCGGCGGCGTCGCGGTTCCAGGTGCCGGTCATCGCGGGCCTGTTCGCGGGCCGCTCCAGCGCAGCGCTCCCGATCGCGAAGCCAGCCGGCTCTCCAGTGCCGAACATCTGGGTCCTCTCGTGCCGGAATCGGGCGCGCATGAACAGGGTTGCATGCCGCCGTCGTGCCGAGGGACGAGGGACCCGAAGGCGATGTGACGCGCCGGGGTCAACTCGCCGGCTCCGTGTCCGCGCCCGCGCCCGCGCGCGAGAGCAGCTCCTCCACCGCGTCCTCCGGCGAAACCGGGTTGACCGGCAGGCCCGTCCCGAGCTCGAGGCCGGCGATGTCCCGGAGCCGGGGGTGGATCTCCCAGTGCCAGTGATAGGTCGCGTCGACGCGCTCGCGAAGGGGTGCCGTGTGGAGGATGAGGTTGTACGGCGGGCCGTCCAGCGTCCTGGCGAGCGTGCCCAGCACGTTTCGGAGCGCCGCCCCGGTCGCCCGGATGTCGGGTTCGGTCGCCCGCCCGAAGTCCGCCTCGTGCCGCCGGGGCACGATCCACAGCTCGAACGCGGACCGAGACGCCCACGGCGCGAACGCGACGCTGTCCCGGTCCTCCCAGACGAGGCGATCTCGCGTCCGGGAGACCTCGCGAACCAGGCGGCAGTACGGGCACTCCCCTTCCCGGATCACGAATCGCGCAGCACCGCCGAGCTCCTCGGCGATCCGATGCGGAATCTGCGGCAGGTCGTAGAACTCGAAGCAGAGATGGTTCGTCCGGGCGCCTGCCTGGGCACCCCAGTTCTGGACGACCTGGAGGTAGTCCGTCTGGTTCGTCGCTCGCGCCGTGGCCACCGCGTCGCGAGCGCTCGTGATCATCGCCTCGACGATCGCGGAGCCGACCTGGTGGAGGGCGCGGTGCTCACCCGGCGGCGCGACGACGGTCCGCCAGCTCCCCGCGGCCCCGGCACCGGACAGCGCGACCTGGGCGAACCGTTGGTCGAGCTCCCTTGCCTCATCCTCCGTGCCGACCACGTGGAACGCGTAGTCCTTCAGGACCCGGAGGCGGACGCCCTCGCCCTCGGGCAGGCGGCAGTTCTGGCAATCGGCCCCATCGTCGATCTGGTCGGCCGGACGGGCGAACCGGTCGCGATGGAAGGCACGGTCGACGATCGTGGCGACCCACCAGCCCGTGATCGGGTCCTTGCGCAGCTCGAACAGGCCGGCGGCCACGTCAGCCGACCCCGGCGTTGACGGGGGTGCCCAGGCCGGCCGGCTCGAGCCCGTCGCGCCCGACGACGTCCGGCGCGACCCACTCGATCCCGGCGCCGAGCGCTCGTCCCAGTGCCGGGGCGAAGACCGCTGCCGCGCGGTGGACTGCCTCCGTCGTCGGCGGTTCGGCCGTCCGCCCGAGCTCCTCCGCGATCGAGGTCGAGACGAGGCCCGGCATCCCGCACGGGTCGATCAGCTCGAAGTCGCGAAGGTCGGGATCGACGTTCAGGGCGATCCCGTGATAGCAGACCCCGCGCTCCACCCGGATCCCGAGCGCCCCGATCTTCCGCGGCGGTCGGCCGTCCTCGAGGACCCAGCAACCCGGATGCCCATCGCGCCGAGTTGCCCGGACGCCAAGCTCGGCGCACGTTTCGATCATGGCCTCCTCGAGGGCCCGGACGAGCGGCCGAAGGAGGATCCCGCGGTCGCCCAGGCGAAGGATCGGGTAGGCCACGAGCTGTCCGGGGCCGTGGTACGTCACCTCGCCGCCCCGTTCGACGCGGAGCACCTCGATGCCGCGCCTCCGCAGCTCGCGGGGGGTCGCGAGGACGTGCGACTCGTCGGCATTCTTGCCGAGCGTGAGCACGGCGTCGTGCTCGAGGAGGAGGAGCGTATCCGGGACGGTCCCGGCGACGCGCGCCTCGACGATGCGTCGCTGGAGCGCCCATGCCTCGCCGTACGCGATCCGGCCGAGCCAGGTCGCGGCGATGGGGTCGCCTCCAAGACCGGGGCGCGGCGCCCGCCGCTCCCGCCCGTCGTCCATGCAACTGACGATAGCAGGGCGGGCCTGTGCGCCCGTTCGCCTCGATCAGCCCGGCTGGCGGATCCGGACGTAGAAGGCAGCGTCGATGGGCCGGCCGCCACGATCGAGGTCCCATGCGCGGCGGATCCCCTCGCGCTCGAAGCCGGCGCGGAGCGCCACCCGGCCCGATCGTTCGTTGTCGACATCGGTGTACAGCTCGAATCGAATGACGTCGGTCGTGGCGAACGTCCAGTCGACGACGAGGACGACCGCGCGCGTCGCCATGCCGCGTCCGCGTCCACCCGGCGCCAGCCAGTAGCCGACCGACGCCCGGTGGCCCGCCGGGCCGTGCCGGGAGATGGACCCGAGCAGGCGATCCGTTGCCGCGTCGGCGATCGCGAAGTGCGCACTCGGGCCGGTCGAGGATTCCTCGGCCGCATGGGTCACGTACCACGCCCCGTCCTCGAGCGTGTACGGCTGTGGTATCGGGATGAACCGCGCGATGTCCGGGTCCTGGCAAGCCTCGAAGACGGCCTGCGCGTCGTCCGGCCGGAACGGGCGGAGCGTCACCACGCCGTCGGTCAGGGTCGGTTGGGGGACGCCGCCGGGATCGCTCATCCTGGATCGGCTCCGGCGCGATGAACGCGAAATGGACGCCGGCGAGGCAAGCGCTTCAGCCGCCGCGCTGGATCCGGTGACGGGTGGAGATCTCGACCCGTCCGCGCTCGTCGGCGGCCGGGTGCTCCACGAGCGCGATGAGCCGGTTCGCCATGAACCGGCCGGTCCGGACCGGGGTCCCCGAGCGCGTCACCTCGCGGACTTCGACGACGCCGCGCGAGGTCACGACCTCGATCCGCCGCCCCGCCTTCGTGGCGACGATCTCGAACGTCTGGACGCCCTGGCCCGTATCGACGACGGCCTCGACGCGATCGCCCTTCACGAACGCACTGTAGCCGCGGCGGCGCCGCGCGGGAAGAGCTTGCGAACCGCGGTGGCGGCTCGCGCCCCGCACTTGCGCTCGCGCTCACGGTCGTGCTCGCTCTTGCTCTCGCGCTCGAAGTTGCCGAACGACCACCCCTATGGCACTCGGTGGCGCCCCCGAGCGCGGAATCGCCCGCCTGGGTCTGGATGGAGCCGGATTCTCGGCCGGACGCCCACCTCGTGGTCCTTGGCCACGTTTCCGATGCGGTTGGGGGCGCCCAGCGCCGGGCGCGGCCACGGCGCTCCGGCGAGTGCCATCCCGCTGGGCATTTGGGAGGAATCCGCATTTGGGCGGACGCGGAGAGCCGTGGCGGGCGCGGGAAGCCTGCGTCCGCCGAGACCGCGCACGGTTTGGCCACCGAAGCCGGGTTGGGCTCGGCCGAAGCCCCGGCCCCTGCCGAAGCCGGTCCCGAGTGGCGCCGGGAGGCCTCCTTCAGCCGACCGGTAGACCCTCAAGAGCCCGGAGCGCCTCGGCAACCTTTGCGGCCGGGTACTCGTAGTCCTCGAGGGCGCCGGTGAGGTAGCGCTCGTACGCCGACAGGTCGAAGTGGCCGTGGCCGCACAGGTTGAAGAGGATCACCCGGGAGCGGCCCTCCTCGCGGGCCGCGACCGCCTCGTCGATCGCGACCTTGATCGCGTGCGTCGGC
>DATIUS010000247.1:0-7687 GCA_035466655.1 Candidatus Sulfomarinibacteraceae bacterium
TCCAGGCGGCTGAGGTCAGCCGATACGTCGCGTCGTCCGCCATCGAGTACGCGGTGCCGGGCCGCCCGCCCGCGGCCGGATCGGTCGCCGGTCCCGTCGAATGACCACGCGCGATCTCGTGCTCGCGCTCGACCAGGGAACGACCTCGTCCCGGGCCGTCGCCGTCGACCACGATGGACGGCTTGTCGCGAGCGCGCAGCAGTCGTTCGAGCAGAGGTTCCCGGCGCCCGGCCACGTCGCCCACGACCCGGAGGCGATCTGGTCATCGCAGCTCGCTGTCGCCCGCGAGGTCGTGGCGGCCGTCGGCGGTCCAGACCGGATCGCGGCGATCGGGATCACGAACCAGCGCGAGACGACGATCGTCTGGGACCGGGCCACCGGCGCCCCCGTTGCCGACGCGATCGTGTGGCAGAGCCGGATCACTGCGCCGGCCTGCGAGCGGCTGCGCTCGGCGGGCCTGGAGCCGCTCTTCCGGGAGCGGACCGGGCTGCCCCTGGACGCCTACTTCTCCGGCCCCAAGATCGCCCACATCCTCGAGGCGGAGTCCGGCCTCCGCGGACGCGCCGAGGCCGGCGGACTCGCGTTCGGGACCGTGGATTCGTTTCTCACCTGGCGGCTGACGGGCGGCCGGATCCACGCCACGGACGTGTCGAACGCGAGCCGGACGCTCCTCTTCGACATCGGCCGGCTGGCCTGGGACGACGAGTTGCTGGGGCACGTCGGCGTGCCGCGCACCCTGCTGCCCGAGGTCGTGCCGACGTCCGGGGTCCTGGGCGAGACGGAGACCTCGATGTTCGGCCGCCCGATCCCGATCGCCGCACTCGCCGGCGATCAGCAGGCGGCGACCTTCGGGCAGGCCTGCTTTCGACCCGGCGAGACGAAGGTGACGTACGGCACGGGCGCGTTCCTCCTGCTCAACGTCGGCGAGGCGCCCGTCGCCTCGCGGAACCGGCTCCTCTCGACCGTGCTCTGGCAGCTCGGCCCGGGCGGGCCGGTCGCCTACGCGCTGGAGGGCTCGGTGTTCGTGGCGGGCGCGGCGGTCCAGTGGCTGCGCGACGGCCTGCGGGCCTTCGATGCGTCCGCCGACGTCGAGCGTCTCGCCGCCGGCGTCGAAGATACCGGCGGCGTGGTGGTGGTCCCGGCGTTCACCGGCCTCGGCGCGCCGTACTGGGATCCCGACGCGCGCGGCGCGGTCCTCGGGATCACCCGCGGCACGGGCCTCGCCGAGATCGCCCGGGCGACGCTCGACGGGATCGCCCAGCAGGTCGCCGATGTCGTCGAGGCGATGGTCGCGGATACCGGTCGCCCGCTCGGAGCGCTCCGCGCCGACGGCGGCGCCGCCACGAACGACGGGCTGCTCCAGTTCCAGGCCGATCTCCTCGGCGTCCCGGTCGAGCGTCCGGTCGTGGCAGAGACGACGGCGCTGGGCGCGGCCTACCTCGCCGGCCTCGCGGTCGGGTTTTGGCGGGACACCTCGGAGCTGGAGGCACACTGGGCGCTCGACCGGCGGTTCGAGCCGGCCATGGATCCGTCGCGCCGGGCTTACCTCCGGCGCACCTGGGCGCGCGCGGTCGAGCGGGTCCGCGGCTGGGCGGCCGAATAGGGTCCACCAGGAGGCCCCGGAACGGCCGGCCTCCTCATGCACGACATCGGGGCTAGGCAGGTTCCCGGAGACCGCGTATGCTGCGCCTCGCCCAATGTCGCGGCACGGGCCGTGACTGCATACGCGTAGACGACCACGAACCGGACTCCTCTCACGGCTGACGCGAGAACCCGAGCGCGGGATCGGCGTCGGCTACCGAGAGGAGTTTCTTTTTGTACAACGACAAGAATCTGACCTGCGCGGACTGCGGACAGGAGTTCGTCTTCACCGCATCCGAGCAGGACTTTTACGCGCAGCGTGGCTTCACCGAGCCGCGTCGCTGCCCGTCCTGTCGAGCCAGTCGCAAGGCTGCTCGCGGGTCGAGCGGCGCGGGCTACGGCTCGGGCAGCGACTACGGCTCGTCGGGCGGCGGATACTCCGCCGGCGGCAGCTACAGCGCGGGTGGCTACGGCGGCGGGGCCGGTGGCGGCGGCGGCTACGGCGGCAGTCGCGACCGGGGCACCCGGGAGATGTTTGCGGCAACCTGCTCGAACTGCGGCAACGAGGCGAAGGTCCCGTTCCGCCCGACGAGCGGAAAGCCCGTCTACTGCTCCGATTGTTTCCGGACGATGCGGGGCTAGTTCTCCTCTCGGCACGCGGGTCCAGCGGGGACCCGCGCGGCACGTGAGTCCAATTGACGACCCGGGCAGTCAGCCGGCCCGGGTCGTTTCGATTCCCGGGGGTCCGGGATCACGCACGTCCGGTGCGATCCGTCGGTCATACGGCGATCCGTCGGCTACGCGGCACTCCCCGGGCCGCGTCCGTTTCGGCCGAGCATCCCGAGGTCGAACTTGCGCTCCGTGCCGTGGAGCAGGCGGTCGATGTTGTCGGCGTGGGCCAGCCAGATGAGCGCGGGGCCGACGGCGGCCCAGACGAGGTAGGCCGGCGGCACGGCGCCCGAGGCCACGGCCCAGATGAGCAGCATCGCCGGGAACATCGCCGCCGATCCGAGCAGCGAACCCAGCGAGACGTAGCGCGTGATCAGAATCGCCAGGAAGAAGACCGGCGCGGCGATGATCACCGCCAGCGGCTGGATCACGAGCATGGTCCCGACGCCGGTTCCCACGCCCCGTCCCCCGCCGAAGCCCACGAAGACCGAGCGCGAGCTGCCGACGACCGCCGCGAACGCGACCAGCACCTCGGCGCCGGGATCGCCGCCAGTCGCGAGCCTGGCCAGGAACACCGGCGCGGCGCCCTTCGCGAGGTCGCCCGTCACGACGACCGCGGCCCACCGCCGGCCCAGCGCCCGGAGGGCGTTCGTGCCGCCGGTCCGCCCGGACCCGATGGAACGGGGATCCGGCCCGCCGGACAGCCGCGCGACCAGCACCCCGACCGGGATGGAGCCGCACAGGTAGGCCGCGAGCACGAGCAGCACGCGAAGGACGGTCTCGTCCACGGCAACCCTTCCAACCGCGGGCCTGGACCCGGCCCGCCGGGCCCCGAGTCTAGCATCGGCCACCGCCCATCTCCGAAGGGGCAGTGATCTCCGAGAGGCCGCGGCATTCGGCGATCGGGCGACAGCCGGGACTGCTTGTCCCGAAATCGTGGCAATGAAGCACGGAAACGGACCACGAGTCCGGTTCGCCACCGAAGTGGGTTGGCAGGACGCCCCGAATCACGACGAATCAGGACGCCGCGTCCGTTGACCGACAGGACCGACCTGGAATCGGGACTCCGGGTCCTTGCCGAGGAAGGGCGCGCAGGAACCAGTGCCGAGGAAGGGCGCGCAGGAACCAGTGCCGAGGAAGGGCGCGCGGCGGCCTCGTCCATCGGTTGCGCCGTTCGGGACGGCGCGCGTACCATCGGCCGCGATGATCCACCCGTCCCGCCGGGCATTCCGCGCGCGTCCCGCCGGCGCCGGTGAGACCCGTTCCCGACCCGCCCCGGAGACCACCTGACCATGGCCGTCGGCTCGTCCAACGACTTCGACCTCGTCGTGCTCGGCGCCGGGACCGGCGGGTACAGCGCGGCATTCCGGGCCGCCCAGCTCGGACTCAAGGTCGCCCTCGTGGACGAGGACAAGATCGGCGGGACGTGCCTCCATCGGGGCTGCATCCCCACCAAGGCGCTCCTCGAATCCGCCGCCTTCACCGAGCGCATCCGTCATGCGAAGGACTTCGGAATCGATCTCGCGAGCGACCCGGTCGTGGACTACGCAAGGATGGCGGCCCGGCGCGATCAGGTCGTGAAGCGGATGTGGACGGGCCTCCGGACCCTCGTCGACAGGAACAAGGTGACCTGGATCGGGGGTCGCGGCCGGCTCGACGGCCCGACGACCGTCCGAGTGCGGATGCACGGCGAGGACGGCACCCCGGGGGGCGGGGGCGAGCGGATACTGCAGGGCACGGACGTGATCCTCGCCACGGGCTCGCGGGTCAAGTCGCTCCCGGGCCTGGAACCGGACGGGAAACGGATCGTGACCTCCGACGACGTCCTCCGTGCCGACGCGCTGCCGAAGGACGTGATCGTCGTCGGCGCCGGGGCGGTCGGCGTCGAGTTCGCCTCGATGTACCACGACCTCGGGGTCAGAGTGACGCTTCTCGAGTACCTCCCGGCGGTCGTCCCCGCCGAGGATCGGGAGGTCAGCCAGCTCCTCGAACGCAGCTTCACGAAGCGCGGGATCACCGTGATGACGAACGCACGCTTCGACACGGCCTCGGTCAAGGCCGGTGCGGACGCCGTCAGCCTGACGGTCGGACCTGAGGGCAAGGAGGCCGCCGAGATCTCCGCCGAGCTGCTCCTCGTGGCCACCGGCCGCGCCCCCAACGTCGAGGAGGTCGGCCTCGAGACGACGAAGGCGGAGCTCGACCGTGGGTTCGTGAAGGTGGACGGCCGGATGCGGACGAAGGAGCCGCACCTCTATGCGATCGGGGACATCGTCGGCGGGCTCCTGCTCGCTCACACGGCGGCCCACGAGGGGATCGTGGCGGCTCACGTCATCGCCGGTGAGACGGACGTCCACCCGATCGACTACGTCCAGCAGCCGCGGGCCACCTACTGCCGCCCCGAGATCGCGTCGGTCGGACTCACCGAGCAGCAGTGCCAGGAGCGCGAGATCCCGTACAAGGTCGGCAAGGTGCCGTTCCAGGCGATCGCGAAGGCGATCATCGGCGGCGAGTACGAGGGGTTCGCCAAGGTCATCGGCCACCGCGACACGAACGACACGCTCGGGATCCACCTCGTGGGTCCCCACGCCACGGATCTCGTGGCGGAGGCGTCGCTCGCCTTCGTGCTCGACGCGACGCCGTGGGAGATCGGCGGCACCACGCACGCCCACCCGACCCTCGCCGAGATCGTCGGCGAGGCCGCGCTTGCCGTCGACGGACGGTCGATCAACTTCTGAGGATGCAGGCGGGGACCGGCCGGCCGTGATCCCCGGGGCGGCCTCGACGCTCGCGTCTGAGTGTGGGTTGGTCGACGCCGACCTCGTCGCGATGTACCGGACCGTGGCGCTGGCTCGTGCTGTGGACGAGCGGATGTGGATCCTGAACCGGGCAGGGCGGATCCCGTTCGTGATCAGCGGCCAGGGCCACGAGGGGGCGCAGGTCGGGATGGCCTGGGCCCTCGAACGCGGCCGCGACTGGATCACCCCCTTCTACCGTTCGATCGGCACCTGCCTGGCGTTCGGGATGAGCGCCCGCGACATCCTCCTCGCCCAGTACGCGAAGGCCTCCGATCCGTCGTCGGGCGGGAGGCAGATGCCGGGCCATTACGGGCAGCCGGCCCACAACCTGCTGTCGCTGTCCTCGCCGGTCGCGACCCAGATCCTCCACGCCGTCGGGATCGCCCTGGCGGCGAAGATCCGCCGGACCGGCCAGGTCGCGATGTGCACGATGGGTGAGGGGAGCTCGAACCAGGGCGACGTCCACGAGGCGCTCAACTTCGCGGGCATCCACCGGCTGCCGTTCATCTTGGCGGTCGAGAACAACGGGTACGCGATCAGCGTGCCCAGCTCGAAGGAGCTGGCGCTGGAGGACGTCGCCGCGCGAGCCGCCGGCTACGGGATCCCCGGCGTGATCGTGGACGGATCGGACGTCCTCGCCTGCTACCGCGCGACGCGCGAGGCGGCGGAGCGAGCGCGACGGGGCGAGGGCTCGACGCTCATCGAGGCGAAGGTCATTCGCCTCACGGCCCACTCGTCGGACGACCAGCAGACGAAGTACCGCCCGCCCGAGGAGCTCGCCGAGCTGCGGGCCCGCGACCCGCTTCCGCGCTTCCGCGACCAGCTGCGCGATGCCGGCGTCCTGACGGACGAGCTCGAGGCGGAGATCGCGGCGGAGGTCAAGCGCCAGGTGGACGACGCGACGGACCACGCAGAGGCCGAGCCGGATCCGGATCCGTCCACCGCGATGCGCTGGGTGTTTGCCGAGGACTGGCCGGCGGAGACGCCGCCCGCCTGGGGCCTCGGCAGTCACGGCGTCGTGGGTGTCGGCGCGGAGGGCCACGGCGCGGGTGGACACGGCGGATCGGACGACCGCTCGGCCGCCGAGGGGGCCATCGGCTGATGGCAGTCCGGACGTTCATCGAGGCGATCCGCGAGACGCTCGCGGACGAGATGCGCCGGGATCCGTCCGTGATCGTCCTGGGCGAGGACGTCGGGGTGAAGGGCGGCGTCTTCCTGGCGACGGACGGCCTGTGGGCCGAGTTTGGTGACGAGCGGGTGATCGACACGCCGCTGACCGAATCGATGATCGTGGGCGCCTCGATCGGGGCGGCCGTGAACGGTCTCCGACCCGTCGCCGAAATCCAGTTCGCCGACTTCATCTTCCCGGCCTTCAACCAGATCCTGTCCGAGGCGGCGCGGATGCGCTACCGCTCGAATAACGGGTTTGCGGTGCCGATGACGATCCGGGCGCCGTACGGCGGCGGGGTCCACGGGGCGCTCTACCACTCGCAGTCGGTCGAGGCGTTCTTCGCCCACATCCCCGGGTTGAAGGTCGTGATCCCCTCGACGCCGTACGATGCGAAGGGCCTCCTGCGATCGGCCATCCGCGACGACGACCCGGTCCTCTTCTTCGAGCACAAGAAGATGTATCGGTCCGTCCGGGGCGACGTGCCGGATACCGACTACGTGGTCCCGCTCGGACGGGCGGCGGTCACCCACCCCGGCAGCCGGGTCACCGTCGTCGCGTACGGCCTCATGGCCCACTATGCCCTCGAGGCAGCCGATGTCGTCGGGGACGAGGGGATCAGCGTCGAAGTCGTCGATCTCCGGACCCTCCGGCCGATCGACAAGGAGACGGTGCTGGCGTCGGTCCGCAAGACCGGGAAGTGCCTGATCGTCTACGAGGACAACCGGTTCGGCGGGTACGGGGCGGAGGTCTCGGCGATCGTCGCCGAAGAGGCCTTCGACTACCTCGATGGCCCCGTGACGCGCATTGCCGGCCCGGATGTCCCCGGCGTGCCCTACAACCACGTCCTCGAGGATTGGTTCATGGTCAACCCGGAGAAGATCGCCGACGGCATCCGGAAGCTGGCCGCGTACTGACCCGATGGGCGACCTCGCGGCCGTGGAGGCGCGCCTCCGGGCGATCCTCGAGCCGTACCGCGGCCGGCTCGTGGAAGGGGAGATCTACGGCATCCCGACTCTCCGGCGACCCGGGGCAAGGGCCCACGACTGGTTCGCCGGCGTCCAGGTCGCAAAGGGTGCGGTGAAGTTCAACTTCCTGCCGATGCACGTGCACCCACAGTTGCTCGATGGGATCTCGCCCGCCCTGCTCAAGCACCGGACCGGCGCCTCCGTCTTCCGGTTCGCGGCGGTCGATGAGTCGCTGTTCGTCGAGCTCGAGGGGCTCGTCGCCCGGGCGATCGGCTCGTACGTGGCCGGCCAGGGTCCGGCGGGAGGAAGCTGAGACGGCCGATGTCGAGGCGGTGCGCGACCGATTGCGCCGGAATCGCCGCAGCGCTCGCCGGCGCGTGGCGCCGCTGCTGAACCCATGCGGTCGGGGCGAGCTCGCCGGTCGAGGTGGCGGGCGTGCTGGCGGCCCAGCGGCGGATGGTGGACACTAGGCCCCGCTCGCCGGCCCGCTGTGCGTGGGGCTCGAC
>DATIUS010000248.1:0-3277 GCA_035466655.1 Candidatus Sulfomarinibacteraceae bacterium
TGCTGTCCATGGCCAGCCTCGGCACCGTGGCCGGGCCGCCCCCCTCGCCGACCCCGCCGTTCTGAGCTGATCGCGATTCATCCCGCGGCCGGCTCGGCGACGGGGTGAGCGGCGGCGAACGCGGCCAGGACCGCCGCTCGACATGACCAGATCCGCGCGTGAAACGTCCCGCCGTCTGACATGACCGTCGGCGGCATACGACGGGTCGGCAATGGCGAGCGCCTGAGACCGCGAGCGGTAGCGCTCCACGTAAGCCGGCGCTAAGCGACGCCTGTGAGCATGGGCGGATGGCCGATCACCTCGTTCGACGTCGGCGGTCACGTCGATTGACGTGCGTTCACACGCACCTCAGAATGCGTCTGAACGCACATGGAGCTGGTGATGACGAGATTGGCCGCGATCCTCGACGAGCGCCGGCTCTCGTATGTCGCGGTCGCGAGCCGGGCGAACCTCCAACCTCGGACGGTCCGGCAGCTCGCGACGGGCGAGACGCCGATCGACCAGGCGTCGGTCGGCACGGTGCGCCGGATCGCCGCCGCCCTCTCGGTCCCGGTCGCCGCGCTGATCGACCTCGACGCAGTGCGCCCGGGCGACCCGACACTTTCGAGGTCCGCCCGCCTGTCCGCTGCGGTGCGCGACATGGTCGGATCCGGCGCTCGGATCGGCTACCCGTCGCCAGTCGAAGCGGTCGAGGCAGACTCGATCGCCGCCGTGCCGCCCGAGGAGTTCTTCTCCGCGATGCCGGCCATCGATGACCATCGGAGCTGAGGTCTATCGAGCCGTCGCGGAGACGGACGATCTCGCCTCGGGTGACATCGCGTTGCTCTCCCTCGCCCGGACCCGGGTGGTCGGCGAGGGCCCGCCGGGCGAGGCGTACGATCCGGTCGGTCGAATCCCCGGCTACCCCACGCCGGCGCTCGTGCCGCTGCCGCATGGACGCGAGATCGCCCTCGACACGATGTTCGGGCTCGTGGTGACCCACTCCTGCGAGATCGATCGCCAGAAGAATGCCGGCGCCGGGGCCGACCACATCGACTGCCGGCTGACCGTCGCCCCGATCGTGCCCGAGCCCAACGTCCACTTGATCGGCCCGACCGGCCACGACCAGACGGTCGGCTGGTCGGCGATCGAAGCGAACGCGCCGGTCGCGTCGCTCTACCTGCCGCCCGTCCCGGATCTGTCCGCGATCGTGGCCGGGCTGGATCCGCTGCCCTGGCCCAGGTCCTTCGCCGACCTGCGCGGCCTGGCCACCGTCTCGCGCCGCATGGTCGAGGCCGATCGGCTGATGGGCCTGGCCCCTGCGTACGTGGGCGTGCTCCAGCGCCAGCTGGCCCGCTTCTTCACCTGGCGGGACCTGGCGCGCCACGAGACCGTGGCGGCGCTGGTCGGCCGGCGTGTCGTCGACGCGATCCCGCTCAACGCCTCGGGTGACCGCATTCGCGTCGCCCTGACCGCCGACGACGGGACTTCGATCACGGTGGAGCTTCGGGGGTCGTAGCTCGTAGCCACGCTAGTGGGCAGATCGGACCGTGTCATGGGGGGAGATTGCCGCCAAATCGCCAACAACGCAACGGCCTGTACTCGGTCCGGAGGCTGCGGGTCTGCGCGGCACAGACCTGCTCTGCCCTGTCTGACGGCCGCCACCTTGCCGCCCTCGGGATCCGGCTACGTGACCGTGACCGGGATTGGGTAGGCCTCCCAAACGTCCTGGGTCGCCCAGTCGACCTTGCCGGTCCAACCCAGCGCCGGGTCATGGATCAACTCGCCCCGGACGAGGTCCTCGCCGTCCACGAAGATGACCTGCGAATGCTTCGCGGCGATCTCGGCGAACGGCGTTGTCGCGTGCATGCGAAGGTCCTCGAGGCGGAGCCTGCCCTGCGCGTCGCGATGATTGAAATCCGCCTTGAGCGTGATCATGGTGTCCACCGATCTTCCACCGCCACCGGGTTTGGCACCGGCTCGCCGAGGATGGCATCGAACCGCTCGGGGGTCAAACCCCAGAGGTCGTGGTGATGCGGGGGTCCTGCTGAGGCCCGCAGTGATCCTCCCGCGGCCAGGACCGCAGCGACCGTGGTGCGCCTGACGCGATTGTTGGGGCACGACCTGGCGAGTTCGACGAAATCGATCCCCGGGCCCGTGTAGACGGACCAAGTTCCGTCCCGAGCGAGCCGCTCGTGCAACTCGTGCACACCCTGCGAGCTGCCGCATCGAACCACCAGGGATTGCGGCGGCCAAGTCGAAGGATCCGCCGCGTCGATCGTTCCGGTGCCCGTGAGTCGATCCGCTGGCGCCATGCAGTGATCTTGGCGCGGGTGACTTCACCCGCGATCACCTGGTGCTTGCATGCTGCCGACGGGCATATCAAATAGCGGAGCGTTTCACGCGCGGATCTGGTCATACGAACGAAGGCTTCCGCTACGCCGTACCCTCGCGATCCCGTCGCCGCGCCCGGCGCCCGCGCACGCCCGCGACTTGCGCCAGCGCCCTCACGCAACCAGGTCGTCGAGGTAGACCACTTCGAGCTGCGGCACGGACGGGATCCCCCGGTCGTTCGTGAGGAAGAGCGTGGCCCCGGCGGCGCGGGCGCTCGCAATGTGGATCGCGTCGATGAGGTCGAACCGGGCTCGGCCGCGGAGCCAGGCGGCGTCCTCTGCGATCGAGGCATCGAGCTCCACCAGCCGGAGTCCAAGCTCACGGAGCTCGCCGGCGAGCGCCTCGAACCCGACGGCATCGCCCGCCCTGGCGGGGCCGGTCAGGATCTCTGACAGGCCGATGGTCGCGAGCACCATGTCGATCCCGCGGTCCGTGAGCGCGGCGACCAGTTCGCCGGCGATCTCGCCCCGATCGGCAAGATCCTCAGCGAGGTAGATCAGGACGCTGCTATCGAACGCGACCCGTTTGTGGCCGCTCAGCAAACGCTCGATCGATGAGCGCCTGTCGTTCACGTGCGTGCTCCTCGGTCTCGCTCCGGAGGGTTCGGACGAAGGTGGCAGGGTCGGGCCCGTACCAGCCCTTGCCCTCCGCAATCCCGCGGATGCGCGCCACGGCGGACCCAGCGCGTCGCCGGAGGACGATCGCGTCGTCCGTGATCTCGACCGTCAGTCGATCGCCGGGGATGACGCCCAGTCTTCGCCGCGCCTCGCTCGGAACCACGATCTGGTGCTTGGTGCTCACCTTCACGCTTAGCATTCTGGAACCGTACCAAGCGATCGCACGGGCGTCAAGCTCCGAAGGCGGGCGGAAGGCGGGCAGAAGGCGCCCTCGGCACGACCGGCGG
>DATIUS010000249.1:0-5443 GCA_035466655.1 Candidatus Sulfomarinibacteraceae bacterium
CGCGAACCTCCAGGTTCTTGCCCTTGACGATCGTCCTCACCGTTCGACCTCCCCGTGCTCGGGATCGTGTGTCTCTCGGCCGGCGCGCTGGACCCGGTCCGGCAACCTGTGGCCGGGAACCGCGTCCGCGGACCGAGTATAGCCCCGCCTCCCTGCCCCTCCGGACCTGCCGGATCGCCCGGAAGCAGCCCGTCCGCTGCCCCGTCGGGGCTCGGGCGCGGGTCCGATCGTGGGTGTCGATCCGGGCCCGGCGCACCGGCGGCGGTCGCCTGGCGGCGGTCGCCTGACGGCGGCGCTCGGCGGTAGCCCGTTGACCCCGTGGCGACCCATGCGGCGGCGTCACCCCGCCCCGATTCCGATATGCCCACGGGGATGGCACTGGAAACGGCGTGGTCGCCCGGACGGCCTCCGCAGGCCGTGGCACCCAGCCCAAGTCGAGGCCAATGCCCATCACCCGAGCATCTGGGAGGCATTCGGCCGGATTCCGGCGCCCCCGAACCGTCGCGCGAGGTGCGATGCAGTCCAGCGCCATGGCCCTGGGCATTCGGGAACTTCGGTGCGCGGCGCCGGGCCGACCCCGGCGCGCTCAACAGCCGGGCCGACCCCGGAGCGCTCGGCCACGTGATGGTCCCGAGGCAGCCTCACCTCACCGTTCGCGCGCGACCGTGACGGCCGAGACCGCGAGCGCGCCGTGGGCCATGAGGACGAGGGCGCAGGCAGCGAGCGTGGCACCGGTGGTGAGGACGTCGTCCACGAGCACGATCCATGCGCCATCGAGGCTGGGAGGAGCCCCGGCGATCATCGCCGCGCGACCCGCGCCCGCCTGCCCGGCGCGACCCGCGCCCGCAAGGCGAAACGCTCCGTCGACGTTGCCCGCCCGCGCACCCCGGTCCAGATCGAACTGGGCCGTCGTTGCGCGCGAGCGCTCGAGGAGCGCGAAGACCGGCACTCCGAGCACCGCCCCCGCCGCGCGGGCGATGAGCTCCGCCTGGTCGTAGCCGCGGTCCCGGACCCGATCCGGCGAGGCCGGTACCGGGACGAGGATGTCCCCGCCGGCGCCGGCACACGCCCAGCGCCGCGCGACCGCCCGGCCGAGGGGCTCGGCGAGGCGCCGGTCGCCCGCGTACTTCAGCCGGTGGAGCGCCCGCCGAACGACGCCCCCGAACGAAGCGCACCACTCCACCTGGACGAGCGGCTCCGGGACGTCGCCGGGCAGGCCGATCGGCGTTCCGGGCGGGAGGTGGAGCCGAGCGTCAAGGGCAAGGCCACACGTCTGGCATAGGGCCGCTCCCTCGTGCCCACATCCGGCGCACGTGGCCGGGAGGGCGAGATCCAGCGCCCGTGCCGCCAGCCCGCCGATCCCTCGCCCGATCGTCGTCACCGCCTTCACGCGGTCGATGATGGCGAGGGCCACTTACCGGGCGATCACCACGGGAGCCACCGGCGACAGCCCGGACCGGTCCCGGGCCGGGCCGACCAGGACCTCGGAGGGCGATGCATTGGATCGTCCGGGCCCGATGGATGGCAGCGCTCCAGCACCCTTCCAGCGCCCTTCCAGTACCCGTCCGCGCCCACTCACCCTCCGAGGCGGATCACGTCCCCCACGGCGGACTCGGTGCGACTCACGGTCCCAGCCGGCAACTCGAGGCAGCCGTCCGCGCCACGGACGAGCGGCACGAGCCCGGTCCACGGCCGCAGCCCGCGGTGGACCGAAACGACCTGCCGGGTTCCATCCGCCACGGGCCGCCCCAGGAAGATCGCGTCGATCGGGATCCGCATGAAGAACATGTGGATCCCGTTCGTGCTCGGCAGCCACAGGGCATCACCGGCCGGCAGTCGCCGGCGGCCCATCAGGCCCATGAACCGGGCCCACAGCGAGCCGGCCACCTCGACCCGGTCGGCCAGCACTGTCCCACGGGTCACGTTGCGCGCGGCCATCGGCGACGCGGCGTCAGGTATTGCCGAGGTTCCCGATGATCAGGATCAGGGCCGGACCCAGGATGACGATGAACAGCGAGGGGAAGATGCACCCGACGAGCGGGAAGAGCATCTTGATCGGCGCCTTCGCCGCCTGCTCCTCGGCCCGCTGCCGGCGTTCGATCCGGAGCTGCTCGGACTGGACCTGGAGCACCTTCGAGATCGACACGCCGAGCTGCTCGGCCTGGATGATCGCGCCGACGAAGTTGGTGAGGGGCTGCACCTCGGTGCGCGGTACGATGTCCCGCAGCGCCTCCCGCCGGACCTTGCCGACCCGAACCTCGGCGAGGGCGCGCCGGAACTCGTCGACGAGCGGGCCCTTCATCTTCTCGACGACCTTGCCGAGTGCGGCGTCGAAACCGAGACCAGCGCGCACGGAGATCGTGAGGAGATCCAGCGCATCCGGGATCTGGAGGAGGATCGCCTTCTGGCGCGCCCGGACCTTGGAGCTCAGCCAGAACTCCGGGAAGATGTAGCCGATCCCCAGGCCGGCGACGCCGAGGCCGATCCCGGTCGCGATGTTGCCGCCCAGGAGGCCGAAGAAGACGAACGCGATCCCGGCGACGACGGCGGCGACGATCGCCTTGATCCCCAGCCAGTCCGCGGTCCGCATGTCGCCGGGGTTGCCGGCCAGGGCGAGCCGCTTCTCGGTTCGTTCCGCGAAGTTGGCGGAGGTGATCCGGGCGACCGTGCCCGAGAGCCGTCCGGCCAGCGGCCGGATCGTCCGGTCGAAGAACGGCTGCTGGAGCTCCAGCTCCTCGAGGTTCTTCGCCTGCATCGTTCCGAGTTGGGTGAGGCGCGCCTGGACCGGGTCCACCGGGGCGCTGCCGGCGAGCCCGTAGATGATGAGGAGGACGGCCGCGGCCGCGACGAGGGCGACGGCGATCGGCAGGATGGGCATCGCGCTAGACCTCGATGTCCACGATCTTCCGGATGAACATGAACCCGATCATCATCATGACCAGGCCGAGGCCCAGGATGATGATCCCGGCCGGCAGTCCGGCGATCGAGACCTTCGGGTCCCACATCGGCTCGAAGAACGTCGGCGCGGCGAGGAAGATGAAGCCGGCCAGGCCGAACGGCAGGAACCCGACGACATAGCCGGACAGCCGCTGCTGGGCGGTCAGCGTGCGGATCTCACCCTTGATCCGGACCCGTTCACGGATGGTGAACGCGATCGAGTCGAGGATCTCGGCGAGGTTGCCGCCGACCTGGTGCTGGATGTTGATCGCCGTCGCCATCAGCTCGAAGTCGTCCGAGCGCACGCGCCGGACCATGTTCTCCATCGCCGAATCGAACGGCAGGCCGAGGTTCACCTCGCGGATGACCCGGGCGAACTCGATCGAGACCGGCGGCCGCGACTCACGCACGACCAGCTCGATCGCCTGGAGGAAGGACGAACCCGCGCGGAGCGCGTTCGCGACGAGCGTGATGGTGTCCGGGAGCTGCTTGTTGAA
This sequence comes from Candidatus Sulfomarinibacteraceae bacterium, assembly GCA_035466655.1. Taxonomy (GTDB): domain Bacteria; phylum Chloroflexota; class Limnocylindria; order Limnocylindrales; family CSP1-4; genus UBA5189. The sequence goes on from DATIUS010000249.1 coordinate 3,435, forward strand.
CGCGTTCAGCCGGCTCGACTTGCGCCGGCCCAGCCACATCCGGGGCGCGATGAACCCGACGAGCAGGCCGCCGATCAGGACGATCGGCGACTGGAACGAGGGCATCACGAAGCCGATGACGAAGAAGACGACCGGGGTCCCGACCGTGGCCGAGGCCCAGATGGCGAGGTACTCCGAGGGCTTCAACTTCAGGTCCGCCCGGGCGAGCTCGCGAGCGAGGTTGGCCCCGAAGTCGCGGCCCTCGACGGCCCGGTTCAGGCTCGCCAGCGCGTTGCTGGAGGAGAGCATCTCCCCGAGCCCCTCGGCCTTCTCCTTCTTCTTCTCCGATCGCCCGGAGGTGTAGCGCTCCAGCCGGGCCGTGACGCCCGCCCCGCTGCCCCCCGAGGCCACGCCGAGGGCGATCAGGAGGACCGCCAGCGCGGCGATCGCCGCGACGACGAGGGTCATGTTGTTCACGGTTGCCGCACCTCCCCCCGACTCAGTACGCGGACCCGAAGATCCCCGGGGGCAGGTGGATGCCCTGGACCTCGAAGCGCTCGACGAACTTGGGGCGGATGCCGGTCGGCTTGAGCCGGCCCTGGATCTTCCCGTCGATGACGCCCGTCTGCTCGAACACGAAGACGTCCTGCATGACGATGACGTCCCCCTCCATGCCCTGCACCTCGGTGATGTTCGTGATCTTCCGGGTGCCGTCCTTGAGCCGGGACTGGTGGACGATGAGGTCCACCGCGGAGGCGATCTGCTCGCGGATGGCCCGGACCGGGAGGTCCACGCCGGCCATCAGGACCATCGTCTCGAGGCGGGAGAGCATGTCGCGGGGCGTGTTGGCGTGGCCGGTGGAGAGCGAGCCGTCATGGCCGGTGTTCATGGCCTGGAGCATGTCCAGCGCCTCGCCGGACCGACACTCGCCGACGACGATCCGGTCCGGCCGCATCCGGAGGGCGTTCCGGACGAGCTCCCGGATCGGGATCGCGCCCTTGCCCTCGATGTTCGGGGGGCGCGACTCGAGGGTCACCACGTGCTCCTGGCGGAGCTGGAGCTCCGCCGCGTCCTCGATGGTCACGATCCGCTCGTCGTTCGGGATGAACGACGACAGGACGTTGAGCGTGGTCGTCTTGCCGGAGCCCGTCCCGCCGGAGACGAATGCGTTGAGGCGTGCCTCGACGCAGGCCCGGAGGAACTCGAACATGTCAGGGGTGGCCGTCCCGAACCGGACCAGGTCGTCCACGGTGAAGGGGGTGGCCGCGAACTTCCGGATCGTGATGACCGGCCCGACGAGCGACAGCGGCGGGATGATCGCGTTCACCCGGGAGCCGTCGGTCAGGCGCGCGTCGACCATCGGCGACGACTCGTCGACGCGGCGGCCGATCGGGGCGATGATCCGATCGATGATCCGCATCACGTGGTCGTCGTTCTGGAAGACGACGTTCGTGAGCTCGAGCTTGCCGGAGCGCTCGATGTAGATCTGGCGCGGGCCGTTGACCATGATCTCCGAGATGGACTCGTCGCGGAGGAGCGGCTCCAGCGGCCCGAGGCCGATGATCTCGTCCGTGATCTGCTCGAGCATCCGGACGCGCTCGGCACGGGTGAGGGCGAGGCCCTCCTCGTCGATGACCTTGCCGAAGATCTCTTCGATCTGGCGGCGGACCTCGACCTGGTTGGACAGGTCGAGCTTGGGGTCGAGGTCCTGGATGACCCGGTTCTGGATCCGGAACTTGACGTCCCGGAACGATTCCCGGACCGGGGCCTGGGACATCAGTCGCGGGGCGGCCGGTGCCGAGGGCGGCGCCCCGCCGCCTCCGGCCGGAGTGATCGGTGATGGCGCGCCCGCCCCGCCCGCCGGCTCCTGGCCGGGTCGGGCGCTTTCGATTCGCTTCAGCAGGGACATTGCCACCACCCCTTCATCGCCCCCACGGGCTGCCTGTTCATGGTCGTCATCGCCAGGCGAACAGCGACTTCTTCGCCGCCGCCTTCGTCGTCTGCTTGTCGATCGTCGCCGTGGCCGCACC
>DATIUS010000250.1:0-31932 GCA_035466655.1 Candidatus Sulfomarinibacteraceae bacterium
CGCGAGCGCCTCCGCCGCGCCGTCCGACATCGCGTGGCCCGGGCCGTCCGGGTCCCCGCTGGCGGCCTTCAGCCGCTCGACGCCAAACGCTCCGCGAGCGACCTCGAGAACCTCGTTCGGGCCCCCGAAGGCCGTGAGCAGGCGCTGCAGCGAGATCGGCCCGAGGCCGTCCGCGGCGGCGATGACCGCGAGCGCGTCCCGGTCCTCGAGCGCCGCGCCGCCACTTGCGATCCGGGACCCGGCCGACCCCCCGGACCGGGTCGGCTCATCCGCCACCGGGCTCCGCCCGACCGGTCCGACCGGGCCCTCGCGTCCCACGCCGATCACCCTCAGACCGCCAGCGCCAGGTGCGGCCGGGCCGCCGGCGCACGCCACCGCGCGGCCTCCTCCAGGTGCACCTCCCGGACCGCGTCCGCCCCGTCGAGGTCGGCGATCGTCCGGGCCACCCGGAGCAGGCGGTCCGTACCCCGGCCGGAGAGCCGCTCGATCTCGGCCAACGCGATCGCTCGTCGGCGGGCGGCCGGCGAGAGCGCGCAGACCGACCGGAGCACGCGGCCCGAGACACGCCCGTTCAGCGCTCCCGGCGGCCGGGCCAGTTGCACCGCGCGGGCTCCGGCGATCCTGGCCGCGACCGTCGCCGAGTCCTCCGGCTCTTCCCCCAGGATCAGCGCGGCCGCCGGCAGCCTGGGGAGGCCGACCCACAGGTCGATCCGATCGCGCAGCGGGCCGGAGATCCGGGCCACGTACCGCTCCGGACCGCCAGGCGGACACTCGCACGGGATGTCACTGCCGGTGTGGCCGCAGCGGCACGGGTTCATCGCCGCGACGAGCTGGAATCGGGCCGGCAGGATGGCGGTGCGCGTCGCCCTCGCGATCGCGACCCGGCCCTCCTCCAACGGCTGGCGGAGGGCCTCGAGCACGTCCCGGCTGAACTCCGGCAGCTCGTCGAGAAACAGGACGCCATGGTCCGCGCGCGTGACTTCTCCGGGCGTCAATCCCGGTCCGCCGCCGACGATCGCGGCGTACGACGCGGTGTGGTGCGGGGCGCGGAATGGCGGCCGGCGAACCAGGGCGCGAACCGGCCGCTCTCCGGATACGGAGGCGACGATCGTGGCCGCGAGCGCCTCGTCGTTCCGGAGCGGCGGAACGAGGCCGGGGATGGTCCGCGCGAGGAGCGTCTTGCCGCTGCCGGGCGGGCCCATGAGCAGGAGTGCGTGACCGCCCGCCAGCGCGACCTCGAGGGCGCGTCGTGCCTCCGACTGGCCGCGGACCTCGGCCAGGTCGGGGGTGCCGGGACCGTGCTCCGGAGCGGCCTCGTCGGCTCCCGGATCGGGGAGCCGAACGCCGTCGTCGTCGGCGGCCCCGTCGGCCGCCAGCTCCACCCTCGCCGGCTGGGCCGGGCTCCGTCGCCGCCGCGCCCGCAGTGCATCCACCGCGTCGGCGAGCGTCGCACATCCGGTGGCGTGGATGCCGGGCACGAGCGCTGCCTCGGGAAGGCTGGCCGCCGGCACGAGCGCCCGCTTGACACCGTCCGCGGCGAGCGCCGTGAGCATCGGCAGAAGGCCCGGCACTGGGCGCACCTCGCTGCCGAGGGACAGCTCGCCGATCAGGGCTGTCCGGGCCGCCAGCGCCGTGAACTGCTCCGATCCGAGCAGGATCCCGACCGCGATCGCGAGGTCCAGGCTGGAGCCGCCCTTGGGCAGGTCCGCCGGGGCGAGATTGACGGTGATCCGCCGTGGGGGATGGACGAACCCGGCGTTCCGGATCGCCCCGCGGACGCGCTCCCGCGCCTCGCGAAGGGCGGCGTCGGCGAGGCCGACGATCGTGAAGCCGGGCAGGCCCGGGGCGACGTCCACCTCGACGCGGATCCGGCGGCCGTCGAGACCCACGAGCGTGGCCGAAAGCAGGGTCGCGAGCATGCCCGCCACCCTAGCCCGGGCCGCTTATCGGCGGCTCACCAGGCGATGACCGGTGCGACGAGATGGATCAGAGCGCGGTCAGCGGCCCGATTTGGCGGGCGTCTTGGCGGACGCCTTGGCCGGCGGTTCGGCGACGCGATCGACGGACGTCGCGATCTGTCCGACCTCCCGGGCAAGGGGCGAGTCCGGCTTCGAGAAGGCAAACGGCGTCCCGGAATTCTGGGCGCTGATCGCGACCCGGTACTCGTTCGAGATCTTGTAGTCGAACTGGCGCTTGAGCGCGCCCTCGGCGGCCTGGACGCTGATGCCGGTGAAGGCATTCGAGCGGTTCAGGACGAGCTTGACCTTGCTCGCCTCGTAGCCGACGCGGCCGAGCGCCTCGAGCACGAGGCGGACGTTCTTGAGGCACGACAGGTCCGCGGTCATCACCACGAAGATCAGGTCGGCGTGATCGAGAACCGAGAGCGTGACGTCGCCCAGCCGCTTCTCCACGTCGACCACAACGTAGTCGTACATCGACCGGAGCTGGGCGAGCGCCTGGCCCATGTGGGACTCGTGGACGAGGTCGCCGTCCTCAGGGTTCGGCGGCGCGAGGAGGAGATCGATCCCGGAATCGTGGCGGACCACGATCGACTTCATGAGGTCCGCGTCGATCGCGGACGCCGAGACGACGTCGGAGATGCTCTTCCGGTCGGTGCCGAGGTCCAGGAAGACCCGGTGGTCGCCGAACTGGAGGACGCCGTCGACGAGGGCGACCCGGCGGGCGCCCTCCTGGTGGAGCGCGATCGCGGTGTTGATCGCCAGCGTCGTGGTCCCGACCCCGCCCTTCGCACCGTAGAACGCGAGGAGCTTCCCGAGCGGCGGCCGCAGGCCGCTGACGCCGTCCCGACTGCCGAAACGGGCCAGGAGGCTCTTCATCCGGGCCAGGAGCTCGGCCTGGTGGAACGGCTTCACGAGGTAGTCGTCCGCGCCGGCTCGAAGGCCCCGGACCTTCTGCTCGACCTCCTTCTCGGCGGTCAGCATGATGATCGGGGTGTGCACCCCGGCGGCCTCGGCCCCACGGACGCTCGTCGCGACCTCGTAACCGTCGATCTTCGGGAGGGTGACGTCGAGCAGGATCAGGGCCGGCTTGTCCGTCTCCCAGAGGCGGAGTCCCTCGGCCCCGTCGCCGGCGACGATGACCTCGAACCCCTCCTGCTTGAGCGTGACTCGCAGGAGCCGCTGAACATTCGGGTCGTCGTCAATGACGAGGATCTTGGTCATGCCTGCTGGTCTGCCTCCACCGCCGGCGACGGCCGGTCATTCGACACCGGCTCATCGGTCGCGGCCGAGCGGAGTATACCGACCGGGGCGTCCCGTTCCCGGGCCGCCGCGAAGGCGCGTCGGAGGAACGCCCCGACGCGCTCGTCCCAGGCCGGTCCGGCGACCCGCCGTCCCAGCCCGTGGCCCGCGCCGGGGATCGTCCAGTGCACGGCGCCGCGACCCGCGGCCGCGGCGAGCCGCCGCCCCTCGGCCGACGGGACGGTCGTGTCCGCGTCGCCGTGGATCAGCAGCAGCGGCAGGTCCTCGAGCAGGCCCACAACCCGGACCGGCTCCGTCGCGCGCGGATCCGCCCCGAGCCGCCGGGCGGCGATTGCGAACGCGCGGCGGGCGAGCCAGCGGCGCACCAGGAGCGGCCCCGGAAGCCGGTTCGCCACGACCGTCGGCAGTTCGGCGGTCACCGCCTCCGCCACGACCCCGACAATCCGCGGACGCGGGGCCGGCGAGGTCAGGCGGGGCGCGTCCGGCTCGGCGTCCACGCCGGCCAGCCACCCGTCCCCGAGCACGACGGCCGCCGCGATGGCGGTGATCCCGCCCATCGAGGTCCCGAACAGGGCGACCCGGCGGATCCCGCGCTCACCCAGCCAGCCCAGCGCTCCGCCGACATCGTCCACCTCGCGCAGCCCGAACGTCGTCTCCCCGGGGTCCGAGTCGCCGTGCCCGCGGAAGTCGAGGCCGAGCACGCCGGCGACCCGCCGAAGCGTGGGCCCGTACTCGACGAGGTCCGGCGCCACGGAGCCCGAATACCCGTGCAGGATGACGATCGCCTCGTGCGGGTCCGGCGCCCAGTCCGGATCGCCGGGCTCCGCGTCCAGCCAGCGCGCGGACAGCCGCAACCCGTCCCGCGACCGGATCCGAGTCACCTCGCCGCCGAGCCGGTCAAGCGCGGGCCCGAGCCCGGCCTCCTCCGGGCGCGTCCTCGGTGCCGCCAGCATCCGCCGGGCGATCCGCCCGGCGATCACGACCCGCTGGGATCGCTCGCGGCGCTGCCTCGCCCGCCCATTCCCCGTTCGAGATAACCGGTGAACGGCTCGATCAGCCGGGTGAACTCGGTCGGGATGACGAACTTCGTCGCCGGGCTGGCCCCGAGCGCCTTGAGCGCCTCGAGGTATTGCAGCGCCATCGTCTTCTGGTCGATGTCCTTGGCGGCCGAGAAGATCTGGTGGAGTGCCTCGGAGAAGCCCTGGGCCCGGAGGATCGCGGCCTGGCGGTCGCCCTCCGCCTTCAGGATCTCGGCCTGCTTCTGGCCCTCGGCGACGTTGATGGCCGCCTGTCGCGACCCTTCCGATTCGGTGATTACGGCTCGCCGGGTCCGCTCCGCGGAAAGCTGTCGGTTCATCGCGTCCTGGACATCGCGCGGCGGCGTGATCTCGCGGATCTCGACGGTCGTGACCTTGCCGCCCCAGCGCTCGGTCACCTCGTCCAGCTTGACCCGAAGGACCTCGTTGATCTGCTCCCGCTTCGACAGGACCTCGTCGAGAAGAATGTCGCCGATGACGGCACGGAGGGTGGTCGTGGCGACGCCCTGGAGCGCGCCGGCGAAGTAGGCCACGTTGACAACGCTCTTCAGCGGGTCCGCGATCCGCCAGTAGATCAGGAAGTCCACGTTGATCGGGGCGTTGTCCCGCGTGATCGTCGTCTGGCTCGGGACCTCGATGTACTGCTCCCGGACGTCGACCTTGACCGGACGGTCGATGATCGGGATGAGGAACCGGAGGCCCGGATCCCGGACCATCAGCTCGCTCGTCTTGCCGAGGCGGAAGACGACCATCTTCTCGTACTGCTGGACGACCCGAACGGACAGGTAGACGAGCATGAGCGCGACCACCAGCAGGAAGGCGGCGATCGCGATTACGACCGGAAACTCCATGGCGACCTCCAGGTGCGATGACGTCGACCCACCGGGTGGATCATGTCGGCTCCGATGATGAGGGATCCGGCTCCACGATGAGCGTAAGCCCGTCGACCGCAACGATCCGGACGGAGGCCCCGCGCTCCAGGGCCACCTCCCCGCGCGACCGGGCGGTCCACTCCTCGCCGGCCGCGTAGACCGTGCCGACCGGATCGAGCGGGCGGCGGACGCTGCCCGGCGAGCCGAGCACGAACGGGGCGCCGGCCGTGCCCGTCTCGGCGACCAGGCCCCGGGACCGGATCGCCGCCCAGGCGATGAGCGCACCGAACGCGGCCGTCGTGACCGTCGTCACGACGAGCAACGGCAGCGCAACCCCGACGATCGGGGCCATCGGGTCGCCGGGGGCGGTGTAGAGCGCCGACGCGCCGAGCACGAAGCAGATCAGCCCGCCGACGGTCAGCAGGCCGTGGCTGGTGACCGTGGCCTCGAGGCCGAAGAGCACGATCGCGAGACCCAGGAGGAGCAGCCCGGCCACGTTGAGCGGCAGGCTCCCGAATCCGACGAGCGCGAGGATGATCGCGAGGGCGCCGAGGATCCCGGTGACGAAGTTCGGGTTCTGGAGCTCGAAGATCAGCCCGTAGAACCCGATCGTGAACAGGATGAACGCGATGTTCGGGTCGGACAGGAGGTGGAGGAACGCCTGGAACGGGTTCATCTCGTCCTCCCGGACGTCCGCCCCGGCGAGATCGAGGACGATCGTCGACCCGACGACCCGAACCTCCCGGCCGTCGGCCGCGGCGAGAACCTCGTCGAGCGTGGCGGCGATCCCGTCGACCGCTCCCGCCCCCACGGCCTCGATCGCCGACGAGGAGCGGGCCTCGGTGACCGTCGCGACGGCCCAGGCCTCATTCCGGCCGCGCTCCTGGGCGATGGCCCGCATCTTCGCGACCGCGTCGTTGCGGACCTTCTCGCCGAGCGTGCCCTCGATGTCGCCGCCCGACGAGTCCACCGGCGAGGCGGCCCCGATGTTCGTCCCCGGGGCCATGAACGCGAGGTTCGCGGCGAGGGTGATGAACGTACCCGCCGACGCCGCCCGTGCGCCGGCCGGCGCGACCCAGACGATCGTCGGAAGGCGCGCCTCGAGGAGCGAGGTGACGATCCGTTGCGTCGCGTCGAGGCTCCCGCCGGGGGTGTCGAGCTCGATGATCACCACCGGCGCGCCGTCGCGCTCCGCCCCGGCGATCCCCTCGGCGAGGTAGCCGGCCATCACGCTGTCCACGACGCCGGTCGCCCGGAGGACGACGATCGGGCCGGATGCGCCCGCCGCGAGCCCGGTCGTCGCCGCCATCGCAAGGGCCGCCGCGACGGCGGCGAGCCGGAGGGGGCGAGCGAAGATGCGGGTGGTCATCGTGCCGGTCCTGCGGCCAGTATGGCACCGTGGGGTGCAGGATCCCGGATCCGGTCGTCGCGCGCTCCTCGGTCGGTCCGGCCTGCGCTCCTGGTCGGTTCGGTGCGCTCCTAGGTCGGTCCGGGCAATCCGGCGTCAAGGTGCCGCTCGATGAACTCGAAGGCCAGGACGCTCCACGTCTCCATCCGGGCCACGACGGCCGCGACCTCCTCACGGCTCGCGAACGCGCCGCTCAGCTTGTCCGTCTCGCGGATCCCGACCGCGCGACCCGCCGCGTCCGCGACGAAGACGGCGCCCAGGTGGACAGAGCCGACCTCGGTCGTGTCGTCGTTGAGGAGGCCGACGAACCGGAAAGCCGGGACGAACGCCGCGGTGAGCTCCTCGCGCCACTCCCGGCGCAACCCGCCGAGGAGGTCGCGATCGCCCGGGTTGATGTGCCCCCCGACGCCGATCGAGAAGCGCTCATGAAGTCGGGCGTCGCCGCCGGCCCGGGTTCGGCGCATCAGAAAGAACCGCGCGCCGTCGCGCAGCACGAGATACGGGATCAGCTGCTTGAGCGACCGGTCTGTCTCCGCGATCTCGCGCGGCACGAAGCGGCTCGCCCCGGAGACCAGGGATTCGAATTCGACGAGCCCGTCGGTCCGGACCCCGTGCCAGCCGGGATCGCCCATCACGACCGCCCGCGGCACGACCAGGACGCGCTCCGCTTGCGGCTTGACGCTCAAGCGCCAGATCCGGGTGGCCGATCCAGCCGGTCCCGGACGGCCCGGAGGCGGGACTCGAGCCGGGCGGGGTCCGGCCCGCCTTCACGCTCCAGGTCCTGGATCCACGCGTCAAGCGCCGCGCGGAGGTCGCGCAGTCGCGCGGCGATCGCCGGCGCGTTGGTCGCCGCGATGCCGGCGCCCATCGTCGCGTCGCCGCGCGCCAGGCGCGTCATGTCCCGCCAGCCCGACGCGGCCAACGAGGCGGCGATCGGCCAGTCGGGCCGTTCGGCGGCGCCGCCGGCCACCGCTTCGACGAGAGCCGCCGAGGTGACGAGTGGCAGGTGGCTGATCGCCGCCACCGTCGCATCGTGCTCGCCCGCGCCCATCCGGATCGAGTGCGCGCCGCACGCGGCCGCGAGCCAGGCGACGCGCTCCACGGCCGCCTCGTCGGCGGCCGCTCCCGGCACGATGACCCAGGGTCGATCGACGAACAGGTCGGCACTCGCAGCACCGTAGCCGGCGAGCTCTCGGCCGGCCATCGGGTGGCCGCCCACGAACCGGAGCGCGGCCGCGTCGGCCGCGACGACGATCGCGGCCTTGGCGCTCGCGACGTCCGTCACGACCGCGTCCGGTGCCAGCGCGGCGCGGAGTCGGCCACCGAGCGCCTCGAGCAGCTCGATCGTCTCGAGCGGCGGGGCCCCCAGCACCACGAGGTCCGCACCGAGGATCGCCGCGCCCGCGTCTGCGGCGACCCGATCGATGACGCCCTCACGGGCTGCGCCGCCGGGTCCCCGATTCGACGGGCTCCAGGCGATGAGCTCCGGGCCGTCCGTGCCGCCCCCGGCCGCGGCGCGGCCGCCCGCAAGGCGCCGGGCGATCGATCCCGCGATCAGGCCGAAGCCGAGGAATGCGATCCGCCGAGGCGGCCCGTCGGTCACTCGAGGGCGCCGGAGGAGGACGGCCGTCGGACGACGCGGTCCCGGTCGTTCTTGATCACGGCGGAGTTCGACGCGTCCGCGACCTAGGAGGCGCGGCGGCGAACCCGGGGCGAGCCAGGCCCGCGGCACGGCGAGGAGCGACCCCTGCCCCGTTCGTCGCCGCGGCCGCGATCGTCCGAGCCCGTCTCGCTCCCGCGGTCGTGCCCCTCGCCGCCACGGCACGGCCGGCCGTTGTCACCCACGACCTTCTCGAGGCCCGGCGGCCCATCGGCAACACCGGGGCACGGCGGCAGGGCCTTCGACGGCTCCACGAACGCCGGCGGTGGAGGTGGCGGCGATGGTGGTGTCGGCGGGGGGGGTGGCGGCGGCGGGGGCGGAGGCGGAGGCGGGGGTGGAGGTGGTGGTTGCGCGGGCGGGGGCCCGGGTGGCTCAGGAGCGACGACCGGGGGCCCGCCGGCATTCGGTGAAGGTGCGCCCGGGGCCGATCCCGATGACGTCCCGGTGGAGCCCGTCGAGCCGTTCCCGGCGGTGCCGGGCTCCCCGGCCGCCCCGCCATCGGCGTCGGGACCTCCGTCACGGGCGGGCTCGCCCGGCTCGACCCCAGGCTCCGGCTCCGTCTGGCCGGGACCACCAGGCTCCTCCGCCTGACCCGGGTCGCCTGCCTGACCTGGCTCCTCTGTCTGCCCGGGGGATGCCACGGCGGCGGCCGGGGCACTCGGCGCGGCCGTCGCGCCTGCCACCTGCTGCCGGGGCTCGAGCGAGCCGACGAGCCCGAAGGCCGCGACGGCGAGGACGAGGTTTACGGCCCCGAGGGCCAGGACGAGGCGGCTGCGCTGGGGTCCGGTCACGCGATTGCAGGCTCCTTGGTCATGACGAATGGACCGTCGGCGTGCGTCGATCGTAACAGGGCGCGCGCCTCCTGACCGGGCGAGCCGGTCGGGACCGCCGGACGGGCTACGGCCCGATCAGCGGCGTCTCGTGGAGTGCCTCGTACTTCGCGGGCCCGGAGCCGAGGTGGCTGCGGTAGAGCAGGACGCGGTCGGTGCGGAACCCGGCGTCGAGGGTGGACGCGGCGCGTTCCAGGGCCCCCGCCGCGGCCGTGCCCTCGTTGAGGCCGTCCGTGCGCGCAACCGTCATGTGCGGACGGAAGGCGCGTGCTTCCACCGGCCAGCCGGCCGACGCGAGCGCCGCCTCGAACGCCGCGGCGAGACGACCCAGTTCCGCCGCTCCGCGCACGATTCCGAGCCACAGGGCGCGCGGCCGATCGCGGCTCGGAAACGCCCCGGCGCCGGCGAACCGGACCTCGAACGGGCCGATCCCGACGGCGGCGGCGTCAAGGGCAGCGGCGACCTCCCCCACCCGCCGCGCCGGTGTGGGGCCGAGGAACCGGAGCGTGACGTGGAGGCGGTCGAGCTGGACCCAGCGGACCCGCCGGGCGTGGTCACCGAGCTCACGCTGGGCGTCCTCGACGACGCGCGCCACCTCGGTCGTCACCACCGGCGGCACCGGCACCGCCACGAACAGGCGCGGCAGGTCCGGCCCGCCGCCCCCGCCCCGTCCGCGATCGTGGGACCGATCCTCAGCGATGGCCCCCGCCCTCCCGGAGCCACGCCCGTCGATCGGTCTCGAGGATCTCTCGGGCCCGCTCGCGGTCACGCCAACCGAGCACCTCGACCGTCTTGTCCTCGAGCAGCTTGTAGGTCTCGAAGAAGTGCTCGATCTCGACGAGCCGGTGCGGCCGCATCTGGTCGAGGCGCTCGATGTGCGCCTGGTTCGGATCACCCTCCGCAACGCACAGGACCTTGTAGTCGGCGCCCTTCTCGTCACGCATCTCGAGAACGCCGATCGGGCGCGCCCAGACGTGGCAGCCGGTGAAGGTCGGCTCGTCGATCACGAGGAGCGCGTCGGTGTGATCGCCGTCGTCGGCCCTCGTCCCCTCGATGAACCCATAGTCGAAGTTGTAGAAGACCGCCGACGACAGAACCCGGTCGAGCCGAAAGACCCGGGCGACTTCGTCGAACTCGTACTTGTTCCGGCTGCCGCGCGGGATCTCGACCACGACCTCGATGACCCCGGGGAACTCCGCATCCGAATGCATGCCGAGACTCTACCCGCGCTGCGTCATCAGGGCGTCACGCCCGGCGATCCGGCCCTCCTCGCCCCGGCAAGCTGCGGAGCCTCGCCGGCGTCAATGGAAGGCCACTCGTCGCCCCGAAAGGCGCGAGCAGCGAGAGGCCTGCCAAAGGCGGCGGCCAAGCCGGCGTCAGCGCAAGGCGGAGCCGAGGACCGGAGCGAGCGCACTCCAAGGTGCGTGAGCGAGGACCGCAGGCGACAACGCCGCGAGGGCGCCGGATGGGCCGCCGCTAATCGTTGTAGAGACGTTCCTCGATGAGCTTTTCCTGCACCGTCCGGCCATTCGAGTCGAAGCAGGAGTACTCGAAGTGCTTCTCGTACTCGAGGTCGACGGCGTCCTGGCCGCCGCGGTTCTTCTCGACGGACAGGATGACCCAGTCGCGGAACCGCTGCGCCTGGTACGGGTTGAACTCGATGTTCACCTTGGCGACGATCTGGTACTTCTCGTTGAGGATGAGGATGATGTCCGCCTCGTAGTTGATTGCCGACGAACCGCGGAGGTGGAAGTTCCGCAGGCGGGCGGCCTTGAGGCCCTCCTTGTCCGCTGCCACGATCGCGATCAGCGGAACCTCCTCGGACAGGGCGATGTCCTTGAGGCCGTTGACGACGAAGGTGACCTTCTCGGTCTCCGTGTCCGGCTCGGGGATCTGGGGCACCTTCTGGAGGTAGTCCACGATCACCATGAGGCGGCGGCCGCCGGCCAGCTCGCGGTATTGCTGGACGAGCTTGCGCATGTTGTCGATCGTGCTCGCCGTCGCGGAGCCGCGAAGCAGGAAGAGGTTCTGTCCGTACCGGGCGATCCGGTCGAGGGACGGCCGCAGGCGGGGATTGTTGGCGAGGTTCGGCGTCTCGCCGCCTGGCGCCGCCCAGGTCCCGAGGATCTCCTTGCGAACGTCCTGGATCTTGATCGCGCCCGTCTTCTGGGGCAGGTGCGCGAGCGCGGACTCGAGGGCGATCAGGCGGTTGAGCAGGTACGCCTCGTCGTGCTCGAAGCAGATGTACAGGACGCTGGCCTGGCCGGAGGCGGCCACGTTGCGCGCCATCTGGAGCGCCATCGTCGTCTTGCCGGTGCCCTGCGCGCCGCCGATCAGGAGCAGCTCACCCGGTCGCAGGCCGCCGCCGATCGTCTTGTCGAGCGGAGTGAAGCCGAGCGGGACCGGCTGGTACTCGCCGAGCTCGCCGCTGACGACCTTGTCGTTCAGGTCCACGAGGACGTCCAGCGCGGAGCGAGGAGCCATGCTCCCGTTGTCGCTGTCGAGCCGCCACGTGCGGGGGCCCGCCTCGGCGGGCGTCTTGGTCCCTGCGGTCACCGTTCGCTGGTCCTCCCCGTGTAACTCCGGTCGCCGCATCCTAGCACCCGCCCATCCACGACCACTCGCCCCGTGGATCCGTCCGGCCCACCCGAACGTACTGCCGGACACGCCGGCCCGTGCGCTCCGTCCCCCCGAATCCGGTGCACCCGTCGCACGAGGCCGCCTACCCCGGGATCTCGCCCAGGCCGTGCCGACCGAGCAGGTCCCACAGCAGGCAGATCGTCCGGATGCCGGTCTCGTAGTTCGCCAGGACCATGGATTCGTTCGGCGCGTGGGCGTTGTCATCGGGGTTCGCGAACCCCATGAGAACCACCGTCAGGCCCAGTTGCCGCTCGAACATCTCCGCCACGGGGATCGAGCCGCCGTTCCGGCGGTAGACCGGCGCGCGCCCGAAGGTCGCCTCGAGGGCATGAGCCGCCGCGCGGACGACCGGGTGGTCGACCGCCGTGGCGCTCGGGCGCCCGGCCCCGAGCTGCTGGACCTCGACGCGGACGCCGGGCGGCGCCAGCGCCAGGACGTGGGCCCGGAACTGCGCGAAGATCCGCGCAGGATCCTGGTTGGCGACGAGCCGCATGCTGACCTTGGCGTGAGCGTGCGCGGGGATGATCGTCTTGGAGCCCACGCCCTGGAAGCCGCCCCAGATCCCGTTGACGTCGAGCGTCGGGCGGGCACCCTCGCGCTCGAGGACCGTGTAGCCCGCCTCGCCGGTCAGCGCCGGCACGCCGACCCGGTCCCGGTAGGCGGCCTCGTCGACGCTGAGGGCCGCAAGGCGGCCCCGGGCCGCGTCGTCGAGCGGGACGACGTCGTCGTAGAAGCCCGGCACGCAGACGACTCCATCGCGGCCCTTGAGCTCGGCGATGATCCGGGCGAGGGCGTTGGCCGGGTTCTCGACGTTCCCCCCGTAGCTGCCGGAATGGAGGTCCAGCGGCGCGCCGGTCACGTCGATCTGGGTGTACAGGATCCCCCGGAGCGATTCGGTGATCGCCGGGATGTTGCCCTCGAAGAACGACGTGTCGCTGATGATCACGACGTCGGCCGCGAGGCGGTCCCGGTTTGCCTCGATCCAGCCGGGGAGGCTGGCCGATGTCGATTCCTCCTCGCCCTCGAAGACGATCCGAATATTGAGCGGGAGCCCACCGCGGGTCGCGAACAGCGCCTCCGCGGCGCGGAGATGCATGTGCAGCTGGCCCTTGTCGTCGGCGGTCCCGCGGCCGACGACCCGCCCGTCGCGAACGAACGGTTCGAAGGGGGCCGTCTCCCACAGCTCGATCGGATCAACGGGCTGGACGTCGTAGTGGCAGTAGACGAGGACGGTCGGGGCGCCCTCGGCGTGGAGCCAGTCCGCGTAGACCACCGGGTGCCACGGAGTCTCGCAGACCTCCGCGTGCTCGAAGCCGATGCGGGACAGCTCCGCGGCGATCCAGGCCGCGGCGCGGCGGATGTCCCCGGCGTGCTCCGGAAGCGCCGAGATGCTCGGGATCCGCAGGAACTCGAGGTAGGACGCGAGGCGCTCCTCGCGCGTGGCCTCGAGCTCGGCCTCGATGGCCGGGTCGGGTGCGATCGGTTTCGCGATCACCGTGTCACCTGGGTCGGGATGAGCTGGCCGAAGCGGGCGACCCCGAAGTTCGAGGCAACGCCCCTGCTGGCCATCGGACCGAGGCTTCAGGCAGGGTGGGGTGCGGGCGCCGAGGCCGGCGGCGCCTCCGGCGCAGGCGACGCATCTGCCGGCGCCGATGGCGTCGGCGGCTCGTGCCTGCGCGGCGGGAGACCGTGGAGGTACTCCTTCGGGGGCAGGTCGCTGAACAGCGACTCGAAGCCTTCGCTGTCCACCGACTCCTCGGCGATCAGCTTCTGGGCGAGCGCCTCGAGCCGGTCGCGATGGCTGGTCAGGACCTGGGTCGCCCGCTCGTACGCGCGGTCGATGATCGCCCGGACTTCCTCGTCGATCTGCTTGGCGATCTCGTCGGAGTAGTTGCGCTGCTCCCCGATCTCGCGGCCCAGGAAGACAAGCTCGTCCCGTTTGCCGAAGGAGAGCGGGCCGAGGCGATCGCTCATGCCGAACTCGGTGACCATCCGCCGGGCGAGCTGGGTCGCCTTCTCGATGTCGTTGGACGAGCCGGTCGTCGTGTCGCCGAAGACCATCCGCTCCGAGGCGTTGCCGCCGAGGAGGCCGGCGATCTTGTCCTCGAACTCCGTCTTCGACTGGAGGTAGCGGTCCTCGGTCGGCAGGGCCATCGTGTACCCGAGGGCCATCCCCCGGCTCACGATCGTGACCTTGCTCACCGGGTCGCATTTCGGGAGGACCCTCTGGACGACCGCGTGCCCGCCCTCGTGGTAGGCGATGATCAGCTTCTCAGCCTCGGAGATGATCCGGGACTTCCGCTCCGGGCCGGCCACGATCCGCTCGAGAGCTTCCTCGAACTCGGACATGCCGATCGTCTTGCGGTTCCGGCGAGCGGCCAGGATCGCGCCCTCGTTGACGAGGTTCGCGAGGTCGGCGCCGGAGAAGCCGGGCGACTGACGGGACAGGTCCTCGATGGACACGTTCTTGTCGAGCGGCTTGCCCTTGATGTGGACCTTGAGGATCGCCACCCGGCCCTTCATGTCCGGCCGGTCGAGGATGACCTGGCGGTCGAAGCGGCCCGGGCGCAGGAGCGCCGGGTCCAGGACGTCCGGGCGGTTCGTGGCGGCGACGACGATGACGTTCGTGTTCGTGTCGAAGCCGTCCATCTCGACGAGGATCTGGTTGAGGGTCTGCTCGCGCTCGTCGTGGCTGCCGCCCAGGCCGGCGCCGCGCTGGCGGCCCACCGCGTCGATCTCGTCCACGAAGACGATGCACGGGCTGTTGCGCTTGGCCTGGTCGAACAGGTCCCGGACGCGGCTCGCCCCCACGCCGACCAGCATCTCGACGAACTCGGACGCCGAGATGCTGAAGAACGGGACCTCTGCCTGCCCTGCGACCGCGCGCGCCATCAGCGTCTTGCCGGTGCCGGGCGGTCCCACGAGCAGCACGCCGCGCGGGATCCGCGCCCCGAGCGTATTGAACTTCTCGGGGTACTTCAGGAACTCGACGACCTCCTGGAGCTCCGTCTTTGCCTCGTCCACACCGGCCACGTCGGCGAACGTCACGACGGTCTTGTTGCCGAGGAACATGCGGGCGCGGCTCTTGCCGAACGAGAGCGCCTGGTTGTTGGTGCCCTGGGCCTGGCGCATCATGAAGTAGATGAACCCGCCGATCACGAGGAGCGGGAGGACCGCGGTCAGGAGCAGGCCGACCCACGAGTTGTCGGGAGCCTGTTCCGCGGCGTAGATCCGCGCGTCCCACGTCTGGCCGCCATCCTCGGCCGCCTGGCGCATGTCGTCGAGGACCTGGGTGAGGACGCTCGGCACGACGACCGTATAGGTCTCGCCGTCCTTGAGCGTGACGGTCAGGTTTTCGGCTCGCTGCCTGACCTCTTCGACCCGACCGTTCTTGACGTCGTTGAGGAAGTTGCCGTAGCCGTTGGCGGTTGCCGCCGTGGACTGGTTGAGCCAGGTGTAGAGCAACGCAGCGACGCCGACGGCCAGGACGAACATCAGCAACGCGTTGCGCATGAACTTCGGATTCAAGGAGCGCCTCCGGTGACGGGCCGGCATTGAGGACGGGCCCGCGGCGAGTATAGCGTCGGGATCCCGACGGCCCGCCGGGTGCGATCCGGGCCAGCCGAGCACGAATCGTCGCCGTTGAGCCTGCCTTGAGAGCGAGCCTCGGTGCGCGGAGGCGCAGGCCAAGGAATCTTCAGGAAAACGCAACGGCCCCGAGATGGGGCCGTCGGGTGCGATCGGGTGGTAGCGGAGGGCGGATTTGAACCACCGACCAAGGGCTTATGAGTCCCCTGCTCTACCACTGAGCTACTCCGCCGTGGTTTCAAGCTTACCGAGCGTGATCGCAAGCGGCAACCGGGGTCAGAGGGCGGACAACGACCGAGCGGCGCATCGCTTCGGGAGCCGGAATGACGCCCAGGTCAACAGGCTTGACGGCATCTCCGACCGCAGGCGACGAGAACGAGCGGACCATGCCGCTGCGGATGCGGGTGATGCCTCGACTGATTCCTGCCTTCCGCCTCGACCAGCTGGTCCTAGCTGCCGGGGCGCTTGTACTTGACCGACCGCGCCTTTTCGAGCGCAGCGAGCGTCTCCTCGACAGTCAGCAGCACGGTTGTCTGGATCGAGCCGAGTGCTCCGCCAGCGCCGATCGCGACCGCGACGGCTGCCATCGAAACGTTGTCGGGCGCCTCCCAGAGGTTGTAGCCGTCGTGATCGCCGAACGCGTACCAGAAGCCGTGCAGCTTGCCGCCGACCGACTCGATGTACTGCTGCGCCGCAGCCCGCCGATCCTCCGGCTTCTTGATCAGCCGGTCCCAGGTTTCGGGCGTGTAGCTGAACCGCGTCAAATAGAGCGGCATGACCTCTCCCTCCTCCAACGATGGTCGTCGATCTTAACTCCGTGCCTCGGTCTCCAGCTTCCATGATGCGGTGGGGCAGTCGGCGACCCCGACCCGCCGTTCCGACGGATTCGCCGCCTCGGCCCAGGGGCCGGTTCGGTGACCACGCCAAACCTGTTGACCAAGTCCGCCATACGGTTACACTTCGGTACATGGCATCCGTCCGAATCTCTACCGTTGGGGCTCCGCTCGATCGCCCCACGCTTGTGGACCCGGCGATCCGGTTGCTGC
This sequence comes from Candidatus Sulfomarinibacteraceae bacterium, assembly GCA_035466655.1. GTDB lineage: Bacteria > Chloroflexota > Limnocylindria > Limnocylindrales > CSP1-4 > UBA5189. The sequence continues at coordinate 16,303 of DATIUS010000250.1, forward strand.
GGCGAGCGATCGCGCTGGGACTGCTTGGCGACACCGAACGAGTGGACCGTCTTGACCTTGAACTCGTTCGCAGGATCGCGCAGGAGGCTTCCGCCGCAGGAATCGGTCAGGATGCGGCAGTCGCGCTCCTCCGGGGAGTCAGCGGACCCAATCGGCTCGCGGCGCTCATCGAGCGACTAGATGACTCACTCGCAGAGTCGCCGTTGCCCGACCGCGAGCTGCCGGAATTGCTGCGCGTCTTTGGCCGCGAGGACCTCGCGGTCTTGACGGGAACGTCGGGCGTCAGTTTGGGTCGCTACGCGGCTGGCTCGCGGAAATGGCCGGACGAGCTGGCGGCTCGCATCCATTGGCTCGCGTTGGTGCTGTCCGACCTCGCAGGCGCATACAACGAGTTCGGTGTTCGGCGCTGGTTCCAGCGCGAACGGACACAGCTCGACGGTCGTTCGCCGCGCCAGGTCCTCGGAACGGACTGGGATCCCGGTTCTCCGGACGTCGAAAGGGTCCGCCAGCTTGCAGCTTCCCTCGCAGGCGTTGGGGCCGCGACGTGATCGTATTTCGTCACGCCGATCCTCGATTTCCGTTTCTCTGGGAAGCGCCGACTCAGCCTCCGGCTCGGTGGCACGACGTCGGAGAAGGGCCCGTGCACTATTTCGCGGAGACGCCCGATGGCGCGTGGGCCGAATTCCTCAGGCACGAGGAGATCACTGATCCTGCGGACCTTGCCGGTGTCGCTCGGTCCATCTGGTCGATCGAGTTGCCGCGTCCCCCACGCGCGCGGCCCCGCCTCGACACCTCGACACTGATGGGCGGGGCATCGACGTATCACGACTGCCAGCGCGAGGCGCGTCGGATGCGCGCGCGCGGGCGCCGAGGCCTCGTGGCGCCATCGGCGGCGCTCGAGCCAATGACTGCGAGCGGATTTCGAACGGAACGTGGCCTCCAGGCAGGGCCAGGGCGTGCCGAGCGGGCATTCGTGCTGTTCGGGCTGCGCCCTGATCTCGTCGGCTGGGCCGCCTGCTACGAGGGTCGGCCCCGCGACGACCTCCTGCCTCGAGTCCGACGCCTTCTGTAGGGCACATTCCCGATCAGTTCCCACTCGGAGCCACGGCGGTTTGACAGGGAGACGTACGAGTCCCCTGCTCTACCAGTGAGCGATTCGTTCAGTCGTCGAAGGTTGGCCGGATGATCCAGAGACCGCTGCCCAGGTCGCTGGCATAGATCAGCCCGTCGTCGCCGATGAACACCCCCCAGACCTCGGCGAACGGTTCGCCGGGCGGCACAAACTGGCCGACCATCTGGATGTCGGTGATCGGGTCGAGGTCGAGCGCGACGATCCCGTTTGAATACCACGACGAGTACGCAATCGATCCCGACACTTCGGTGTTGTGGATCGACCAGAACCCGTCGCCGGCTTTGGACAGGTCGTTGATGTTCGGCACGCCGTCGAACTGCGAGACCTGGGCACCGCTGGCCGCGTCGAAGACGCGCAGGAATCCCCAGGTCGGTTTCGCCGCCCGAACTGTCGCGGTTCCCGCCGCGACCATCCCATCGGCGGTGTCGACGTCCGTGAACACCACGGGGATCGTCGCCTCGGAGAAGTCCCACCACTGCGGACTCGTGTCGGCCGAGTCGAACCGGTGGACCACGACGGCGGCGCCGGCGGCCTCCGCCGTGTTCTCCTGCTGGGGCATCGGGCAGAGCGCCCCTGCATCGGCAAGGAACGAGAATGGCGACTGCACGACCACGATCGCACCGTCGGCTTCGGTCGGGTAGTCGGCGGGATCGCACCCTTCGTTGGCGGCCATCACCACACTGCCCGTGACCTCGTGACCGGGGTGGTCCCACAGTGCCGTCTCGACGAACGGGTGCTCGGTGGCGTACCCCTGCAGCGACCCGTCGAACCACACCTCAGCCGGCGAGCGCGGATCGAAGTCCTCATCGTTGGCGAGCAGATACGGTCCGTACGGCGTCATCGAGTGCAGGTCGCCATCCTGACCGGGGGGATCGGTCGTCGCCGCGATCTCGACGGGCGTCCGCACGTCGGAGATGTCCAGGGTGTATCCACATCGTCGCGCGAGCGCCTGCTCGGTGGCGGGTTGGTGCCCACCCGAGCTCCTCCGCCTCGGGCGGGCTCCTCCGGCAGGCCGATCGACGGCCCGACGAAGCCAGGCGGCGTCAGCCGCCGGGGCCGAACAGGATGGTCAGCCAGGATTCGAGCGGGCTGCCAGGCGCGCCCTCGGCGCCGAGCCGGAGCGATCCAGAGCCGGGCGCGTCCGGGGCGAGCGGCGGGGCGCCGACCTCCAGCGCGAAGGCGATCTCGCGCACGGTCCCGAGGCGATAGGCCCGCGCTGCCCCGGTGATGTAGCGGACGTCCTGCACCGTCTGGAGCTCACGCTCCAGGCCGGCGACCTCGACCGCGAGCGCCGCCGTGGCCGCCCGGAGCTGGTCTGCCCTGGCCGTGGCGGCCGAGGCCTCGGTGACCTGCCGGCCGAACGAGACGGCCATCCAGGCGAGCGCGATGACGAGGCCCAGGACGATGAGCCGGCGCGGCGGGAGCCCGGCCATCGGGAGCGCGGCGACGGCAGCAGCGGCCGAGGCGCCGGGATCCGGCTCCGGATCGGCGCGGCCGACGGAACGGCGCGGAAGTCGGACCTGGGCGGCGCCACGGTCGCGGAGGAACTTCGGAACGGCCGACAGGTCCGCCGGGATCGGATGGTCTCGCCCGGTGCCCCCGCCGGTCGTGGCGGGGCGCCGGGCGATGTGCGGCGGCTCGGGCGTCTCGCGGTCCGGCATCCCGGCGAGGGTAGCTACGTTGCGGCCGTCGTGTCAACCGGGGTAGGTCCACTCGAACCTGTGTCACTCGAGGTGGCACACGGGCCGATCAGGCTCCGGCTAGACTGCCACAATCGAACGTGCGTTCTATTCAGGAGTCCAAGACCATGCGGACCTATGCGCCGGGCTCCACCGATGCGGTCCTCGCGCGCCTGCTCGAGGAACCGTCGCTCGCCTCGGCGGTCGTCCACCACGAGGTGCTGCCGGCACGGGCCGCCGATTCCGTCCCGTTCCCCGACTGGCTGGACGGCCGGATCGTCGAGGGCCTTCGCTCGCGTGGGATCGACGGCCTCTACCGCCACCAGGCGGAGGCGATCGAGGCCGTGCATGCCGGCCGGGACGTCGTCGTCGTCACCCCGACCGCATCGGGCAAGACGCTCTGCTACACGCTCCCCGTCCTCCAGGCTCTGGCCGACGACCCATCCGCGCGCGCGCTCTTCCTCTTCCCGACCAAGGCGCTCGGCCAGGACCAGGTCGCGGAGTTCGCCGGCCTCGCCCGGGCCAGCTCGCTCCAGGTCGCCGCGGCGACCTACGACGGGGACACGCCGGCGCCCATCCGGTCGGCGATCCGGACGGCGGGCCAGGTGGTGGTCACCAACCCGGACATGCTCCACTCGGCGATCCTCCCCCACCACACGAAATGGTTCCAGCTCTTCGAGCAGGTGACCGTGATCGTCATCGATGAGCTGCACACGTACCGCGGCGTCTTCGGGAGCCACGTCGCGAACGTCCTCCGCCGGCTGCTCCGGCTGTGCCGCCACTACGGTTCGAACCCGGTCATCGTGTGCGCGTCGGCGACGATCGGGAACCCGGCCGAGCTCGCCGCCCAGCTGACCGGGCGGACGGCGCTGCTCGTCGACCGCAACGGTGCGCCACGCGGGCAGCGCCATGTCCTGCTCGTGAACCCGCCGATCCTCGATGGGGCAACCGGGGCCCGGTCCTCGGCGCTCACCCATGCTCAACGCTGGGCGCTGCCGTTCCTGCGCGCCGGGCGCCAGACGATCGTCTTCGGGCGGGCCAGGGTCGCCGTGGAGATCCTCCTCACCGGCCTGCGCGAGGCGCTCCGAGAGCATCTCGGCCCGCGCTCGCGGGTCCGCGGCTATCGCGGCGGCTACCTCCCGACGGAACGGCGCGCCATCGAGCGCGGCCTGCGCGACGGCGAGATCCTCGGGGTCGTCTCGACGAACGCCCTGGAGCTCGGCGTGGACATCGGCTCGCTCGATGTCTCGGTCCTCGCCGGGTACCCCGGGTCGGTCGCGGCCACCTGGCAGCAGCTCGGCCGGGCCGGCCGTCGCCTGGATCCCTCCGTCGGCATCCTCGTCGCCTCGGCCTCGCCGGTCGACCAGTACGTGATCCATCACCCTGAGTTCCTCCTCGAGCGATCGCCCGAGGAGGCGCGGATCGACCCGGACAACCTCCACGTCCTCCTCGCCCACCTCCGGTGCGCGGCCTTCGAGCTGCCCTTCGAGTCCGGTGAGGTCTTCGGTTTGGCCCCGGCGGACGACCTGCTCGCCTTCCTCGGCGAGGAGGGCCATGTCCGCCAGGCCGGGGACGGCCGGTGGTACTGGAGCTCGGAGAACTTCCCGGCCTCGGAGGTGAGCCTCCGGGCGGCCGCGCCCGAGAACGTCGTGATCATCGACACCACGCCGGACCGCCCTCGGGTCCTCGGCGAGGTGGACCTCTTTTCCGCCCAGGTGCTCGTCCACGAGCGGGCGATCTACATCCACGAGTCGGTGCAGTACTACGTGGATCGGCTCGAGTGGGGCGAGCGGAAGGCGTACGTCCATCGCGTCGACGTGGACCACTACACGTACGCGAATCGTGCCGTGACGCTCAAGCCGCTGGACGTCTTCGCTGATGCTCCGGCGACGGGCGGGCGGCGCGTCCACGGTGAGGTGATGGTCGCCAGTCTCGTCACCCTGTTCAAGAAGCTGAAGTTCGGGACGGACGAGAACGTCGGCTGGGGCCCGATCGACCTGCCCGAGCTGGAGCTCCAGACGACCGCCTACTGGGTCACGGCCGAGGATGCCTCGGCCGGCTGGCGCCGCGACGATCTCGACGTCGCGCTCGTCGGGGCGGGACGGGCACTCCAGGCGGTCGCCGCGGTCCTTCTCATGGTTGATCCGCGGGACCTCGGCCTGGTCTCGCAGGTCCGGTCCCCACACCAGGAGTCGCCGACGATCTACCTGTACGAGGCGATGCCGGGCGGCGTCGGCCTGTCGGAGCGGCTGTTCGCCCGGCACGACGAGCTGGTGGACGGCGCGGCCGGTCTCGTGGCGGGCTGCGCCTGCGACAGCGGTTGCCCGGCCTGCACGGGTCCCCGGCTCGATCCCGCTGTGGATGCGAAGGCGCTGGCGCTCCGGCTGCTCGGTGCGCTCGGCGCCGGTGGCATGGCGCGATCCTCGGGCGCGTCGGCGCGGGTGGCCTGATCCCGTGGCGATCGCCCTCGAGCGGCGCCTCGCGAACTTCCGGTCCCAGCACCAGGGCGAACTCGCACCGGCGTTCGACGAGGCCGGGGCGGACCGGTCGCGGCGGATCGCCGCGGGCGCCGAGCGGCTGGCGGCTGAGGTCGACGGAGAACTGGTCCGGACGACAACCGGCACCTACGTGCGGGTGGAGGGCCGTGGCGACGTGGCGCCGCTCGATCGGCGGCGACTCGCTGTGCTGCCGGGCCAGCCGCCGGCGGACGCGCCGCTCGTCTGCCTGGACACCGAGACGACCGGCCTCGCCACGGCCGCCGGCACGCTCGCCTTTCTGGTCGGGCTCGGGTGGTGGGAAGGGCCGCGATTCCGACAGGTCCAGCTGCTCCTTCCCGACCACGCCGATGAGCCGGCGCTCCTCGACGCCCTGCGGGCGCACATTCCGCCGAGGGCATGGCTCGTGACGTACAACGGGCGCGGCTTCGACTGGCCGCTGCTCGTCGCGCGCTACCGGATGGCTCGCGCGGAAGCGCCGAGCCACGCCGGTCACCTCGACCTGCTTCCCGTCGTCCGGCGGCTCTTCCGGCACCGGATGACGGACGCCAGGCTCCAGACGGTCGAGACCGAGCTCCTCGGGCTCCATCGCCACGGCGACGTCCCGGGCTGGGAGATCCCCGCCCGCTACCTCCAGTTCCTCCGCGACGGGGAGCCGGCCCGCCTGGTGGCGATCGTCCGGCACAACGACGCGGACGTCCGCTCCCTTGCCCGGCTCCTCGTCCACCTCGACCAGCGCCTCGCCGACACCGCGGCGCGCCGGGCCGCGCCGGCCGGGGACCTTGCCGGGCTCGCACGATCCTTCGCCGCGGACCGGCGGTTTGCGGAGGCCCTCGAGTGCGTCGACGTCGCCATCGCCGCCGAGCCGACCGGAGAACCCGCCGCTGGATCGAGGTCGACCGACGGCGCCGGCGTCCCGGCGATCCCGGTCGGCGCCGTGATGATCGGCCGGCCCGAACCTCATCTCGTTCGCGAGGAACTCGATGCCTGGTGGTCGCCACGGCGACGGCCGGACTTCGGCGGGCGGCACAGCCGGGAGGGCGCGGCCTCGTCCTGGCGCATCGCGGGGGACGACCGGATCGACGCGGCGTGGTCTCAATCGCGTCTCACCGCGGACCGGGCGCGCCTCCTGCGCCGGCTTGGCCGGTACGTCGAGGCCGAAGCGGCGTGGCTCGCCATCGCCGATCGGGGCGGCCTGCTTGGCGCCCTGGCCTGGGTCGAGATTGCGAAGCTCCGGGAGCACCGGCGGCGCGACCCCGAGGCGGCGCTCGCGGCGACGCTGGCGGCCCTTCGCCTCGTCGAGCGGCGTCGGTTCACGGGCCGGCCCGACGGGCGAATGGAGCGAGAGCTCTCCAGGCGCGCGGTCCGGCTCCGTCGGCGGATCGCGCGACGGTCAACGACACCGGCCGAAGGATCAGCCGGCGGCGGGCCCGTGCACCGTGGACGCGATCCGCCGCGACACGGCCGCCAGGGTCGGCACGCCCGCGAGGCCGAGGCCCTCGACGTTGAGGGAGGCCGCAGCAGCGGCCAGCCGCAGGCCGCCTCCCTCGTGCTCCGGACCCTGCATCGAATCGTCCAGCCGCGCCGCCAGGTAGGCGGCGAGGAAGACGTCCCCGGCCCCGGTCGGATCGACGTCCAGCGTCGTCGGGATCGCCGGGTAGCGCCGCCGGCCGGCAGGCTCGCCCCCGGCCAGGCGGATCTCCCAGCCCCCGAGGGGCCCCTCCGTGACAAGGAGGGCGGCTCCGGGCGCGAGGAAGTGCCAGAGTCCCTCGAGCGGGGTGGCCGGATCGACGTCGTGGCGGCTCACGCCCACGATGTCCGCGCGATGCAGGAACGGCGAGGGCGCCGGCTCGCGGCGGCGGACCTGGCCGCCCGCCGGAAGGTCGCGGAGGATCCCCTGCCAGCCGAAGGCGACCAGGGTGCCGGGCCCCGGGACCGCCGCCCAGGCACCCGGCAGCTCGTCGGCCACCGGCGCCAGGAGCCATGCTCCGGCGGACCGCCAATCGTCCGGCAGGGCCTCGACCGGGAGCGGCTCGCCGGGTTCGAGGCAGCCCTGGATCCGGCCGTCGGGCGTCTCGATGTTCTCGAAGATCGGCGTCCGCCCGAGCCGAACGAGCCGGACGTCCGCGCCGGCCTCACGCAGCGAATGGAGCTCGTGGGCACCGGCTGCCAGCGCGTCCACGCCGACCAGGACCCGGGTGGGGAGGCCGAGACGGGCGAGCGTCATCCCGCCGTAGGCCACGCCGCCGCCGAGCCGCCAGCCGCGTGGATCGTCGCGGACGACGTCCCGGGAGGCCGACCCGACCACGGCGATGGTCATGTCCGCGGTCATCCGGCCGGCTCCCGAACGGCGCGCCACATCAGGCGGCGGTGGGGCGCACATCCGCCGGGCCTATACTCCACCGACCGGTCGCATCGGGCGACCGATCCACCATCGGAGCGACCGTGCACTTCTACGAGCTCCAGGAGGGTGAGGGCGACCTCTTCTTCGACGTCCTGCTGTTCCGCGACGAGGAGATGGATGCCGAGGAGTTCTTCACGGTCGTCCAGTCGATTCGCCGCCGGATCCAGGACAACTACGAGACAGAATCGCTGATCGAGGCCATCGCCGTCGAGCTCGAACAGGACTACGGGTTCGTGTTCGTGTCGGACGATCGGCTCACGGCCGCCGTGAACGTCTCGAAGACCGAGGAGGACAACTTCCTCGCCGACCTCGAGCCCGAGCTGGACGAGGAGGACGAGCTCGACGTGGAGGACGTGGACTACCGGGCCGTCTACGCGGACTTCACACCGGGCGACGGTCCGCCGAACTGACCGTGCGCGGTCGGGCGGGCTTCACCGACTGAACAGGATCTCGAGCACGTCCCCGTCGCGGACCCGATAGGTCCGGCCCTCGGAGCGAAGGCGCCCGTGCCGGCGGGCGTCGGCCATGGAGCCGAGCGCCAGGAGATCCTCGTACGAGACGGTCTCGGCCCGGATGAACCCCTTGGCGAGGTCGGTGTGGATCGCCGCCGCGGCGTCGACCGCGGTGCTCCCGTCGGGCACCGGCCAGGCGCGCACCTCGTCCGGGCCGGCGGTCAGGAACGAGATGAGGCCCAGGAGCCGGTAGGAGAGGGCGATCACCCGCCCGAGCCCCGATTCACCGATCCCGAGCTCGTCCTTGAAGACCGCCGCTTCGTCGGGTTCCAGCTCGCCGAGTTCCATCTCGATCTTGGCGGAGAGCGCCTCGACCATGGCTCGCTCGTGCCGGTACCCGGCCGAGATCCGCTCGACGAGCGCGGGCGCCGCGGCGATGTCGCGCTCCCCGATGTTGAGGAGGACGAGGACCGGCTTCTCGGTCAGGAACCGGAAGCCCCGCATCACCTTCGCGTCGTCGTGATCGAGCCCGATGTCCCGGATCGGACGCCCGGCCTCGAGGCTCTCCTTGAGTCGCTGGAGGATGCCCTCCTCGCGCTCGTTCGCCTCGCGCTCTGCGGGCGAACCGTGCCGCCCCGACGACCCCAGGCGCTCGAGGCGCCGGTCGACCATCGCGAGGTCGGCGAGGATGAACTCGAGATCGAGGTGATCGAGATCGCGGACCGGATCGACGAGTCCGTCAGGATGCGGGACGGATGGATCCTCGAAGGCGCGCACGATGTGGAGCAGCGCGTCGGAATCCCGGAGCCGGGCCAGGTGCTCGGCGGGCAGTTCCTCGGTCCCGACGTGGCCCTCGCTCGAGGCCGGCGGCGCCGGCAGGTCCACGTACGTGACGTCGGCATGGACGATCTTCTTCGGGTGGAAGATCGCGGCCAGGCGATCGAGCCGCTCGTCCGGCACCTTGACCACCCCGACGTTCAGGGTGAGGCCGCCGAACCCGCCGGTTTCGGCGTGGCCACGGGTCAGGGTGTTGAAGACGGTGGTCTTGCCGCTGGCGGCCAGCCCCACGATCGCGATCTGCATGTCGAGCGAATCGTGACACAGGGGCGGGGTTCACGTGCCGGACCGATCCCGCGGCGCTCGAGTGCGCCGGCCCGGTCGCACGACTCGGCCCTAGCTGTTCAGGCCGATCCGGCGGCGGACCCTGCGCCAGGCGACCCGGAACGTCGCGAGGGTCGTGGCACCCCACGCCGCATAGGCGAGGACGGCCGGGACGAGCTCGCGCAGCGTTTCGTCGTCTGCCGGCGTGAACGGCGGGAGAACGGCCTCGAGGATCGCCAGCGCCGCGACCGCTGCGATGAACCCCGCGACGATCGCGATCGTCGCCACCGCGGCGAGGAGCGCCGCCAGCCTGATCGTCCGGCTCACCTGGGCCTTCAGTACCCGGCGCCGGGATCGACCACGTTGCGAAGCGGCTCCCCGGACGCGAACCGGCGGAGGTTGTCGCAGAACAGCTCGATGCTCCGGTCCAGGACCCGGGCGGACGACCAGGCCGTGTGCGGCGTGACGATCACGTTCGGAAGGTCGTACCAGGGCGAGGACGGCTGCAGCGGCTCGTCGCGGAACGTGTCCAGCGCGGCTCCGCCGATCCGTCCGTCCCGGAGCGCCCGCTGGAGGGCCCGGTCGTCGACCAGGCGGCCCCGGGCGATGTTGATCAGCCAGGCGTCGGACCGCATCGCGGCAAGGGCCGCCTCGTCGATCAGCCCGTCCGTCTCGGGCGTCAGCGGCGCGGCCAGGACGACGACGTCCGAGGCGCCGAGGAGCTCGTGGAGCGCGCCCGGCCCCACGATTCGAGCCGGCGACGCCGGGAACGGGAACGCCTCGTCGGATCCGGCCGGGTCCCCGGGACCCACCGGCGACATCGCCGGCGCGGTCTCGGGGTTGCGGCGGAGCGCGATGACCCTCGCCCCGAACGCGCCGGCGAGCGACGCCACGGCCCGGCCGATCGACCCGTAGCCGACGATCCCGATCGTCAGCTCGCGCAGCTCCACACCCTGCAATGGCTGCCAGGTTCGTTCGCGCTGGAGCTCCAGGAGCTGCGGAAGGCGGCGGCTGATCGCGAGGATGAGCATCAGGACGTGCTCCGCGATCGGCCGCGTGAAGACACCACGAGCGTTCGTGACGACGACCCCGCGCTCCCGGGCGACCGGCGTCAGCGCCCGCTCGACCCCGGAGGTCGCCGAATGGACCCAGGTCAGGCGAGGCGCCCGGACCAGGAGCCGGTCGAAGGCCTCGGAGCTGAGCCAGCCCCGGAGGAGGACCTCGACGTCTTCGACCGCCCCGTCCGCGAGGCCCTCGACGGACAGGTTGACGATCCGGGCGCCGGGTGCTGCCGCGCGAATGCGGTCGAGGTCCCCGGCGCGAACGCGCGCCGACAGGATGGGGCTCACGGCCACCGCTGCCGGCACGCCGCCGGGTCCGCTGCCGGGACCCGGGCCCGTCGCTCCGGCGGATCGCTCGCCGGTCATCGGACCGGCCCTGCCGCCACCCCGGGCAGCGGCCCAGTCGCCGAGCCGGCGGCACTCCCCGAGACGGCGCCGTCGAGCACCCGGGCGATCCAGGCCCTCGGCGCGTCGATCTCCGCCGTCGTCGGGAGCGTCAGCGGCGACGCCCAGATCCGATCCAGGGCGGACCGTCCGCGCGCCTCCGCGACGGCCCGGACGAAACGTTCGCCGCGACGGTACTGCTCCAGCTTGAGGTCCATACCGGTCAGCCGGAGCACCGCCCGCTCGAAGCCCGTCCGGCGCTCGCGCCGTTCGTGGAACAGGCGGGAGATCCGTTCGACGTCCGGCACGAGCCCCTTCCCCACCTCGTCCATCACGTAGTCGCTGAAGCCTTCGAGGAGGCTCATGACCGCCTGCGTCTCGCGGAAGATCGCGCGCTGCTCGGGCGTCATCAGGAGCTCCATCCAGTGCTCGCCGGACGCCTCGCCGCGGAGCGCCCTGCCAACGGCACGCAGGGCATCCCGGCCGAGGGTCGACGCCGAGCCGCTGACCATCGCCAGTTGCCGCTCCAGGCGCTCGGCGAGGTAGGGTCGAAGCCACGGGTGGCCCTCGAACTCGAAGGCGTGGGTGGTCTCGTGGAGCGCGATCCAGGTCCGGAACGGCCCGATCGGAACATCGAGCGAGCGGGCCGTGGCCCGGACGTTCTCCTCGACGAAGAGGAGCCGGCCGTCCTCGGCCTCGGCGGACAGGAGGGCCAGGTCGTACTGGCCGAGGACGCGCGTGCCCATGAACCCGAGAAGGAACCCGAGCTGGCGGGTCGTGACCCACCGGTTCGCGATCGCCACCGCCGCCGACGCGAGCCCGCCGCCTGGCGGCACGACCTGGGCGAGGAGGTCGCGCTCGATCCGCGAGATGAGGCTCTGGAAGCTGGTGACGTTGGCGTGGACCCAGCCGGCGCGATCCACGACCGACGAGCGCTCCACGACCCCCGGCAGCGGTGTTCCGAGCGCCGCCGCGAGGCGCGGGACGACGATGGCCATCGCGTCGCGATAGGCGGCGTCCGCCGCCCGCAGCTCGAGCGGGCTCAGGCGACCCGGCGCGCGGTCGGCCTGCGCGACGGCAAGGCGCTCGACCGCAACCCAATCGACGAGCCCACGCCGCGCCGACCGCTCCGCCCGGCGCCCCAGGACGGTGGCGGCAACGCCCAGCACGGAACCGACGAGGAAGCCCGCCTGCCAGCGCCGATCGGCCGCCCAGTCGGGGCGGCGTCCGCCGCCGGCGGACCGATCGGGTCGCGCGCTCATCCCGCGGCTCCGGCCGCCCGGCCGGCCGGGCCGACCTCGACCCCGGCGACGTCCGGGAACGCGTCGCCGAACATCCTGCCCGCGATCGCCCTGAAAGCCTCCAGGTCACCGGTCGTCAGCTGCACATGGACCGGCGGCGAGACCCGCTCGTGCGGAGCGTCGTGGCCACTGCGACCGGCATCGGCGGCCGTTCCGCGCGTGCTGCCGGGTGCCTCGAGGCCGTTGACCGAGAGCAGCTCGGACAGGGCGGAGGCCGTCGCCGACGCGGAGTCGACGATCGCGATCCGCTCGCCCGCGACCGTCGCGATCGCGTGACGCAGGAGCGGGTAGTGCGTGCAGCCGAGGAGCAGGGTGTCGATCCGGGCGGAGGGCGGCAGCGGGAAGACGAACTCGCCGGCTGCGTCGCGCTCGCCAAGGAGCGGCGCGAGGGCCGCTGCGACCGCCGCCTCGATCTCGGGTCCCGTGACGAGGCCCGCCTCGACCATCGGGACGAGCGCGGGCGTCGCGTGCTCGTAGACCTCCACGGCCGGGTTCTCGTCCTTGATCGCCGCGAAATAGGCGTGCGACCGGATCGTGGCCGGCGTCGCGATCACGCCGACCCGGCGATTGCGTGTGGTAAGGGCGGCGGTCACCGCACCCGGCCGGATGACCCCGAGGATCGGAAGGTCGTAGCGATGTCGAAGGTGACCCAGGGCGACGGCCGTGGACGTGTTGCAGGCCACGACGATCGCCTTGACGTCCCGCTCGGCGAGGACGTCAACCGCTTCGGTACTGAACGCTCGGACCTCATCGTCGGTGCGGGTGCCGTACGGGGCCCGGGCGTTGTCACCGAGGTAGATCGTGGACTCGGCCGGGCTCCGCCGGAGGATCTCGCGCAGGACGGTCAGCCCACCGACCCCGGAATCGAAGACCCCGATCGGCCGCGGGTCCGACATCCGGTCGGTCAGCGAGCGCCGGCGACGACGGGGACGCCGCGGGCGGAGAACAGGCCCGCAGCCACGCGCTCGATGTCCCGGGCAACGCCGCTGTCCGGCTGGGAGAGCACGAACGGGACGCCCTGGTTGTTGGCGGCGACCACGACCGCTCCCTCGGAGCGAACGGCGAACTCGGGCACGCGCCCGAGGGCACGGGCCAGGTCGGCGGGGTCGATCCCGGCGTTCGAGTCCGACCGGTTCACGAGGTAGCGGACCTTCGCGGCCGGGTAGCCGATGACCCGGAACGTATCGGCGACGGCGATCGTGTTGTGGATCGTCGTCGAGTCGTAGGTCACGATCTCGAGGATCATGTCCGCCCGGTCGAGCAGCGCGAGGTTGAGCTCGTCGAGCGCGACGGACATGTCGATGATGACCACGTCGTACAGGCGGCCGAGGAGCGACAGGATCTTCTCGACGTCCCGGGCGGTGATCATCTCGGCCATCTCGATCCGAGGCGGGGCGAGCAGGATGTCGATGCCCGATGGGTCGCGCCACAGGACGTCGGCGAGATCGGATTCGACGACGCGGTCGGTCGGCAGGTCGAGAATGGAGGGCGCGTCCTGCGGGACGCGGAGGAGCGAGCGCAGGTCGGCGAACTGCATGCTGCCGTCGACGAGGACGGTCCGGGTGCCGATCCGGGCGGCAGCGACGGCGAGATTGAACGCGATCGTCGACTTCCCGACGCCGCCCTTCGGGGCAAACACCGCGATCGTCTGGGACGCCCCCCGGTCGTCTCGCGCCAGATGGTCCTTGTGGACCTGCTGGACTCGCGTGATCAGGTCGAACCCGGAGAACGGCATCGACAGCACGCCGTGGATTCCCTGCTCCGGGTTGGGGCTGACCGGATGCTGCGGGACGGTCACGACGATGACCGGCACGTTCGCGCCGCTCTCATGGAGCTGTTTGACGAGCTGCATCCCCTTGATCCGCCCCTGGAGCAGCGCGTCCACCATGATCACGTCGGGCCGGAGCTCCGGCACGTCGGTCGCGGCCCTCGCCCCGTCGCTCAGCACGTCGACGAGCTTGATCTGGGACTGGGACATCAGGAGTCCCCTGACGTACTGCGCCACCTGGGGAACGTCTTCGACCAGCAGCAGGCGGACCTGTTCGCTCGTTGCCATCGGGCGGAACGGTACCACGGCCTCCCCGCCGATCGTCCGGCCGCCACGAGTCCTGCCGGCTGTTCGCCGTGAGTACCGGGTGGCGGGCGCCGGTCAGCCGGGTTTCCGGGCGACGAGAATCGCCCGGTCGCCCCCGGGCTCGAGCGGCGACAGATCATAATCGCCGGCGACGACCTCGACCCCGAGGCCCGCCGCCTCCGCATGATCCCTGAGCTCGTCCGCTGAGACGAGGTGGAGGACGTCCGTCCGCGTCCAGCGAATCGGCGCCTCGCCCGCTGCCGACTCGTCGAAGATGGTCGTCAGCGTGACGACGCGGGCGGCGCCGTCGTACCACGCGGACGCGAGCTTCACGACGTCGCGACCGGACTCCGGATCCCGCCGCAGCCACTCCAGCGAGAGCCGGCCGTCGAACCGGACGAGGTCCTCGGCGAGCGGCAGCCAGGCGTCAACGACGGCGATCCCGCCCGGCGCGAGGAGGTCAGCGAGGACGCCGCATGCGCGACGCTGCTCGCGCCTCCCGCCGAGGACGAGGATCGAGTTCAGCCCGAGGATCGCGAGCCCGAACGAACCGGCACCGGCGGGCCGTACCGAGAACAGGTCGCCCTCGACGAGCTCGAGCCGGCCGGCCGCCGACTGCCCGGCTGCCGCGGCCCGGGCACGCGCACGATCCAGCATGGCCGGATCCCGGTCGATGCCGGTCACGCGGTGCCCGGCCGCCGCCAGCGGAACGGCCAGCCGGCCGGACCCGACGGCCAGCTCGACGATCGGCCGGTCCGTCCGAGCCGCGAGCGCCAGGACGAGGTCCAGGTCGCCGGGATCGGCGGACAGGTCGAGGTCGTAGAGGCGGGCGAGTGCTGCCGGGGCGTCGGGTGCCATCGGATCGGATCCTACGCGTCTGCGGCGACGTGCCATTGGCCGCGGGCGGCGAGTGCGTCACGGAGCACCGCGGGAGCGTCGCTCATCAGCCCGTCCACGCCGAGGTCGAGGAGTCGCCCCATCTCCGCAGGCTCGTTGACCGTCCAGACGTGGACCGGCAGGCCGAGGTCATGGGCCGCGGCGATCAGCCGCCGTTCGACGAGCGGCAGGCCCCGCGCCCGGAGCGGCACCTGGACGCAGTGACCCGGGCTCCGCCCAAGCCAGGCGAGGAGCTGCCGGGCGCCCCAGGCGCCGAGCCGGAGGGCCAGGATCTCCCGCGGTCCCAGGGACGTGCAGGCGTCCTGGCCCAGCGCCTCGCGAACGGCCGACAGGCGCCGGTCAGAGAACGAGCCGACGCAGATGCGCTCCAGGGCACCCGCCTCGCGGATCGCCTGGATGAGGGCCGGCACCGCCGCGTCGTGCTTGGGCTCCACGTTGATCCGGACATCCGGGAACGCGGCGAGCAGCTCGGCGAACCTCGCGATCGGCTCGCGGCCGGCGACCCTGGCCCGTCTCACCTCCGCCCAGGGCAGCTCGGCGACGATGCCCCGGCGATCCGTGACCCGGTCGAGCCGGTCGTCGTGGAAGGCGACCAGGACGCCGTCCGACGTCACGTGCACGTCCGTCTCGAGGTAGCGGTAGCCGAGGGC